>JBBRLA010000841.1:0-3178 GCA_038231615.1 Polyangia bacterium | reverse complement strand
GGCCGTGATACTCCTCGTCGGGGGCCTGATCAAGGAAGGCGCCAACAAGGCGGCCGACGACGCCAAGAACGCCCTGAACAAGAACCCCCTGGGCGGCGGTCAGTAGGGCAAAAGCCCGCGCCCCCCTTCGCGAAGTCGTTTCGCGACCGTCGGCATCGAACAGCACCGCGCAGCAAAGATCGCGGGACGCAAGGAAGATGTCGGTCGGGGTCATGGCGGGTCTCCTCTCGCTCCGCTAACGAGTATACTGCGGCCATGGACCGGCTCGCCTTGCTCGGCAGCATTCCCCTTTTCGAAGGCCTGACCCCGGAGGACCTGGAGTCGCTGGCACACAAGGTCTTCGAACGCCACTACCGCGCCGGGGAGATGATCTTCCACCAGGGCGAACCCTCCAGCGCCATGTACCTGGTGGCGGAAGGGCACGTGAACATCCACTTGCCCGGGGAGGACTCCCGGCGCATCTCCCTGAAGGACATCTCCCGCGGGGAATACTTCGGCGAACTCTCGCTCTTCGACGACAAGCCCCGCTCTGCCAGCGTGCTGGCCACCACCGACGTGATCCTTCTTGAGCTGGGGCGCGATCGCCTAGCCGAGTACCTGAACGGACGCCCCCTGGCAGCCATGGCCATCCTCAAGATGATGGCCGGACGACTGCGCGAAACCAACGCCATGCTCTCCCGCCGCATGGCCAAGAACGTCGTCGAGGAACTGGACCGCAGCCTGACGTGGAAGGACCGCCTGGCGGACCACGTGGCCGAACTGAACGGGAGCTGGTCGTTCATCGTCGGACTGCTCCTCGCCGTCGTGGCCTGGACGGTGATCAACACGCGCGTCGCCCAGCACAGCCCCTTCGATCCCTACCCCTTCGTATTCTTCAACTTGGTGCTGGCCATCCTGGTGGCCCTGCAGGGGCCGCTCATCGTCATGAGCCAGAACCGCGAGGCGCGCAAGGACCGCAAGACCGCCGAGACCGACTTTCAGGTGAACCTCAAGAACGAGGTCAACATCGAGACCATCCTGCGCGAACTCGGCGAGTTCCGCGCCGAATCCAACCAGCGGCTGGAACGCATGGAGCGCCGGCAGGATCACCGGCCCGCACGGCAGGCTGTCCTGAATGAGACGCCCGCCCCCGCCCCTCCCGCGCGAATCGACTAGAAGGAGCGCGATCACACAGCCTTGGCTCGACGCAATTCTTGCTGCCGCGGGCGAAAATTATGCGTGGTTTTCCGCTCCCGATCCAGCGCAAACCACCGGACAGCCTCGATGGGCGAGCCTGGCACGAAGGTTGCCTCTTAGAGGAATCACGGAGGATTCCATGACCCCTACTACGACGTCCACTACCCCCAACCCCAACAACCGCAACTCGACCCTGTCGAACCACGGCCCAGACCATGCCGATGACGACCTGATGAGCAAGATCAGGGAGCCACTGCGCGAGGCGTTGAGCGCCATCGAACAGAAAGGGCAAGAGCTGATGGACGAGATGTCCAAGCTCGCTGACAAGGTGAAGCAGAACCCGCTGCCGGCGGTCCTGACCGGGGTTGGCGTGCTCGCCCTGGCGGGCGGTATCACCGGCATCCTCTTGTATCGGGCGCATCAGCGCAACCGGCCATTCGCCTGGCTGCGCCAGATATTCTAACCCGACGAGGCGGCTGACCCACTGTCTCTTCCTCCTCAAAGGGAAGTCCGGCTGTGGGTTCGGTCGGGCGGTAAGCCAATCCGGCGTCAGCGGCAGCAGGTGTGAGACGACCAGATCGCCGACCCGCCGGATGTGTAGACCACCAGGTTGCCGTCGTCCTGGATGGCCAGGAAGGACCCTGCTCGGCCATCCGTGCCGCTGGCCCAGAGCGCGTTGCCGCCGTCTCGGTATAGAACGAAGTTGCCGTCTGTTTGCATCACCGATGTATAGCTGCCGCTCCCACGGACGGTGTTCGAGGCCCAGATGGCGCCGTGGCCGTTTTGATAGAGCACCAAGTTGCCATCAGACTGCGTGACCAGGGTGAAACGGCCGTCGCAGGATGCGCGGCCCTGCCCGGTATGCAGGCTCTCGCCGGGGAGCAGCCTGCCGCAGCCCGGTGGCGGCGGGGGCGGGGGGGCGCCGGGGAACCAGGCGCCGTAGTTGCCCTGCCGGGCCTCGTCCACATCGGCACCGCCGCCAAAGTCCGACGCGCCATTTTGATAGAGGTGCGCGGCGGGCAAGACCTGACCGCCGCTCCAGGCCAGCGTCTGCCATCCAAAGGCCGCGGTGCCGTTCTGGAAGCAGCGCTTGACGACATAGTAGCCGCCATAGACGCCGACGCGACCGGCGCTCAGCACCGACGCGGCACCGCGCAGGTAGGCGTCGATTGGCACCTGCTGGGCGGGCGTGGCGTCGAAGTCCACCGCGAAGTAAATGGGCAGGTGGGCGGGGAAGCCCAGCGCGTTGGCTTGCGAGAGCGCCGCATGTCCATCGGCCACGCCCCTCGCATTGCCGCCCAGAGCATCGCTGGCGCCTTCTTCCCACACCAGCGCGATGCCGAGGCCGTGGCCGTGAAGGTCCGCCACCTCGCCAGCGGTGATCGTCTTGCCCGTGGTGTTGTGCGAAAGATAGCGGGCGGCGAAGTGGTAACCCTTGGCCTTTATCGCAGCGCCGCCGGGGCGCGCCCACGAGTAGTCGACGCCGCGGGCGAAGACCGTCGCCGGCTCGATGGGGGCTGTGGGGTCGGTAGATTCACCATCGAGAGCGGGCCCGCATGCGGCCAGGGCGCAGAGGGTCATGGACAGAATCGCCTGGCAAAGCGACCGGGCGCTGGGCCGCGGAGTGGACAGGTATTGGGACACGAGGACCTCCTTGATCGACCGCGTTGTGCTAGCGAGGCGGTCGGTTCCTGTAGGAGGGCGGAAGCAATCTGCATACCACATGCATAGGGCGATCTGGGGACCGGAATTGCGGGGCCGGCGCAGCAAAAAGCGGGGTGCAGACCGCAAACGGTCGACGTCACCTGGCATCGCGAGGGTTCATGGGGACTGGCTCTCTTCCCGGGTCGCGCTATCATGGCCGGCGGAGGTACATGGACCCATGCCAGCCGAACCCAGCTTCCTGCTCGTCGAGGACGTGGCCCCCGCGGTGCGCATCACCCTGAACCGGCCCGAGCAGCTCAACGCCTTGTCGACGGGGCTGATGCAGGAACTCACCCGG
>JBBRLA010000840.1:0-3205 GCA_038231615.1 Polyangia bacterium | reverse complement strand
CTCCACGACTCCGCCTGTGCCTTGACCGGCCTGTACAGCGGGGCTTTGACGCACCGTTGGTAAAACCCCTCGGCACTGACCCACCTGCTCTTCTCTCCTCTGCTTCCAACATCCAGCACCTGCCGCTTGCCATGCCAGCACGCCTGCCCCCGCCGCGCTTGGCGCGCTACCCGTACTTCATTGAGCGCTTACGTTGCGCGACAAAGCCCGGTGTACTGAGAGAAGAATCAGATCTCGTCGCACTCCGTGAGGAATCGCTTCATCAGTCCGTCGATCATCAGGTTGCGCTCCCGGGCGTCCATGCGGTTCTGGCGGTAGCCGGTCTGGGCGTCTTCGAACCGCTCGCGGTTCTGGTTGATGAGTTCGCGGAAGCGCGAGGTCTTGCTGGCAATCTCCTTCTGGTTTTTCAAGAAGAGCGCGATCAACGAGGCTATCGACACGCCCGTCAGCACGATCCCCAGGGGGCCGGTCAGCACCCGCGTCAGGATCACCCGCAGCGCCACCACGCCCAGCGACCCCAGCGCCAGCCGCTTCAGGCCGCTGCTGCTGCCCAGCGCGCTCTTGGCCATCGAGCCGGTCTGCCCCGAGGCTACCAAGAGCGCCAGGAAGTTGGGCCGCTGCCAGCCGCGGTTGTAGTACTCCCGGATCGCCGCCTGCAAGAATGCGTCGAAGGTGTCGTAGATCGCGGGTGCCTGGTGGCCTACCTGTTCCTTGTTTTCCATGGTTGCCAGCGTAATCATGTCCGGCCTTGTGCGCTACCCCTGTTCCAGGCGGATGTGCTCGGGCGCATGCCGCACCTCGCCGAAGAAGTCAGCGCGCCGTGGTTGGGCCAAAAATCTCGTTGAACAGGCCGGTCTCCAGCAGCTCGCCCGGCGGCGAACGCGACAGGAAGCGACCCACGCTGATGAAGTTGGACTTCCCCGAGTTGTTCGCCCCCACCAAGACCGTGATCGGCTCCAGGGGGACGACGGTGCTTGCGCCGAAGCCCTTGTAGTTCTGGAGGGTGATTTCCCGAATCATGGCTGCCGACGAAACGATGGCATGGAAGGGGGTACAGGGCCTATCCGCTTGACTGTCCAGGGGAATCCGCGTTATCGCCGGGCATGCTCCCTTGTTCTCAGCCTGCCCAGGTAAAAATTCCTCCCACACCCATTGAACGTCCACCGGCGGCGCTTAAACCCCCCCGTATGACTTATCCGTTCAATCTCTCGAAGGTAGTCAATGCCGCCTTGCATGCCAGGGGGTGGGTTGGTAAATTTTTGCACATGGGTATTTCCAGAAAGCGGTTTCAGCACCGGTTGCATGTGGTTGTTCACCCTGCATCCGATGTGCCCGGTACCTGGATGGCCCACTGCCTGGAGCTGGACATGATGTCCCTCGGCAACAGCGCTCCTCACGCCCTGGACATGCTGGCCGAGGCCATCGAGTTGACCGCCGAGGACAATGTCAAGGAGGGCCGGCCCCCGCTGCTCTTCCGCTCAGCGCCCATGGAAGCCTGGGCTCAGTACGACGAAGCGGAGGATGCCGCCGTGCGGGTGCTGCGCATCATCATCAATGCGCGGCAGCTTGAAGACGAAATCACGCTGACCCCGCATTTCACCCGTGCCAGTTAAGGCGCGCGATTTAAGCCGGGCTTTGGAGAAGATGGGCCTGAAGCTCCTCAAGCCCTCGTCGGGCTCGCATTGGCTGGCGAAGTCGGCTGATCGGAGCTATCCGTTCTCTCTGCACAACGGGCTCAAGACGGAGCTGCCTGACAGCTACATCCGCGCCATGTGCCGGGCCTTTGGCCTGGACGAGCAAGAGTTGCGCAAGCTGCTGTAGATGAAGTCTACCGGCCAGAGCGGACGTTCGGGACGTCCGCGGCGGACGCCCGGCCAGGCGTCCGGCCCGCGGACAGCGCCGACGGTCTCTCAAATTCATGCGGTCCCTCGGGGCTTTGGCGATCGGAGGTCTACCGGCTCCTGGGCTGCTTTGTAGGTTGACTTTGCCCCCGTCGCTCGCGGGCCCGTGCCTGCCCGCTCCCGACCAGGGGCGTGCTAGCATGCGGACAGACGGAAACGCTCAATATGGCACAGACCAAGATCGGACGGCCCGCGACCAGAAAGCTGCTCAGCCAGATCCTGCGCAGTGACAGTGACCTGGACGCCTTTTGTCTGGACTACTTCCCCGAAGTCCACCGGCGCTTCTCCCAGGGCATGGACCGGGTCGCCAAGACCAACCTCCTTCTGGAGCGGATCGAGCCGAGCGAGCTTGTCGAAAAGCTCGGCGCGCACGATCCCGAAGGGTCCGCGCAGGCACGGGAGGCCATCGCGCAGGTGACTGACCGCCCCACGGAGGCGGCCGCCCGCTTCACGGAGCAAACGGCTTCGACCGGCCCCACCCCCGATCAGCCGACCCGCCTTTTCGCCGATTACGCCGAGAGCGACCGTCCCTCCTTCCTTCGACTGGCGGGACATCTGGCGCCTCTCGAAGCCCGCGGCATCCTCCAGCTTCGCTCCGAACAAGACATCCTGCCCGGCGAGGAGCGGGGTGCAGCCCTTTCGCGCCTCCTGGATGAGGCGGACATCGTCCTGCTCCTGCTCAGCTCCGACTTCTTTTCATCCGATCGGACCAACGACCTCCTGAAGACCGCGCTCCACCGACAGCGCATGGGGGCCGGCGAGATCATCCCCATCATCCTGCGCCCGGTGCTCTGGGAATCGACGCCGCTCGGCAGTTTCCAGGCCCTGCCAGGGGACGGCAAGCCGGTCGCGCTCTGGGCCGACCAAGACCAGGCCTGGCTCGACGTCGTACAGGGCATCCGGCGGACGATCCAGTTCCCCTCGTCCTCGCGTCGTGTCGCTTCCTCGCTCCGTGAACCTATCAGGCCGGGGTTGACCGAAGAACGACCTGCCCCTCCGCTGCTGAAGGAGATCAAGCGCCTCGACCAGATCTTCCGCACGGTCGGTCAGCCCGACATCAACTTCGTCGCCCCTTCCCAACTCCAGGAGATCGAGGCCCGTCTGGGCTTTATGGGACAGGGACTGATCGTCGAGGGCCCCTCCGGGGTCGGCAAGACCACCGCCGTGAAGCGAGTTATCCATGGGCTCGACCGGCGCTCGGTCTGGCTCCAGGGCAAGAACGAGCCAGGCGCCGCCGCCCTCGAAAAGATTCTGTCGTCCAACTTCAGCGATGGCGGGCACCTTCTGATCGACGACTTCCACCG
>JBBRLA010000839.1:0-3217 GCA_038231615.1 Polyangia bacterium | reverse complement strand
CAGGCCGTGGCGCAGCGCGAAAGGAGGGGGGCCTGCACTTCATTCAGTGCCTTGAGCCGATCGGTTTCGCCACTCATCCCGGCCCCGAGCGGGCGATGCGGAAGCCCAGGATGATCAGGCGCACATCCGGGGAGTTCCGGCTACGGTTGGCCACCCGCAATTGCCGCGGATCGTCGATCCATCCGCCGCCGCGATTCACCCGCTCGACGCCCAGGCGGGGCCCGAGAGGATCGACGCTGGGGCCTGGGTATGCATCGTACCAATCCCAGACCCACTCCCAGGCGTTGCCGGACATGTCATAAATCGCCCAGGCGTTGGCGTTCCGGGTCTTCACTCGCTGCAAGCCCTGGGCGTTGGCGGCGTACCAGCCGATGGCGTCCGGGGACTCGCCGCCCGCCACCACCCAGTGCTCTCCCGCCCGCGCCGCGTACTCCCACTCCGCCTCGGTCGGCAGGCGGTAGCCGCGGCAGCGCAGGCCGGTGGGCCAGCCGACGATCCCGCTCAGGACCGTGTAGCATGGCTCCAGCCCCTCCTTGTGCGAAAGTTGGTTGCAGTACTGCACGGCGTCCAGCCAGCTGACCTTGACCGCCGGCAGGTTGGGGTCTCCGCCGGGCATCGGGTCGCCCATCACCTGATGGTACTGCCCGAGCGTGACCTCGCTCTCCGCCAGCAGGTAGGGGTGGGTGATGCGGACCTCGTGCTGCTGCTCATCGAGGTCCCTGCCGACCTCGTCTTCAGGGCTGCCCATGGTGAACAAGCCCGGCTGGATCGGGACCGCCACCATCTTGGGGCGCAAGGGGCCCGGCCCGCCTGGGTCGGTCCCGGCTGGCTTCGGCCCGGCTCGGTGCGCCCGCAGTTCCCAGCCCCCGACCATCGCCAAAAGCCCCAGAGTACCGGCGATCGACCAGGGCAGCCACGATCGGGCATGTTGCGCCCCGGGAACTGTCGTGGAGTGGGCCGCTGCCGGAGGCAACGGCGGCGCCAGCGAGGGGTTATTGCGCGACAGCCCGGACAGCGCCTGCTCCAGCGCCTCGGCGGATGGAAAGCGCAGCGCCGGGTCCCGTTGCAAGCAGCGCTCGACGATCTCGCCAAACCCAGGGGCGATCTCCGGCGAGATTGAAAGAAGCGGCACCGGATCCGCTTGCTGCACCGCTCGGCACAGGCCTTCCATGGTCAGCGCCTGGAAAGGCGGTCCGCCCGTGCAGATCTCATAAAGCACCGCGCCCAGCGAGTAGATGTCGGACCGCGGAGAGGCACGCTCACCGTTCCACACCTCGGGGGCCATGTACAGCGGGGTCCCCAAAAGCGCCCCCGTGCGGGTCAGCTCCGGCGACGCCGCCAGCACCTGGCCCTCGCTGGTGTGGGCCAGCGCCTTGGACAACATGCTCTTCAGGTCGCGCCGGCTGGCCGATTCCATCATCGAGCCGGTCATGCTAGGGGCGCGGGGCAGCACGTCCACCAGCTTGGCCAAGCCGAAGTCCAGCAGCTTGGCCTCTCCCTCCTCGCTGATCATGATGTTGGCCGGCTTGATGTCCCGGTGGACCACCCCGCTCCGGTGGACCGCGTGGAGCCCGCGGGCAAGGCCGTGGGCGATGGTCAGCACCCGCTCCCATGGCAGCGGCAGCAGGAACTGGTCCAGGCTCTTGCCGCGGATGAACTCGGAGACGATATAGGGGCGCCCTTCGATCTCGCCCACGCGGTAGATGTAGACCACGTTGGGGTGCTGTAGGCGGGCAATGGCGCGGGCCTCGACCAGGAAGCGTTCCCGCTGGGACTCGTCGGGGCTCACTGCCGAGAGGAATTTCACCGCGACATGTCGGTCCAGGATGGAGTCATGACCCAGATACACCTCCCCCATCGCCCCGCGTCCCAGCAGGCGGACCAGCCGGTATTCGGCTATCTCTTTCGGGGGGCTCCACTCCTTGTGGGAATCATGGGGCACCCGGTTCATTGGATCATGGTACTCGAAAAACCTCATTGTCAGAAGAGAAGGCTACCCCATCGAGCAGCGCCGCGATCCACTGAAACGGGACGTCATGAACCAGGCCTTCTTGCCCGGAAAGACGACGGCGTTCCTATAGGGAAAGCGTGCCCAGATTCTTTTCATCAGCCCTTGTCGGCTGCCCTGATGTGCCTATTTGAAGGGGATGGACCATTCCGTATCCACCCTGGAACCCGATCGCCGCCCCGGCGGCCGTGACCTCGTACCCGACGCGCTGGAAGCCAAGCGGCGGTTGAACAACGATCTGAAGGAGCACCGCCGCCACCGCGAACTCGGCAAGGAGAGGGCAAGGCGGCGCACCCTGGGTCATGCCTTCGAGCGCGGCGCGCTCTTTCTGCTGATCAAGGAGAAAGAGCTTCACACGGTGCTCGGCTACGCCGACGCCGAGACGTGCATCCGCCATGAGGGCGGCTATGCCCACACCCAACAGAACATCTTTTGCCTGGTGGCAATCCACCTGACCGACGAGCAGGCCGAGGCGCTGGCCCACGTCTCCGCCGAAACGGTGGCGCAGATCTTCATGCGCGAGCGATCGGGAGAGCAGGAGGCGCTGCCCGAGGAGATTCAGCAGGCACTTTTGGAACACCTGGAAGAGCAGGGGCAAAAGACGTGGAAGCCCAGGCAGATGGAGCGGGTGCGCCAGGGGCTCTTGCGCAAGCTGCGGGAGGATGGATTGGAGGCGCTGCTCACCGAGGACGGACTGGAGGCGGCCATCCAGGCGGTCCTGCCCACGGCGATGGAGGAGGCCACCGAGAAGCTGGTGAAGATGCTCGTGTCCCTGGAGGAACGGGACCTGCTCGATGAGGTGCTGCAAGCAAAGGCGGTGCGCGAGCGCCTGGCCGGGGTAATGATGACCTGGGGCGCGGAGAAGGACCCACCCGCGCCGCCGGAACCGGGCGTGGACCGGCGGCAACAACCCCACGATGACCGCTCCGCGGCAGCGGCGACAAACTCCTAGCCGGGGTACAGCGCCACCGCGACAGCGGACTCCGGGGCCCCGGGCAGTACGGTGACCGTACCGCCCGAAGCTCCCCCTTCCCCTGCCCAGACCTCCGCGACAGTGGAGGCCCCGGCTAATACGGTGACCGTACCGCCCGATGCCCCCCCTTCCCCTGCTCAGACCCCGGGCAGTACGGTGATCGTACCACCCGAAGCCCCCCCTTCCCCAGCCCAGACCTCCGCGGCGGCGGAGGCCCCGGTCAATACGGTGACCGT
>JBBRLA010000838.1:0-3225 GCA_038231615.1 Polyangia bacterium | reverse complement strand
ATGAGAAGCTGATCGCCCCAGATGATGCGCCCGCGGCTGTCCACCACCCCGATGCGGTCGGCGTCGCCGTCCAGGGCGATGCCCAGCTCGGCCCCCTCTCGGGCCACCGCCTGTTTCAAGTCGGCGAAGTTCTCCGGGATGGTGGGGTCGGGGTGGTGGTGGGGGAAGGTGCCGTCCATCTCGCAATAAAGCGGCGTGACATCGAAGCCCATGGCGGAGAGCAGGGGCACTGCGTCCACCCCGCCGGTGCCGTTGCCGGCGTCCAGCACCACCTTGAAGCGGCGCGGCCCGGGGAACAGGCGCGCCAGGGCGAAGTGCTGGTAGGCCTCATGGATGGCGATGGGGACGGCGCGGGCGGTGCGCATGCCGGCGTCGCCTGGTTCCAGATCGAAGTCGCGCTGCTCGATCATCGCCCGCAGCTTCTGCAGCTCCGGTCCGTGCAGAGACGCCTGGCCGCGCAGGAGCTTGAAGCCGTTGTCTTCTGGCGGGTTGTGGCTGCCGGTGATCTGGGCGCCGCCCCCGGTGCTCAGGTGATGGGTGGCGAAGTAGAGCAACGGGGTGGGGACCACGCCCACGTCGAGGACCTCGATGCCGGTCTGCAGAAGGCCGGTGAGCAGGGCGTGGTGCAGCCGCGGCGAGTCCAGGCGGCAGTCGCGGCCCAGGGCCATGTTTTTCGCCCCGGCGCGGCGCAGGTAGGTCCCCAGCGCCCGCCCCAGGTCAGTGGTGAAATCGTCGGTGAGATCCCGTCCAGAGACGCCGCGAATGTCGTACTCTCGGAAGACCCGGGGGTTCATGGGCGGCGCCTGCGGCGCTTTGCGAGAGAAGGACCGCGGCGCCTGCGGCGCTCCACGAGAGAAGGACCGCGGCGCCTGCGGCGCTTCACGATCATAGGTAGCGTTCCCCGCCGCCGTGGGACAGGACGTCGACCACGTCGCGGACCTCCTGTGCCTTTTCCCGGGGCATGATCAGCACCGCGTCCTCGGTCACCGTGATGACCAGGTCGCTGATGCCGATGGTGCTGACAAGCTGCCCGGTGCTGGCCCAGACGATGTTGCCGGAGGATCGCAGGAGCACCGGCTTTGGGGCGAGGCCGCCGTCCCCGGGGCCGACCGGGTCGAGGAGGACGTGGTTGTGGTCCGGGTCCCCGGGATGCAGGTCGGCCAGGGCGGCGAAGGAGCCCACGTCGTTCCAGCCGAAATCCCCTTCGATGACCCGGATGGCGGCGGCAGCATCGAGATCATTCTTGGCCCTCCCCGTGCCGAGTTTCTCCATGACCGCGTAGTCGATGGAGATGGCCGGGGCCTGGGGGTAGCGGGCAGCGGTGCGCTCGGGGTGCTCGCGCAGCTCGTCGAGAAGGTCGGAAAGGGCGGGCAGGTGCGTCCGCAGCTCCCGAAGGATGCGCGCCGCGGAGAAAAAGAACATCCCCGAGTTCCACAGGTAGGTGCCGGCGGACAGATAGGCGGCGGCCTGGTCGCGGTCGGGCTTCTCGACGAAGGCCTTTACCAGGTAAAGGCCCGCTTCCCCGGCCGGGTCGGGGCCGGCGACCTGGATGTAGCCGTAGCCGGTCTCCGGGCGGGTGGGGCGGATGCCCACGGTGACGACGTGGCCCTCCCGGGCGGCAGACAGGGCCGCGGCCAGCACCCGGATGAAGGCCGGCTCGTCGCCGATGTGGTGGTCGGAGGGGAGCACCGCCAGCACCGCCTGGGGGTCGCGCCGAGACAAGAAGAGGGCGGCGAGGCCGATGCAGGGGGCGGTGTTGCGTCCGATGGGTTCGACCAGGATGTTGCCCTCGGGCAGGTCCGGGACGGTCTGTCGCACCTCCTCGACCTGGGACGCAGCGGTGACCACCAGGGTGCGCTCGATGGGGCACAGGGCCAACGTGCGCCGCACGGTGGCCCCAAGCAGGGTCTCACCCCCGGGCAGCAAAGGGAGGAACTGCTTGGGGCGCCGCCGCCGGCTTTGCGGCCAGAGGCGGGTGCCGCCGCCTCCCGCGAGGATGGCAACGTAGGTGTGGGGGCTGAAGTCGCTCATGGGGCCAACTCGGAAGACAGGTGGGACGACGCCGGGTCATACCCCGCGGGCGGCGGCACTGTCAATGTGGGGCGATCCGCGTTTCAATGCCCGCATGAGCTTCAGCTCATCAAGAAATGGTTCATCTTTGTGACTGTGGCTGATGAAGACGGACACTGGCATCGCAACTGATGCTAGCACAGGGTGTGCGGCAGCGCCTGGCGCGCGTCTTCTGCGCTCAGGCTCATGTTGACGCAAGGGAGCGGCCGGCGGACGGTGCCGCCGCTCCCTTCCGGTGATGAACGGCTACTGGAAGGTGTCCTTCACCGCGGTGAAGCCCAGGCCCACCGACAGGGAGTCCTTCATCGTGCCCTTGGGCACGGGCATCCAGGTGGTGCCGGTGAAGGCCTGCACGTCAGGCGCCAGCACGTTCTGGATGAGGGAGTTGTTCTTGACCTCGTCCGGGAGGATCTTGCAGGTGGTCGGGCTCTTGGCGCAGCAGTCGGCCATCACCATGCACTTGGCGATCGTGGCCGGGTTGGTCATGTCCTCGAAGAGCTTGACGATGGTCCCGGTGGTGCCGCCGGTGGGGTCCTTGTGGATCTGGTTGGTCAAGAGATCGGCGATCGCCGGGATGATCATCGAATTGATGTCGGCCTGGCGGATGACGCCGTGGATCTCGCCGCTCATGATGCCGGCGGGGCTGAGCTGCCCCTGCACGTGGGCCCCGTAGATGGTGAGCGGCAGCATGCCGCCCGCCAGTGGGAGCTTGATGACGATGGTCTGCACCTGGGCGCCGGTCTGGTCCTTGGGCAGCGTGGTATTCAACTTGGAATTGGTGATCTGACCGATGAGGCTGGCCGCCATCTGGCCGGCGTCGATGGCGAAGTTGTCGCTGCCACCGAATGTCGGCGGCATGGCCGGCTTCTTGGCCAGGTTCATGGTGACCGTGGCGCAACTGCTGGTCAGGTCCGCGGACTTCTCGGCGATCAGGAAGACCGCTTCCCCGGCCTTCACGGCCATGTCCACCGGCCCCTGGAGGTCGAAGCCGGCGGCGGAGATCGCCCCGACGATCGACTTGAGCTGGTTCTGGGTCTTGGGGCTGCCATCGGTCTTGACGTCGCCATCGATGCTGATGGCGTAGCTGTTGCTGCCGGGCAGCAAAAGGGCGTTGGTGGCGTAGCGGGTCTCCGGACCCGAGACCTGATCCGGGGT
>JBBRLA010000837.1:0-3231 GCA_038231615.1 Polyangia bacterium | reverse complement strand
CCGTCGTCCTTTTGCCCGGTGCCCAGATGGGCGTCGAGGTTATCCCCCACCCGGACCTGCGCCTCGGCGTGATAGACCGGCTCGTAGCCACGGGCGTAGACGAAGCCCAGACAGGCCAGAAAGACGCCGCTCGTCAGCGCCAGCGGCCAATGCTGCGCCAAGCGGTAAAGGAGGTTCCACGTCTCTCCGGATCGGTCGGGGGGGCTCGCCACACGGCGGGTTGATGCCATCGGTTCAGTAGTCTTCCGCGCAAAGGCCGCTTTCGCCAAAATCCCACCCTTGCGACCGCAGCCATCCCGGACCAAGGTAGAGATCTACAGCGTGGACTATAGACCTAGCAAGGTACTACACCCTCGGCTGGCTTACAATATTCAGAGCGAATACTTGCAGTCAAGGACATTTGTTGACTCATCTGATGGTTTGTCCACCGGCCTGCAGCGCACACTAGACCACAGGTCGTCCTTGAGTCCGTGGGGCCTGCCGCGGCCGGGTCAGCCCTTCAGCGGGTTAGCTTCCAGGAATCGCTTGGCATCATCGCCCGCCTTGTTGGCACCGTCGTAGATGGCCTTGCCGACCAGCAAGACGATCGCCAGAGCCACACAGACCAGTAAGGCCTTCTCGGCGCCGTTGAAGCCGGCTTCATCCGCAAGAAAGTCGTGGATCGTCTTCATGTCAATCGCTCCATGGTCGGGTTTTGCTGCGTTCAAAGGTTACACTAGGCAGCTATCGTGCCAGCCTTCAGACGGCCCCTCATCTCAACAAAATTCATCCTTTCGAGGGGATCTCCCCGGTTTCGGATGCGGAGTCTGGCCCTCACCTGCTGATTCAGGCCCGCATCCGTGCAACTGGCTCATTGCGATCCCCATCCTGAGATGGGCGGTTCTTTTGTTAGGCGTGAAGTGGACCCTGAACGTGGGACCGAATGGGCGCAGGGCGTACAGGTAGGAGCGAACGACGGTGCGGAATGACCAGAGGTGCTACTTCTTCGGCGCAGCAGCCTTCTCGGCCTGCTTTTTCTTCTCCTTCTCCTTCTTTTCCTTGATGGTCAGTTTGGGTTTGTTGTTCGTCTTCGGCTTGTTCTGCCCTTTGGCCATGGATGCCTCCTGCGACAACCTAGCACTGGAAAGATTCAAAAAGGCGAGGGAACCACATGAAATCAGACATGGACGCTGAACCCCAGCGCGGCTCGAGCCTCCAGATACTCATCGGAGAGGGCGAACGAGAGGATCGCATGTTCGGCGCCGACGTCTTCCTTCCGCCCCGCGCAGAGCCGGGCGGCGGTCTCCACGTCGTTGCATAGAAGCAGGCCCAGGCGATCGGCGCGGCGGCTTACTTCCCGCTGCCAGGCGCCGACGTCCAGAGAGAGGAGCTGCGGCAGCAGCCCATCCACCATCCTGCTGAACTCGTGCATGTGGCTGGCGTCCAGCCTGCCCAGGTCCGCCCAGGTCCCCTCGTGGGGCTGCCGCTCGGGCAAGAGCCCGGGGCGCACCGAGGCGATCATCGCGTCCAGAAGGAGCTTCAGTCGCTCCTGCGACATTCCCAGGGCCGGCAGCGCCTCCGCGCACAGCAGCATCGACGTTCGCGACAGGGTGAACGAGAGGCCCAGCCGATCCGTCTCGCCGAGCACATCGGGGCCCAGCAGCACGGCCAGCGGCCAGCAGCAAACGCTTACCTCGTTGCGCCAGCTCGAACCCTGCACCGACACGAGGCCCTCGATCGGGCGCCTCGGGCTGCTATGGAAAGGCGGCCAGACCAGCTGCATCAATTGCGACACGTAGCCGGCCACCCGGTCGAAGTCGGTATTCTCGGTCCCCGCCGACAACCGCTCCATCGCCTGCAGACCATCCGACGCATTTGCCGCCAAAACCACGGAGGACAGGCGCCCGAGGAATCGATCGATCGAAGTGACCTCGCCCCCCGGCGAAGGGGCTTCGCCCCCAGTATGCAGCAGGCGCAGGATTGGCGCTCCGATCGGCCCCTGCGTGCGCATGAGGAACCGCGGCCGGCACCGCCTGTAGACGTCGAGCGCCACCTCGTCCCCTTGCTCCCGCCAGCACAGGACCGCCGCGCAAAGATAGGCTGCGTCCAACTCGCGCCCGGAATGCCTGTCGGAGGCCTTCATGTACAGGTCGAAAAGCGCCCGCCCCGCCGCCCCATCGCCCGGGTCCTTCTCCCACGCCTGCAGCAGGAGCTGCACCTCCTGCTGCCAGGGTTCGTCGTGAACCCGCCCCATCTGCGCGAGCAGCTCTCGCGCGTCCGGGTCCCCGGGAAACAGTTCCACCAGGCTGACGATCACCCGCCGCGCAGCGTCGCGATCGTGCAATACGCCATCGTGAAGGTGCGCCAGCTTGCGCAGCAGCACGGCCTGTGCCTTGTGCGCCCGCTTCCCCTGGTTCCGACCGACCAGCCGCCGCAGCATCTTCTGATATCGCTGCGCCAGGCGCTGCCACTGCGACAGGCGGCCTAGGGCCTGCTCCAGCCCGCAGAGCACGTCCTGCCGGTCGGGATCGAGGTCCAGCGCCCTCTCGAAGTGCTGCGACGCGACCTCGTCCTGCCCCAGCGCCACCGCGATGTGCCCCGAGCTGGCGTGCGCCGGGACGTGACCATCGTCGATGAACAGGGCCCGCGACAGGTGGGGCCAGGCCACCTGCGCCGCCTCGCCGACCCCGGCCCCTGCGTGCCGCCCGCAAAGGAAGTGCAGCCAGCCCAGAAGCGCGTGGTAGTCTGCTTGATCCGGGCCCAGTGCCACGGCCTGCTGCAAGAGCGAGAGCGCCTGATCCAGGTCGCCACTCCCCACCAGCGCCTCGGCCTTGCGAAACAGGATTTCCGCCTCGATCACGCGCGGGCTGACCTCCTCCGCCTTGGCCAGATCGTGGTCGTAGACCGACTGCCGCAGGGGGGAATATAGGATCGACAGAGCATGGCTGTAGCGCTCACGCAACTCGGAGATCTTGCTGTAGTCGGGCCCCAGATCCAGATCGATGAAGCGCTCTGGGGACAACCGCTCCATGGCCGCCTTGTGCGCCTCCTGGATCAACGCAGCTTGGGCGCTCCGCGGCACGTCGAGCAGCTCGTAGAGGTTGCGGCCCCCGACGGCCAGGTACTCCGCCAGCAGCGCTCGGTGGCGCGGGTCCAGGTCCCCTTCGGCAGGCCTCCGTTCTGCGGCGATCAGCTCCGCGTGTGCCGCGGTGTCCGCAGGTGCCGTGACCTCCCCGCCCGCGGTGGGCCGAT
>JBBRLA010000836.1:0-3231 GCA_038231615.1 Polyangia bacterium | reverse complement strand
TCTCGTCCGCGATGGCGCCCTGCGCCTGCTCGGTGGAGGCCCCGATGTGGTGGCTGCCGTAGACCCCGGGGAGCTTGATGATGTCGTCGGCGAAGGCCCCGGCGGCGGCCTCCGGCTCCTGCTCGAAGACGTCCAGCGCCACCCGCAGCCCCTTGTCGGCGACCGCCTGCCGCATCGCCGCGACATCCACCACCTCGGCGCGCGAAGTATTGATGAAGATCGCCCGCGGGCGCATCCGCGAGAACGCCGCTTCGCCCAAAAGCCCCTTGGTCTCCGGCGCCAGGGCCACATGGACCGTCACCCCATCCGACAGACCGCAGAGTTCGGCGACGGTCTCGGCGCGGGTCACCGAAAGGGCACGGGCCCGCTCGACGGTCAGCGAACGGGACCAGCACACCACCGGCATGCCGAAGGCCCGCGCCCGGGAGATCACCGCCAGCCCGACGGCCCCGGCGCCGATGACGCCCAGGGTGCGGCCATAAAGCCCCTCTGCCTTGCCGTACTCCTTCTTGTTCCACGCCCCGGCGCGCAGGTCCCGCACCTGATCGGGAATGCGGCGGTCGATGGAAAGCAAGAGGCCCAACGTCAGCTCGGCCACCGCCACCGCGTTCTGCCCGGGGCAGTTGGCGACAAAGACGCCGCGCTCGGAGGCGGCCTGGCGATCGATGGTGTTGACCCCCGCGCCGGCGCGCACGACCAGGCCCAGATCGGGGGCGGCCGCAACCGCGTCGGCGGTGACCTGCGTCGAGCGGACCACCAGGATGTGGACCCCGCGCAGCGCCCCGGGCAGGTCCGCGGCGCCTAACTGCGGCCGGTATTCGACCTCCAACCCGAGCCGGCGAAAGCCGTCCAGATGGCGCTCGCTGAAGGAGTCGGCGATGAGGATCTTCATGGTTGGCTCCGTATTACCAGTCGACGACCGCGGCAGCCCGGTGCAGGTCCTGCATCGTGTCGATCTCGCGCCAGCTCGACGGGCGGGTGATGTCCGCCGGGCGCACATCGGCGCCCTGCTCGATCACGTCGTTCAAGAGATCCGACAGATACGCCACCTGCAGGCACGACGCCCTGCCGTAGGGGCCCGAAAGTCCGATGGTGGCCAGGCGGGTTGCATAGGTCTCCCGCAGGCGCGCGGCCCCGGCGGCGGTGGCGCGAAGCAGGCCGATGAATTCCCCGTGGGCCTGTTTTGCCGGGACCACCCGTTTGCCCACGGCGGTGACGCGGCCGGCGGTGACCGCGCAGAGTTCGGCCTCGCTGACCGGGTGGTCGGTGCGGCCCTCATAGGCCTCGGCCCAGAAGGGGTCGACCGAAAGGCAAAGCTCGCCCCCGCCGTCGCGCACCGCGGCCACCACCTCGGGGCGGAAGACGATGTCGGAGTAGCTGAAGTAAAAGCCCCCGTCCATCTCGTCGGCGGCGTACATCAGCGAGACCAGGATGTTGTTGTCGCGAAAGTCTGGGTTGTCGATGAAGCGCACCCCCGGCTCGTCCCGCAGGGCGGCGGTCAGGCGGTCGCCCAGGTAGCCGCGGACGATGACGAACTCGGTGACGCCGACCCGGCGATAGGCCTCGATTTGCCGGCGGAGGATGGGCTGGCCGGCAATGTCCACCAGGCATTTGGGGCGGTCGTCGGTGTAGGGGCTGAGCCGGCGGCCCTGTCCGGCGGCGACGATCAGGGCCTTTTGCGGCGGGGCGAAGGTGGCGGCAAGGGTCATGAGTAGGAATGATGCCCCAAGCCGGGCCGCATCGCCTACCTTTCGCCCTGAGGCGGGCCCTCCTGCTGCCGGGAGAGGAGCTGGTCCACGATGTAGCCCGCCACCTGGAAGGGTCGCGTCCCCGGGCCGAAGCCGGCGTCGAAGCCCAGTTCCCGGGCCAGCTTGTGATCGATGCGCGGGCCGCCCAGAAGGAAAAGCACGTGGCGCATGCCCTGCTTGCGGGCCAGTTCGATGAGGGCCTGGCTGTTCTCCTTGTGGACCTCGCGCTGGGTGATGATCTGCGAGACCAGAATGGCGTCCGCCGACAGCTCCCGGGCCCGGGTCAAAAGCGCCGCGTTGTCCACTTGCGCGCCCAGGTTGTGGGTGTCGAACCAGGGGTAGGCCTCCAGCCCCTTGTCTCCGGCATATCCCTTCATGTTCAGGATCGCGTCAATGCCCACGGTGTGAGCGTCCGAGCCGGTGCAGGCCCCGACGACCACCACCTTGCGCCCGAGTTTCTCTTTGATCAGCTTGTTGACCTGCTTGTAGTCCCACTGCGGCGTGGTCACCTCGGGGACGTCGATCTGGCCAAAGTCGAGCGTCACGTCCGCGGTGGCATAGACCACGAAAAAGCTGAACTCGCTGCCCGCCGGCTCCATCGTCACCACCAGCACCTGGGACAGCCCCATGGCCTGGCAGAAGCGCGCGGCCGCCTCCTTGGCGCGCCCCGACGCGGGCACCGGCAGCGTGAAGGAAAGCTGGATGCGCCCATCGCCCTTGCGGTCCCCGTAGGCGCGGATCATCTGCTGGGGGCGGTCCTTGGTGTCGGCACTCATCGTCCGTCAGCCTACCACCAATCCCGGCAGGGTAGCGCCCGCCGGATCCGGCGAACACGGGTTGGCAGGCAGCAGGCAGCAGGCCCACTGCTATGCTATTATTAGATGAGCCTGTGATCGACCTGCTTCACCCACGGGCGGCCGGCTGGATCTTCGCTCTTCTGGCCGTGCTGCCCATCGAGCTTTCCGCCGCGCCACCGAAGAACCCCTTCAGCCTGGTCCGGCGCCCGTCGCGGGAACCGGCGCAGGCCATCGGCTCGTACAACGCCGGCTGCCTGGCCGGGGCCGCCACCCTGCCTCGCTCCGGGACCGGCTACCGGATCAGCAAGCCCGAGCGTCGGCGCTTCTTCGGCCATCCCCTGCTGGTGGGCTTCATCCAGTCGATGGGCGAAAAGATCAGCCAGGAGAAGCTCGGGGTGCTGGAGGTGGGCGATCTGGGGCAACCGCGAGGCGGACCGACTCCCTCGGGGCACCGCAGCCACCAGAACGGCCTGGACGCGGACCTGGTGCTGGAAGTCGACGGCAAGGCGGCGCCGCTCCCGGGCCGGGCGCGGGCCCTGGAACTGGCCGCCTCGTTCCCCGAGATCGAGCGGATCTTCGTGCATCCGACGATCAAGCAGGCCCTGTGCCTGGCCGCTCCCGAGGCGGAATGGCTGCGCAAGGTGCGCCCGTTCTGGGGCCACCTGGATCATTTCCATGTGCGCCTG
>JBBRLA010000835.1:0-3238 GCA_038231615.1 Polyangia bacterium | reverse complement strand
GACGATGCGGGCCGGGGAGAGGAGATCGACGTGGCCGGTGGGGCGGAGCACGGGGCAGTGCTCGAAGGTCCAGGCGATCTCGTCGCCGGACATGTGCCAGGTGCGCCAGCGGGCGGTGTGCCAGGGCAGGGACAGGGCGGCAGGGTGGTCGGCGCTGATGCGCACGCGAACCGGGTAGCGGGTGGGCGCGCCCGGCGTGTTGAAGAGACGCTCAAAGATGCGGTCGGCGACGGCGGGGTCGGGGAACAGGAAGTCGAAGAGGGACTCGCCGGTGGGCGCGGCGGTGGGGAGCGGGCGGCCGGGGACGCGGTCGATCTCGGCGCCGCCCGGGGAGTGGGCGTAGAGGATCTGGGGCGAGGGCCCGCTCAGGAACTGGACGTGGAGATCGCGCCGGTCGCGGTACCCGGAGGGGGAGGGCGCGGAGGGGGCATGAGCGGCTGGCGCGGAGGGGGCGGGAGCGGCTGCCGCGGCGCGTGGGTGTTGGCCGGGCGGGGCGGCGAGGTGATCGCGGATGGCTTTTTCGACTTCCAGCCATGCCTCGTCGCTGGCGGTGCCTTCCTGGACGATCGATCGGCCCCGGGGCAGTGGCTGAAGGCCGTCGAAGGGGGCCCCGTCCCACAGGGTGGGACGAAGCGCCACGGGCAACACCCACGCCTGTCCCTGACGGCGCCGCTTCATGGCCTCCGCCGTCTCGGCGACGCAACCCGGGTCGGCGAGATAGTCTGTGCTGATCAGTAAAATGATAAGGTCTGCCTGCTTCAGACGATCAGCGGTGTACTCCCCGGCGCTCGGCGGGTCGCGCAGGGTGCCGTTTTTGTACAGGGGCTGAAGGCGCGTCTCCAAGGACAGCACATGCGAGTGGTCCGACTTGTCAGCGCCGATGAAGACCAGCTTCGCTTCCCGCAGGGTACCCATCGCCGCAGTATAGGCCGGTTCCGCCAGCCCGATGTGCCCCGCCATGTGAGCGCATCCCGATTTACATGGCGAACAGGTAGATCCGCTCGCCGCCGGTGCCCGCGATCTCCCGCAGGTCGAGCTTGTCAGCCCAGCTCCGGCCCCGTCGCCGGTCGAAGATCACCAAAAACCCCTCGCTTTCGCCCAGCCGCTGCAGGTAGGCCGATAGTTGCCCCACACCCTGCTCCTCGGTCTGGTCGCCCCGGCGCAACTTCAGCTCGATGACGTGGCGCCGCCCCGCGTAGTGCACGACCAGGTCCGCCCGACCCGAGCCCACCGCGAACTCCCGCATGATGCGCCCACCGCCGTTGACAATCCGTTGCAAGAAGGCCATGAGCAAAAGATGCGGCCCGGCCTCCTGGTAGTCGAAGCGCTGCATCCAGGCCTCGCTGTTCTCGGCGAAGAATTCCTGGAACGCCGCCAGCAGCAGCACCATGTCCAGGCCTCCCTCAGGCCGCTGGTACCACGCAGCCCGCTGATCCAAGAACTCCTGGGCCACGTACGACAGGGACCTGGGGATCACCTCCTGGTAAATCGGGTTGGCAATCCGCACCGGGGCACTGGGCGCGATCAGCCCCAGATCCCGCACGTACATCAGGTCGTCGTTCATGACGTCGTTCTGCACGAACCCGCCCACCAGGATCGGCTCGATGATCCGCCGCACCCGGAACTCGTGCAGCTTGTCCGCCAGCGAGTCGATGTGCGTGTCCCGCCGCTGGATCAGGATCTCCCGAGCGGCCTCGACGTGGTCCGCGGTGACCGCCTGGGCCTGGTCCGGCACCAATACCTCGACGAGCTGCCGCGCCAGGGCGTTGACCAGCCAGGGTTGCCCCTGAGTCAGCTCGAAGACCCGGCGCAGCGCCTGGGGCTCGAAGACCTGGCCAGTGTCGGCGGTATGCTGCTGCAGCAGCTCGGCCACCTCGCCCTCGGTGAAGCTGAGCAGGGTTAGCGACTCGTCCTTAATGTTGAAGGGGCTGGCGCCGTGGGCCCGGACCTCTGGGGCGCCACCGGCCTTGATCTTGTAGTCCCGCACGTCCCGCACTCCGCACAGCGCCAGGGACCACGGGAAGCCCTGCGGGCGTCCGTTGGCGCCATCGCGGAGCTGCCGCAGGATCGCTACCAGGGTGATGTCGTGCAGGGCGTCGATCTCATCCAGAAAGACCACCAGCGGACGGGGAGCGGCGGCAGCCCAGGCCGCCAGCGCGACCGCGATACCGGAGCCCGGCGGGGCGGCGGGCCACGGCGGCGGCTGCAGGTCCCTGGGGAGCTGCCAGCCGGCGGTCCTGTGCCAGTTCGTCAGGATCGCCCCCTCTGCCAGGCCTACCTCCTGGCCGAAGGGGGCACCGGTCTCCATCGACAGCATCGCCGCGACGTACTTCCCCTCGCTGGTCAGCGCCTGGGCCATGGTGAGCAGAGCCGTGGTCTTGCCCACCTGCCGCGGCGCGCGCAGCACGAAGTACGCCTTATTGTCGACCAGCCCACGCACGGTGGGAATGCGCCGCAGCGGCGGCAGCATGTAGTGATCGCCTGGGCGGCAGGGGCCCGAGACGTTGAAGCGCAGCGACATGCTTTCTTACATAGCACAGGAGTCGGGCTGGGGTTTGGCCGTAGGGGACATCCAGCATGCACAGCAGCGTTCAGCTGAGCCGGTTGCCGGCCAAACCGCCCAGGCACTACGCTGAGGACATGGCGGTCCGCTCCCCGTTTGTCCTCTTCCTGGCCAGCTCTCTCTTCTGTTGCACAGGGCAGCGCTCGTCGGTCCCGGCGCCGCCGTCGATGGAGATGACCTTGATGACCCGGTTGCACAGCGCCGGGTCGCTCACCTTCAGAAAAGCCATGAACCCCACGCCGACCGGGCGGCCCATGAGGTGCAGCGCCACGTGCTTCTTGACCAGGTGCAGATCGAGCGGCCCCTCGAAGTCCGGCAACTCGATGTTGTAATCTAGTTCTTCCAAGAGAGACGGCCCTTTTAGCATTTGGAACATAGGCCAAACGCGCTCGCCGGGCGAGTCAAAACGGGCGATGCGCCCCGGCGCCTGGAAACGAAGGCAAACCATCATGAACCGAGACGCCCTATTTTCTGGCCGCTTACCCGGCCTCCCATCCAGCCTCTTTTCGGGCCTCCCATCCAGGCGAGTATCCGGTCTGGTATCGGGCCGAGTATCCGGCCTGGTATCGGGCTTTTTACCCGCCTGCCTGGTCCTCCTTGGCTCGTGCAGCGATTTGATCCCGGGCCCGGTCCCCGACCTGTCCCAGCGGCCAGCCGGCGACCTCCTGTCGTTTC
>JBBRLA010000834.1:0-3247 GCA_038231615.1 Polyangia bacterium | reverse complement strand
TCGCTGCCCTCGACGACGAGATCTGGCCGCGGTGGGCAAGGAAACCGAAGTTCAAGACGTTCTTGTCGGTGATGGGGGTGACGAAGGACAACGCCGTGCGCTACATGGCGAGTGCGATCAAGAACCGGCTGAGCAAGGTATGTGCAGATGACGCCCTGGATGCGGTGGCCGGTAACCTCTACTTGGAGCGCGGCGAGGGCCGGCTCAGGATGGGCATCGAGGCTTGGCGGGCCTACCTGGCCGGTCCCTTTGGGCGGTGGGCAACCGCTGGCACAAACGCGGGTGTGGTGAATCAGCTCGCGGCCTTTGGACTCCAGGCGCAAGTGATCGCTTGGATCGATCTGGTCAACGGTGGCGCTGACCCGGCTGTAACCTTCGGCGGCAATAGTACCTTCTGCTACGTCCAGATCGACGGCAGTCCCTTCGGCCCGCCGGGGCAGTGGGACGGTGGCGCAGCCTGGGACAACGCCCCCTTCACATGGGACAGCAATGCTCAGGTCGCCGAGGTTCAGCTCATCGCGCGCATCATTCGGCGCTGGCTCAATGGGGTTATGAGCTGCCGCTTCATCAAGGTTCAACTTACCGATGGAACCTATGTCTATTGGCCCATGTGGGAGTCCTGGGAACTCAACGCCACCGGCGATGGGCCGGAGTATTACAACCAAGGATATCAAACGCCATGAGCAAAGCTCTCTTCATACTCGCCGCGCTGCTGATCAGCTCCTGCGGCCACGTCAATAACTCCAAACCGACATGGGATCGGGCATCGTGGGACACCCCCGGCACCGCCTGGAAGTAGAGGAACGAATATGATAAAAATCGCGCGTTATTCACTCTTGACCGTCTTCCTGATCCCGCTCGTGTGCGCCGTCGCATGGGCGGGAACCATCCTGACGGAGAGCACCATCTGGTGCACTCAAGTCATCGTCCCGAATGCTGGCGAGCCCGTCTCGGTCATGGGCGGCACCGGTAGTGGCACCATCCGGCGCAGCATCCAGTGCCTGACCGACCGCACGAATGGGATCATCCGGGGCACCGTCGCCCACGCTTATATCGATGTTGGCCTCGTCGCAGGCGCCCCCGTGACACCGACCGGCGGGCAGATCGACGCGTTCGGCAACATCAACAGCGTGGCCGGAAAAGTGACCGCCCTCGGCAACGTGGAGGCGGGGCAGAACCTGGTCGGTCAGGTGCTGGACCTGTCGAGCGGGCCCTATCAGGCGACCGCCTCGCCCACCGGGACCATCACCGAAGGGCAGCAGACCCGGGACGGCGTTATCTTCGCCCGGGGCATTGTCTCCGGCGCTGGCGGCTGCATTCGCTGCGTCAATGTGGCTTCGGCGAGCAGGGCGGGCCTGGGGCACTATGTTGTCACGCTCCCGAACATCCCCACCTATGCGGCAGGGGTCATGGTCGGGAATGGCTTCAACGCCACCCTGATCGCCACCCCGATCCACGGTACCGCCGTGGTCTACGAGGTCACTTCGTACGTCTCGGTGGCCGCTGGGCCTGTCGCGCAGATCGACCTCTACGTGTTCGACAGCGCCAACGCCCCGGTAGACACGGCGGTCAGCTTCGTCATGTACCCGTAGAACCTGCTGGTGCTGCTGACGGCCCTCGGCGCCGCTCCCGGCGTGACGTGGCAGCCTGCCTGATCACCAGCCCCTCAATGCCCGGCCGCCAGTAGCGTGGCACATCCCACCGCGTTGATCAGTTCGAGACCAGGCCGAGGTAATCGGCATAGGGCAGATCCGAGCAATGTGACGGCTTCGCGTCCTCCTCGTAGCCGAGGGGTTCGGTCATGCATGGGGTCAGCGCCGCCACCAGTTTGTCGGAGCAGGGGAGCGCCCCCACTCGCTCTTTCTTCAGTTCGGCTCGCATGTTCGCAATGGCGTCGTCGTCGCGCCTGACGGCTTCCTGACGTTCGTACAGGTACTTCATGTCCACCACTCCGCCGATCTTGGAGTACCTGCGCTCCTTGGCGATGGCGGCTATGACCTCCTGTCGGTCGCTCTGGAACCAACAGATCTCCGCCGAGTACACAGCGCGGCGAGCCTTCGGGTCCTGCGCCAGAAGTGCCTGCCGGTCCCGGGCGGCCTCGCGCTGCTCCTCGGCCAGTTTGTCGGCTTTCTCCTTCGCCAGCCGCTCCTGCTCCTTCTGGACGCGCGCCGCCTCAATCGCCGCCGCCTTCTGCTCCTGCTCGGCCTGCGCGGCTGCGACGCATCCGGGCTGGGCCTCTTCGAGGTGAGCAACCTTGTCTTGCCACGTCACCAGGGCCGTCTCTGCCTTGAAGAGGTCATTCCGGAGGCCAGTGAGAAACCTGTCGCGGTCGCGGCCGGGCGGTTCAGATTCCCATTTGGCGATGCTCCTTGATGCGCTGGACTTCAGGTGCTCCTAGGCGGCAACCGTTCTCTGCGCCTGATTCAGGCGTATGTCGATGTTCCGGCAGTCGGGCGAGGTGTCCGGCCAGGGCGGGCAGGGGGGCGGCCAGGAAGAGACAGAGCAACACCTTGCGCATGATGACCTCCTGATCCTTTGTGGAGCCGGCAGCGTACATCAGCGGGGAGCTGCACAAGGTCAGCTTCGCTCCGCCCGCGGTGGCCGGCGTGACCTCCCTGGACGAAGTGAGGCGCCGTTCTGCTGCCGGAATAGAGCACCCGTAGAGCAAGACGGTAAGGCGAATGGGCGAAGTCCTTGATAGACGGGCACTTACCCCTGGTGTTCTTTCACTCTGGATTGGTGAGCATGGCCCGGTCTAGAATGGCCATGGCAGCTGCCAGCAGACGCGTTCGCTTCTCTTGGCTGGCTGGTGATTTTTCACGAGCTTCTACTCATCCCAGATCCCGGCATCCCCAAGAAGAGGATGGGATTCTTTTCCCCAAAATGGGGATTCTTTTCCCCAGGTCCCGGCATCCCAAGAAGAGGATGGGATTCTTTTCCCTAAAATAGGGAGTAGATTCCCGAGCGGCGGCAGTTCGCAAGGCCCCCGCCAAGTAGACCTACTGGCACCGCGCCGCCATATTAGTTCGCCCGTAGATCACAAGGGGCACCTATCCAAGGTGCCCCTTCACCTGGACTGGTGATTCGCCTCCCTGGCGGGCTTCAACATCAGGGTGGGCAACGTCCCCGGCGAACGGCCGAAGCCCCCGTCGATGAACGGCACTCCGCTTCGCTGCCTGCTATCGATGAACGCCCCGCCGCGGTGCGCGCCGTTGGCCTCGACGGCTTCAACATCCTCGACGTCTGG
>JBBRLA010000833.1:0-3271 GCA_038231615.1 Polyangia bacterium | reverse complement strand
CCGGGGATGGCGCTGCCCAGGGAGAAGCTGCCGCTGGATCCGCTCAGGGAAAACCCCAGGGGCTGGGTGGACGAGCCCACGCCGCCCCCGCCCACGACCAGGTGGGCGCCATCGCTGGTGGCGGCAACCACCCCGCCCGCGGCCAGGCTCAAAAGCCCGCCCGAAGTGGCCGAAAGGGTGTCCGCGCGAAACGCCTGGATCGTGGCCGGCGCCGCATTGGAGGCAAACACCTGCGGCGTGGATACGCCGGGAGCCAGCGCCAGGGTCTGGAAGGGCGGCCCGGAGGATGCCACCGGAATCGGCGTCACGGCGCTGTCGCAATCGACCCCCAGGGAAACCAGATAGCCGTTGCTGGCGCTGTCGATCATCTGGGCGATGGCGCCGACCCGGGTCATGGTCCCGGAGGTCGGGACCAGACCGACCACCGCCTGGGTAAAGAGCATCGTGCCCGGCGAGCCGGTGATCTGCGGCGAGCAGTCTTTTTGCTGCACTGCGCCCATCGAATTCACGAACACGCGCTTGACCACGCCGGAGAAGTTGCTGCCGACAAAGAGCTGCCGCGTCCCGGCGCTGGCGATGGCCGACGCCGAGTAGCCGGCGGGGACGGTCAACACCACCTGGGTCCCGGTCCAGCCCGCGGGGGTGTCGGGGGTGAACTGGAAGGGCTCGCGGAACGAGACCAGGTTGTCTCCCAGGAGAAGGGCGATGTGGCGCGATTCGTCGCCGACCCAGGCCGCTGCCGGGGGCGCGATGGAGCTGGCTGAAAGGATCACGGCGCCATCTTCGACCGCGTCGGTGCCGGACAGATAGTCACCCTCCAGTGTGCTGGGGCTGGCGCCGCGGCCGAAGCGCCAGGCAAACTGGTTGCTGCTGCCGTGGCCGAAGAAGATCACGTCGGTGCCATCCCGGGTGGCCAGCACCGCGTCCACCGAGAGGGGCGATGACGCGCTGGAAAGGGGCAGGGCGGTCCCCATCATGGACGTGCCGACCCGCACCGCCTGGCTGGCGCTGGCCCCGTCGCTTTGCCCGGCGATCAGCTCCTCGCCTCGGCTGCTCGGGGAAAAGAGCGCCCCCACGCCCAGAAGGGTACATATGTAAAGCGCCCTGTGGGTCCGGTTTCGTTGCGACATCTTGATTGCCTTTCGCATTGCCTTTTGCCTTTGCCTATTGCCTATTCTTGTACCGGCCGGCTGGCCGGCCACTACTGACGCTGGAAAATCTGTACCCGGGCGTTGCCCGAGTCGGCGACCAGCAGATACGTCTTGCCGTTCACCATGGCGAGGGTCGTGCCGCTGGGGGACCGCATTCCGGCCCTGCCGAAGCCCGCGGTGTTGGGGCCGAAGCTGGGCTGCCCCAGCACGAACTGCGCCGACGCACCGGTCATTGCCGTCGCCAGCCCTTGCTCGAAGATAAGCACCCGGTTGTTGGCGCGATCGGTGACGAAGGTCTCCTCCGCGACCGCCCGGCAGGTGGCCGGCGCGAACATTTCCGCCGCCGCGGTCCCGTTGCCGTTGTTGACCAGGGACGTCTGCCCCAGCACTGCGTCTGCCGGCGGCCCCGCCAACAACGCCGCCATCGGGATGTTGAAGAGCAGCACCCGGTTGTTGCCCGAATCGACAAGGGCCAGCTTGCCGCCGTTCACGCCCACTGATTCGGGCAGATTGACTCCGCTTGGGCCCATGCCGGTGCCGCCGTGGGTGTAGTCCGCCTGGCCGAAGATCACCGAGGGAGACCTGCCGCCCAGCACCTTGACCTGCGCGGCGTTGACCGCGTCGTAGCCGACCGCCCGGTTGCTGAAGGTGTCGGCGATGTACACTCGCTTGTTGGCGCTGGCGGTGTCCCACAGGACGCCGTGGGGTTCGTGCAGGCCGTTGGCGATGACCGTGCCCAGGTTGCGGTTGGGCATGGCGTCCACGAAGGTCGCCTGGCCGATGACCCCGTCGGCGGGGATGCCGTTGGGAATGTCGGCGGGATAGCGGGTGAGGTCGTAGAAGAGCACCCGGTGGTTCTGGGAATCGGCGATGAGGAGGGAGATCCCGTCGCAGGATATCCCCACGGGGGTGTTGACCGAGGCGGCGGTGGGGGGGGACAGCGGCGTGCCGGTGGTGGCCAGGTCGGGGCGGCCGATGACGCCTGTGGGCAGGGGGTTTCCCCCGGCCTCGATGGTGGGAAAGGGGTTCTTGTAGAACAGCACCCGGCTGTTGCCGCTGTCGCTGACAAAGAGGTAGGTGCCGTTCCAGCACACGTCCGCCGGGCGGCTGAACGAGCCGCCCAGGGTCAGCGGCAGGGTGAGCTGGCCGTTCTGCCAGGGCGGGGTCGGCGCGGCGTCGCCGGGTGGCGAGAGGTCCGGGGCCGGGCCCATGTCGTCGCCGCCGGACAGGTCCGGCGTTGCGCCCATGTCGTCGCCGCCGGGGAAGGCCAGGTTGACCACCAGGGTCAGGCCGTCGCTCGGGTGCCAGGTGACGGCGGCGGCGGAGAGGTCCGCCCCGCCCTTCTGCGCGGTGAATTGCAGGTCTACCGAGGGCGAGCCGCGGACCGGGGTCAGATCGATGTCCAGGGTGAAACGGCCCCGCCGCGAGAATGCATCGGCCACCCCGCTGCTCAGGGTGTCGTCGAGGGTCAAGGTCCCGGCGCTGCCGTGGATCTTCAGCGCATCGGCCACCGGGGATGCCCCGGCCTGGACCACCTGCACGCAGAGCTTCCCCGCGTCGCCGCTGCACTGCCCGTCGAGGGCCCGGCAGCCCACGAGAGGCCCCAGAAACAAGCCCAGAAACAAGACGGCGCTTAGTGAGGGAATCACCGATTCAAGGACCGCCGGAGCAGCCTTCGTGCACGCCTGCATGGCAGGAGTCTAGGGCGGCGGCGCGGCGACAGCAACTGCAATTTTGGTGATTGCCATCACAAGTCGTCTGCCGCAAGGGCCCAGGGCAAGGAGGCGCGGCCCGAAGGCATGCCCGGGAAGCGCCGGCCTGAAGGCCTGCCAGGGAGGCGCAGCCTGAAGGCATACCAGGGCAGCGCCGGCCTGAAGGCCTGCCAGGGAGGCGTCGCCTGAAGGCCTGCCAGGGAGGCGTCGCCTCAAGGCATACCCGGGCAGCGCCGGCCTGAAGACATGCTAGGCTTTGCCCCGTGATCGCCACCTTGGAACTGGTCCGCCGCTTTAACGATCTGCTGTCTCGCGCGGGCGAGGGCGAAAAACTCCCCACCGCCATGTCCCTGGCCACCGTGGATGACCAGGGACGGCCCGCGGTGCGCATGGTGCTGCTCAAAGGCT
>JBBRLA010000832.1:0-3282 GCA_038231615.1 Polyangia bacterium | reverse complement strand
GGATTACAAGGGAGCCGCCTGCTTACCGAACTGCCCGTCGCTACCATAAAGCGCGGCGCCCACCCATGACCTCGCGAATGCGAGGACATGGGGGAGAGGTACGCCCAAATCTGCCCGGCCAGGTGCTTCTGTTGGCGAATGATCGATTCCCAAGGATGACAGGCATCCTCCCCTGCGCTAAAAGTGAATGTCGTGGCGAGTCCCTCCCCACTTCCCGGTTCACCCATGAACGCCCCAGGAATGCCCCCGCCCGGCGTCCCCCGATCCCCTGACCCGCGCACCCCGCGCCTGGCCTGGCACGCCGGCACCCCGGCCACGGTCCTCGATCACTGCCAGGGGAACGGCCTCTCGGGACTCACCCGCGACGAGGCCGCCCACCGCATGGCCCGCGTCGGGGCCAACCGCCTCCTCGGTGAGAAGAAACCCTCCTTCCTGTCCCGCGTAGTGGCCCAGATCCGCGATTTCACCGTCCTCGCCCTTCTCGGCGCCGCAGGGATCGCCTTCGTCCTGGGTTTCGTGGGCCCCGCCGCGGGCGGGTTCCTGGTGCGCTTCGGCGACTCCCTGGCGATCCTTACCATCGTCATCCTGAACGCCGTCCTCGGCCTGTATCAGGAGCGCCGCGCGGAACGGGCCCTCGACGCCCTGAAGGAGATGACCGCGCCCACCGCCCATGTCATCCGCGATGGCGAACCCGCCATGATCCCGGCCGCCGATCTGGTCCCCGGCGACCTGGTCATCCTCTCGGCCGGTGCCAAGGTCCCCGCCGACATCCGCCTGCTAAAGGCCCACGACCTGTGGCTCTCCGAGGCCGCCCTCACCGGCGAGTCCCTCCCGGTCCTCAAGAACGCCCTGGCCGAACTCCCCTCGGAGACCCCCCTGGCCGAGCGTGTCACCATGGTCTTTCAGGGCACCCAGGTGGATCGCGGCAGGGGCCACGGGGTCGTCACCAACACCGGCATGCACACCGAACTGGGCAGCATCGCCGGCATGCTCGCCGAGGTGACCCGCGAACCGACCCCCCTGGAGCAGGACCTGACCCGCTTCGGCCGCCGCCTGGTCCTTGGCTGCATCGGCGTCAGCGCCCTGGTCTTCATTGCCGGGCTGGTGGTGGGAAGGCAGAGCACCCGCGAACTCTTCATGGTGGCCGTGGCCCTGGCCGTGGCCGCCATTCCCGAGGGGCTGCCCGCGGTGACCACCATCGTCCTGGCCCTGGGCACCCAGCGCATGGCCCTGCGACACGCCCTGGTCCGGCGCCTTCCGGCAGTGGAGACGCTGGGCTGCACCCAGGTCATCTGCACCGACAAGACCGGCACCCTGACGCAGAACCGCATGCAGGTCCGCGCCCTGCTCATTGTCGATGGCACGCAGCCAAGCGGAGCGACCCTGTATCAGGTAAAGGACGACGGCGCCATCCTGACCGCGGACGCACAAAAAGCACCCGCCGGCACCGGCCCCCTCTCGGCCCTGCTCCTGTCGGCGGCCCATGCCACCGCCGGGGACCCAACGGACGCGGCGCTGCTGCTTTTGGCCCAGCGGGCCGGCAAAAAGGCCCGCGGGCGCGTCGTCTCGGAGCACCCCTTCAGCTCGCACCGCCGCATGGCCAGCGTCACACTCGACGACCAGGGCAAAAAGACGATCCACGTCCGCGGCGCCCCCGAGGTGATCCTCGGCCGCTGCACCCACGCCATCACCCATGGCGACGGCGACGGCGACGGCGACGGCGGCGGCGGCCCGGTGGCACTTTCCCCCGCGCTCTCGCAAGCGCTTCTGGCACAGGGGGAAGGCTGGGCCCACAAAGCCATGCGCGTCATCGCCCTGGCCCGCAAGCCGATTGAAGCCGAGGGCGGCGACGACCCCGAGACCGGCCTGCATTTCCTCGGTCTTCTGGGCCTGCACGATCCCCCCCGGGCCGAGGTCGCCGCCGCCGTGGCCGAGGCCCGCGCCGCCGGCATCAAGACCCTGATGATCACCGGCGACCACCCCGCCACCGGCCGCGCCATCGCCCGCGAGATCGGCCTGTGGGAGGAAGGCGACGAGCTGCTCACCGGGGCCGAGCTGGACCGCATGGACCGGCAGCAACTGGTCGGCCGCATCGACGCCGTCCGGGTGGTTGCCCGGGCCACCGCCGAACACAAGCTGCGCATCGTCGAGGCGCTGAAGGCCCGCGGCTACATCTGCGCCATGACCGGCGACGGGGTCAACGACGCCCCGGCGGTCAAGGCCGCTTCCATCGGCATCGCCATGGGGTGCACCGGCACCGATGTCACCAAGGAGGCCGCCTCACTGGTGCTCTCGGATGACAATTTCGCCACCATCATCGCGGCGGTGGAAGAGGGCCGGGCGATCTACGCCAACATCCGCAAAAGCGTCTTCTTCCTGCTCTCGTCCAATGCCGGCTGCGTGCTGGCGGTGTTCGCCGCCTCGCTCTTCGGCTGGCGCACCCCGGTGCTGCCGGTGCAGATCCTGTGGATCAACCTGATCACCAACGGCCTGCCGGCCCTGGCCCTGGGCCTGGACGGACGCGAACCGGAGCAGATGCGCGAACCCCCCCGAAAGCCCGGCGGCTCGATGCTTTCGCCCAGGGAGTACCTGCACATCGTCCTCATCGGGGCGGTGATGGCGGCCACCGCGATGGCGGCGTACAACGTGGCGCTTTTCGGTCCCGAGCGGGCGGCAACACCGGCGCTGCTCTTGCGCGCGCGCAGCATCTGCTACGGCATCCTTTCCCTGGGGCCCCTGTGCCACGCCTTCAACTGCCGCTCGACGGAGCGATCGATCTTTGCCGGGGGCCTTGCGGGCCTCTTCAGCAACCGGGCGCTGTGGGGCGCGGTGACCTGCGGCCTGGTGCTGTGGGCAGTGACGATTTACGTGCCGTTCCTGCGCGCGGTGTTCAACACCGCCGCGCTGGATGGGGGCGCCCTTTTGTGGGTGGCGGCCATGTCCCTGCTCCCGGTCGTCGCCATCGAGATCGCCAAGCGCCTGCGCATGCGCTGAGGCCCCTGAATTACCCCCCCCCGCCCACTACCGAAATAGGTGCTAGCTTCTGGGGAGAGACTGATCGATGACCCCACCGAAAGCGCAAGACCTCAAAGAGATTTCCTGGGTCGCCAATCCCGCCCCTCTAGCCACTGAGACCTGGTCCCAGTGGGTAGACACCGATGATGCGCGGGGACGAAAGCCGGCCCTCGTACTGACAGGGAGTTCGGCCAACCCCACAGTTGGAGGATCAGATCATCCGAACTGATTTTCCTGAGGCACAACCGGTGGCGAGGGACGGATTTC
>JBBRLA010000831.1:0-3287 GCA_038231615.1 Polyangia bacterium | reverse complement strand
TACACGTCGCCTCGTCGATCTGCACGAGCCAGCGGAAAAACTTGTCACCTATCTTCTGCTTCGTCACCATAAGGGCCTCCGGTCGTTGACACCCGGAGACAAGCCCCCTTGGACGACTTGATCAAGTTTTCTGAGGGGGCTTTTTCGTTCTCCCTCATTTCCTATCGAAGGGGGCTGGAAAGAAACCAAGAAGCGCACGACCCACAACCGATTCTTCCACACCACCCAGGAGCGCGACGATGCCCTCATCGAGACCTTCGAGACCTTCAAGGCTCAGCCCTCCCTACTCGCTGGTCACGTCGCCCGTTTTCTTTGATCCACGCTCCATGCGAACCTGGTTAGCTGTGAACCAGAGGCGAAGCCGTCCAAGAAGTATCGAATAAAGGGCGAAACCTGAGTCAGAGCTGGTCATGGAAAGTGAAAAGTTATTTTGTGGTGGCTCCTTACTCTCCTGGGGGGGTGAACGCAAGAACAGGGCAGGAGCACCAGCGCCCAATTCAGGTTTTCTTATGATTGGGCATGTTACAGCTCCTTTGTACGATCCACGCGGCAGCAGGGTCTCTGTCCGGGAACGCCGCGAGCTTTCTGGTGAAGACCATCGACGATGCCGATGCCTTTCTGGCATCGATCAAGGAGCACCTGCCGGGTCGATAGCCTTCGTCATCCATTCCCGGCGGCGCCCGTCGAGCCTGGCGCCCAGATGGGCCTGGGCCAAAAGGAGGAGCCCGACCCCGATGGCCAGCGCGGCGATCGGCAAGCAGGAGCGCCCCCGGAGTAACGCCACGGTGCCGGCAAGAATAAGGAAAAACTGCCCGATCATGGCAGCCCGGTGTCCGGGTGCGGCCAGGGCCCTGGTGGATACCGGCCCGGTCGGCGGACTTGGCGGATTCGACCCCGGCGGCCCGAAAAACACCCGCGGCCATCCATCCGCGCGAGCGGCGGATCGCGCCTCACGGAGGAGCTGCCGCAGCACGCGGAACTGCACGCCGACCGGGTCGTGGCCCACAGGCCCGAATGGGGAGGCGTAGCGCACCGGCTCCTCCGCGACCTCCGGCGCGAAGGTGTCAAAGAGCCGATCCCAGATGATCAGGGTGGCGCCGAAGTTCTTGTCGCGGTAGCGGTCGTTCCAGCCGTGATGGACCCGGTGGTGGGAGGGCGTGTTGAACCAACGGCCGTAGGCCCCAGGTCGCCCGATGAGGCGCGTGTGCAGGGTGACCTGATAGATGGACAGCACCGCCACCGCGACGAAGAACGGCCCTTCAGCGATTCCCAGGAGCGGCAGCGGCCAGTAAAAGAGCAGCGCGCTCAGATCGGAGAACCACGGCTGCCGCAACGCCACCGATAGGTTGTACTCCTCACTCTGGTGATGCACGGCATGGATGGTCCACAGAAGGGCGATGCGGTGGCCGCTGCGGTGGAACCAGTAGTAGCAAAAATCCACCCCAAAAAGCGCGATGAGCCAGGGCAGCTTCGACCCTTCCGGCCAGCGCAGGAGCGCACCGTGCCTGTAGGTGAAATCATAAACCCAGAGCACCACCGGCCCGGTGAGGATTCCCACCAAAAGTTGCCCCAGGCCGCAGCACAGATTGGAGATGTTGTCAGCCCATTGGTAGAGGCGCTGCCGCCGCCCGAGCAGGTATTCGGCCCCAAGCAGCCCGGCGAAGAGCGGCAAGAGGAGCGCATAGTAGCCCGATGTCTCCAGACGCGGCACCGCGTCAGCTTCGCCGGTGCATGGGGGCGCGTGGCCCTAGCTGAGCTGGCACAGGTAAGCGACTTCCTCGGCGATGGCGCGGATCAGGTCGGCGACGCGCTCCGGCTCGATGGTGAAGCGCGGCTGGAGGCGCAAGACGCTCCAGTCATGGCCGCAAACGAAGCCGAAGAAGCCGCGCCGATACAGGCGGTAGCACAGGAGCAGCCCGATGGTGGGATGGCCGCCCAATTGGGCCATGCCGAAGTGCTCGAACGAGAGCCAGGGGTGTTTCGGGTCGACCAGCTCCAGGCCGATCACCAGCCCCTCTCCGCGGACCTCGCGCACCAGGGGCGAACCTGCCAGGGCCGCCCGCAGGCCGCGGCGGGCTCCGTCGCCGACCTCGCGGACCCGTGCGAGCGTCTCATCAGTCAAGAGATCGAGCGCCGCCAGGGCGGCGACGCAGCACGCGGCGTTGCCGCTGAAGGTGGAATTATGGGCCTCGGCGGTCTCGAAGTCCTGTCCGTAGGCCCGATCGAAGAGTTCGCTGCTGGTGAGCATCGCCGAGATGGGCAAAAGGCCCCCGCCCAGCGCCTTGCCCAGGAGGACGACATCCGGCGGCCGTGGCCAGGTGCTGCTGAGCAGCATCTGGCCGCTGCGCCCCATGCCGGTCTGCACCTCGTCGGCGATGAGCAGGGCGCCGTGGCGTTGGGTCAGGTCCAGCAGCGCGGCCACGTAGCCCGGCGAGAGGGGCCGCACCCCGCCTTCAAGCTGGATCGGCTCCACCACCACCGCCGCCACGTCGTCGCCGATGGCGCAGGCCAGGGCGTCTACGTCCCCGAAGGGGAGCGCCTCGGCGCCGGGCAGGTGAGGGGCGAAAGGGTCGCGGAAGGGGCCTCGCGCCATGAGCGCGCAACTGCCGAACGTGCAGCCGTGGTAGGCGCCGGACAGGGACAGGATGCGCGGCCGGTGGGTGACCGCGCGTGCCAGCTTCAGCCCGGCTTCCACCGCCTCGCTGCCGCTGCTGCCGAAGAAGGCGCGGCCGTAGCCGGTGCGCTGGCACAGGCGGCGGCCGAGGCGCCCGGAAAAGGGGTTCACCCGGGAAGGGAACCAGGACGGAGCATCGCTGTCCAGGAAGTGGCGCAGGGCGGCGGTGATGGCGGGGTGACGATGGCCGAAGGCCTGGGTACCGTGCAAGTCCTCGATGTGTCGCCCATCGGCATCGACCAAGCCGCCGCCCTCCGCGCGTACCAGATGGATCGGCTCGCCGGCCAGCTCGGCGCGCAGGGCGATGAGGGGGTTGACGAACGCCTTGAACTCGCCCGCGCCCTTGCGCAGGAGGTCTCGCAGATCGCTCTCGTGCTCCTGCGGGGACGGCTCGGTCGCGGAGATTTTTGCGGCCATGGGCGGTAAATATACACGGACCTCTGGACCGCGATCAGTTCTCTTGGCCCTGGTCGGGCGCGGTTCCCGAAAGTCGGGGCTGACGCTGACGCACGCTGGCGCCGAAGTAGCCGCTGGCGCACCGTGACCCTGACGAACCGGCTTCTCCGTCAGCATCAGCATCAACGATCACATCAACGCCGACTCCAGATTCGGG
>JBBRLA010000830.1:0-3292 GCA_038231615.1 Polyangia bacterium | reverse complement strand
CCGGGCCTCCGTACCCCGGGTCCCTTTCTTCCTCGGTCCCGGCTCAGGTTTACTTGAAGGGGTTTGTGATTTTCTTATCCTTCTCGCCGGGCCTTCGTGACCGGGTCACTTCCTTCATCGGGCCCCGCCGGCATTTCCTTGAACCGGGTCGCGTCTTTTTCTTCAGCGGACCTCGCCGCGGGTCTTGACCGGCGTGGTCAGGGCGCCCTTGTTGCGGCGGCGCTTGCGTCCCCCGGTGCGATTGGGGGCATGGAGGTCTGCTTTGGACATGGCGGCGGCGCGCTTTTGCATGCGCGGATCTATATTGAAGAGGATCTCGGTGTCCTGCAGCACCCGCCGGTAGGCGCTGTTGGCCAGGGACAGGGAGGTGGACTGGGCGCGGAAGTACCCGTCCCCGCAGAGCTTGGCGAGGATCTCCAGATGGGAACGCAGGATGCGCAAGAGATCGGCCTCGTCCTGCAAGTCGAGCAGCTCGGTGGGGTCGATGGGGATGTCGCGGAACACCGGGGCGTCGTCCCGCAGGACCTGGGCCACGACGTTGACGAACTGCGGGGCCTGGTCATAAAAGGTGGCCGCGCAGGCGTGCCGCTCCCGCGTGGTCAGCAGCGGATCGGTAAGGAGGTCATAAAAGGGACCGAGCGCGTCGATCAACTTGTTCAGGGACTTGCTGTGCTTTGCCATGATGCAGATCGCATCGGCGCGGGCGCGCGAATTCTTGATGGGGGGGCCGGAACATCCTCTTTCCGCCGCCCCGGCAGCCGCCGCAGGGCAGAAAACACGCAGTTCACGGGGTTTGATCGTCAAAACCCCGTTCCGCTCGCCTGCGCACGGGCCAATCCTGATCCGCGCAAGAGCGGCGAGGTTCTGCGCAGCAGCCCCGATGATTCACCGAGCAGCGCCGATGTTCCGCGCAGCTTGGCTACTGTTCCGCGCAACAGTAGCGCAGCCCCCCGGATCAGGTTTTGCCTGTGCGCAGGCGAGCGGATCCGGTTCCCAGGCTGCCGGAAGCCGGTTTATACGTGTTGGCGGCCGATCCGCACGGCCGGAAGCAGTTCTACACGAGTTGAAGCCCGATCCAGCACGGCCGGAGGGCGTCCGCACCTGTTCGTGGCAGGTGGACCTCAACAGGCGGGTGCTTATGTAGAACCGGCAGCGACATCATCGATCTGACCTGCGGCAGGCACCGCGGCGCTTCGCGTTTCGCCATCAAGAACCCGGCGCCGCCGGCCGATGAGGAAACCGCGCACCGTTCGTTGACAACTGAAGAGACGCGAAAGAACCGATGAGCCGGTCCGGGGCGGGAGGCCCGCTGCCCGCAAGGAATCCCACATAAATGGCACTCCCGAAAAAGCCGCACCCCCCGCTCCGTCCGGCCCGTCATTACAAAAGACGCTGGTATCAAGCAGGTAGATACTCATGTCGTCTACTCGTCCGCATCCAGGGACTTCAGCCAGTCGAGTGCTTCTTTTGGTAATTCCTCGCCTTTTCCCTGGGGCAGCACAGCCAGAACCTACTGTACCCATGGACAGTTCACAAGCCACCAAAGCGGCCCGGCCGGCAGGCGATCGAGAACCCGGCGCCGCCGATTCCCTTACCTGGGTGCGGCTCTTTTTCGACGACTCATTCTCCGACGGCGACGTCGTCCTTCGGCTTCTCTTCGAGCGCAACGTCGCCCTCCACCACCTTGCCCGCGCCCTCCTGCTTGACCACCTTGAGGAACTCTTTGTTGAGCTGTCCGAGCTCGCTCTCGGTGCCCTCGAGCACGTCGAGGTTTTCGGCCAGCTCCACCTTCGGGTCGCTCTGCTCGGCCTGCACGACGCGGGCGCCGACGAACTTGAAACGGCCGTTGTCCGAGTGGCCGGTGTTCCACAGGAAGCTCTCGAGGTCGATGGGCGTGGTGTGGCGCGAGCGGAGCGGGATGTACCCATCGGTCATGGTGTTGGCCGCCTGGTAGCAGGCGGCGACGAATTCGGTGCAGAAGAAGCCCTTGCCGGAGATCAGGTTGGTATTGCCGCCGATGAACAGGCTGATGCTGGTCTTCGGGTTGGAGACCTTCTTGCCGTTGAGGTTCTTGATCTCGGACAGATAGCGCTGCACACGGTCGCGGGTGCGCTTGAGCGAGCCTGGCGTCGAATTGGGGCCGTTCCACGAGACAGGCATCTTGCGCGCCTTGCGCAGCGAATAGGCGAGGCCCTTGTCCGCCAGTTCCTTGGCCAGCTCGACCGCCTTCTTGCGGATCGCCTCGTTGGTCGGCCGGAACACCAGCAGGTGGTAGCCAGCCGGGATCGACTCGGTGACGATGCCGTCGGTGTCGGCGTGGGCCACCTTGCCGTCGCCGATGGCGAGCATGGCGTGCGAGGCGTGGACCGACGAATCGGGGTGCAGCTTGTAGCGCTTCATACGGTCGGTGGCAAGGTTGATGGAGACGTCGTTGAACGCCTTCCACACCAAGCCGGACTCGCTGTCGTACTTGCGGCGGATGAGGATGTCGCCCGCCTGGATCTTGTCAGTGGTGATGCTGGAAAGCGCGTAGCTCTTTTTGAACTCGGCCTCGTTCTCGGCACGCAGGACGGCGGGCAGGAACGCGACACAGAGTGCGAGCGCCACCGGGATCTGCAAGCAGCAGCGTGCGGTGGTGAGACGGGCGGGGGCGGTGGAGAGTAGCGGCATCGATTCCTCCTGGGATAGATAGGGTCAGCGCTTGGCGACCATATCATGGTGGAGCAGCTCTTTTTCGCCCGCTCAACGTTTTCCGTCGGAGAAATGGCTGCTTGGCGCCGCGAACTCAGCCCGGTTTCGTGCCTCCCCAGGTTGGTAGACCGTAAGGTGGCCCGCGGGTCATACCCCTGGGGGTCCTTACCCAGCGTCTCCAGATGCCCTACCGGCGGCCACCACCTCTTCCACCGATCGGGCGGCGGCGCAACGGGCGAGCCAGGTTGTCAGGATTGCCGGGTCCACCTGTGCCGCGATCTGCCCCCGGACTTCTTCGCTGACCGCCAGCCCGCGAGCTTCCAGCAGAATCAGGATGCCTTCGCGCAGGCCACCGACGCGGCCTTCCCGGTGCCCCTGCTCTTCGCCCTGCCGCTTTGCCAGAGACAGGCCTCCCCGATGATCCTGCTCCGCCATCTTTTCCCGCTCGTATTCGGTCCACTCCCATTCGCTGAAGTTCACCCGCCTGACCACTTCCAGCGCCTGAGCGAAGGGCGCCTCTTGCAACTCCTTGGGGACCTCGCGGAGTTTTTCCGCTTCCCTGAAGAAGAAGGCCCACTTCTCCACCAGCGTCTGAGGCCGG
>JBBRLA010000829.1:0-3308 GCA_038231615.1 Polyangia bacterium | reverse complement strand
GCTGCCCAAGTACGCGGCGGGACGAAAGCCGCTGACGGTGGTGGACAAGTGGGCGCACTTCTTCCGCTCGGCCCCCAGCCTGGAACGGGTGCCGGAGGAACTTTCGGAGGGGCCGTGGGCACGGGCGCTGGAGGTGGCGCGAGCCGCCAACCTGTCCCCGGAGGAATGGACGGAGTATGAGAGGGAAAAGATGGCGGAGCAGGATTATCGCGGGGGGCTGAGCCTGGCGGAGAAACGGGGCGAAGAACGGGAACTCCACACGGCGATCGGCGATCTTTGCGACGTGCTGGGAATCGAGCTGACGACAGAGCGGCGAGCCCAGCTTGGGGCGCTGAACCTGCCCGAGCTGCGGGCGCTACGAGATCGGATCAAGGCTCAGCGGGCCTGGCCGCAACCCTGAGGGTGAACCCTGCGTCGGTACCGGCGCTGGCACAAACACCGGTGGCTGGTCACATCAACGAACCCCTGCCCTCTGCAGCGCCTTGGTCAGCTTCAAAACCACTTTCCCGTCAATCCTGCGCAGCGCCACTGCGCTGTCGATGACCAGGCGCAGCAATAGCACCAGGTCAAAGTGGCAGGCATCACAGAGCAGCCCGATAGAATCCTCGTCGAAGTAGGAATCACGGCCCGTCCTCCGACAGCAGAAACAGCACAAGGTCATCACCATCCCCCTCTCCAGGGTCGGCCTATCGGCGGCCACCGACGATCGAAGCCGCCCCGCAACCTGTCATCGCTTGGCAAACGGTCCTCGGATGTACGAATATTCCCGGCCATGACACACCCCAACGGCGACGGCATGTTCCGTCTGCCCCTTCGTTTCCTAATTTTCTTTAGATTGTCTAAAGAATTTTAGAATGAACTTCGAGAATGGAATCTCCAGGCCGCAAATCAACAACCTGCGGGCCATCCAGCACGCTCTTGAAGAGGCCGGTGTCGATTTCATCAGCGCAAATGGAGGAGGGCCCGGCGTACGGCTCAAGAACCCGGACCATGATGGCTGACGTGAACCCATCCGCTTCGACCCCCAAGCCGGTCCCGCCAGTCGGGGTCCACCAGACGCTGCAGGGCGCGGTCCAGCAGTTCCACCTCGCGGCCCTGGGCCGGGAGCGACGACCTCAGGCAAGCCGCCCGCACCGTAGGCAGCCCGACGGCCACGGCAGCCCAGCCGACCCCGGCGCCCCAGCCGGCCGCCACGGCCCAACCTTCTCCGCCGCCGCCGGCCCCGGCACCCCAACCCCCGCGCCGCCCGCCTACTATCGTTGGCTCAATCGTGGTGCACCGCCCGAAGATGACTGGGCCGATTGGTTCGCGGCGGAGAAAGATATCCTACCCACCTAAATCGGAGGCTTTTACCTCGCGATCGTTCGGATGGGGACGACACCAGCCATGGGAGGGCAAGGGCTAAATGGCAGGCAAAGCCGGGTAAGGGCATCAATACTCGGGCGAAGGAATGAACGGGGTGGGTCGCACGTACAAAGAGTTCAAATGCTGCGAAAAACCAAGCTACTGCAGGATGGTTCGCTTTGGCCCCGGATCTCCTTCGCCGAGGTCGGCCCCCGCTGCGCCTACTGTCGCAGCCCGCACCTCGCACGCCCGGTGACCCTGATGTCAGTCCTCGACCCCCTGGAAGTCACCACCCTGTGCTTCTCCTGTCGCCTTGAGGCCTTCGACATGGGCTACCAGGTGATGATGCCGCAGGTGGAACTGTCGTAGAACCCGCTAGATCTAGAGAAAAGCGAAGTAGCGCTCGGGGATGTCGTCGAAGACGAGGGCGGCGCCGCAACTGGAGCAGGGGAAAGCGGGGGCACGCCGGATGGGGTTGCCCTTGTCGTCGATGGACGGCACTCCGCTTGGCTGCGCGCCATAGGACAAGTCCCGGGCCACGTCGATCAGGCGTTCCTCGTCCAGGCCGCAGCGCGGGCACAGGTACGGGGCATAGAAGGACACCACCTGGGTCTGCTCCAGCAGGTTGCTGATGGCGTTGGCCTGCTGCACGAAGGCGATGGGGCATTCGAGCAGGCGGATCTTGGACGCACCGGTCAGGGAACGGATGAGATCCAGCCAGGTCTGGATGCTGTCGGAGCTGATGCGGCGGAAGTCGCGGAGGCGGAAGTCGAGTTCGCCGCGAAGCTGACGCAGGGGGAAAAGGTCGGCGTCGGCACGCAGCACGCCGGTCAGGGAGATGACCTGGCGGTCCTGCTCGCGGACGATGTGCCAGCGGAAGGGGCGGCTCCCGAGCAGGGTGGTCAGGTAGTCGCGCAGGCTGCGGCGGTGGACCTCGGCCAGGGATTCGAAGCACAGGCCGGCGCCGTGCTCGGGGGCGAAGCTGCGATCGTCGGTGCGGGCGACGCGGGCCTGGATGTCGAGGTCGCCGGGCTGACCGGGGAGGGCGAAGCGGCACAGGAGGCGCTCGCCGATCTGGAGGGGCTGGCGGGTCTTGAGCAAGAGGCCCAGTTCGGACAGGTCGACGGTGGTGCCGAGGAACTGGTCGGGCGGCGGGCCATCGCTGACGGCGGCCTGGCCCTCGGCGGGGGCCTCGGAGAAGACGTGGAGGCGGACGGGGAAGCGCTCACCCTCCCGCAGGGGGATGCCCAGGAAGCGGGCCAGAAGCAGGGAAAGGGTGCCGGGGGGGGCGGGGATCTCCAGGACCTCGTCGAAGTCGGCGCTGGCGCGGGCGGCGCGGGCGGCCTGGCCATCGGGGCCGAGGCCCAGGAGCAGGACCACGGGGCACAGGGCGGTGCGCTTGTCGCCGCGGACGGCGGCGCAGGCGGCGGCGGCGGTGCTCTCGCCGACGGTGCGGCCGACCAGGCACAGGTCGGCGCCCTGGCGCAGGCGCTCGATCAGCTCGGGGATCGTGCGCACGGTGACCAGGCGGACGTCGCTGCGCCCCAGAAGTTCCTGGTCGAAGTCGCGCGCCAGATCAGGGCTGGATGTGGCTACGATCGTCTTCACGCGGAGATGATAGCACCGGAAAGGCCGCGTATCGGCCAGGCGTTCCACAGATGGGCCGGGCATTCTACAGATGGCTGGACGTTCCACAGAGGGGCCGGGCGTTCCACTCCGCATTCCTCCTGAGCCGGCCTTCTGGCACGGACCTTGCCTAAGGATAAAAGGCTCCAGCACCTCTTTGGCGGGTCGCTGCCACCGCTGACGCCCGCCCTGGCCGAGGCGCTCCACCTGCACCGCTGGCCGATGAACGTGCGGGAGCTGGCCCTTGGCACCATAGGGGCCAAGCACTGCGGCAAGGGCAGCGCGAATGACCGGCAGAAGACACCAAAGGCCAGCGAGAAAGCCAACAGCGGCGAGGG
>JBBRLA010000828.1:0-3315 GCA_038231615.1 Polyangia bacterium | reverse complement strand
GCCTACGTCAAGCAGTACGACCCCGGCAACGTCGGCGGCGGGGCGGCCCGCACCGCCGGCACCCAGATCGTCACCCTGCGCGCCAGCAACGACCGGGTCTACATGATCCTGGCCGACCGTTATAACCAGACCAGCGACACCTTTGGCCCCGACGGCGTGATCCTCGACGCATATCCCATCGTCAGCGACTACGCGCCCTTCGCCGACCTGCCCGGCGCCAGCGACTTCGTGCTGATCGACCCCTCCGCCGGGCTCTCCCGCTTCACCGTGCTCTTCGCCGACGACTTCGGCGCCCGCTTCCAGACCGAGCTATCCTACCTCCAGGCCTTCCGTCGCATCGCCGACGGCGTCACCTACGAGATGGTGATCACGGGTTACGCCGACCAGCCCATAAGTACGGGCCCGGGAAACGTCTTCCGCGCCTCGGCGACCCTGGGGATGAGCCTGCGACGCTACCAAGAGGGCACGGGCTTCAAGGAGTTCAACCCAACTGCGATAACCCCGCCCCTGCCGGTGCACTACTTCCTGACCGGCCCGCGCCTGGTGAAGAACACCGGCACCACCGACTACGTCGCCGACCACTGGGATATCAACGACCCGGCCCGGAAAGAGAGCGTCATCAACTGGGTGGTCTCCCCACTGGTGCCGGAGCGTTACCAGCAGGCGGTCATCGACGCCATCGAGAGCTGGAACGACCCCTTCCAGCGCAAGATCATGCACGCCACCGTCGCCGGCCCCAACGAGAGCTTCGCCGACAACGACAAGAACTACCTGATCTTCGATGGAGACCCCTCCCTGGGCTTCGCCTTCGCCAACTGGCGCGACAACCCCGACACCGGGGAGATCCTCGGCGCCAGCGTGTACATCAACACCGGCTGGTTCGACCTGGCCGACACCTTCACCGACGATCCGCCCGCGGCGCACGGCGGGCCAAGGCTGCCGGCCGGCGATGAACTGCCCATCGCGACCCCCAGACCCCCGGCCCTTCTGTGGGACGGCATCACCCAGGTGCCGCTCTGCGAGATGCACACCGACGAGACCACCCTGGCCGGGGTGGACTCAGGCGCCAGCCTGACCGGCAAGGAGAAGGGCGTGCGTTACATCCGCCACGTCATCACCCACGAGATCGGCCATACCCTGGGCCTGCGCCACAACTTCAAGGGATCGACGGAGCCCAGCATGACGGCGCCGGGCAGCAGCGTCATGGACTACCACAGCACGGCGGAGCGCATCTTCCTCCAGCAGCCGCAGCCCTACGACACCGCGGCCATCCGCTTCCTCTACGGGATCTCGCCCGACCGGCCCAAGGACCCCTTCTGCAACGACAGCGGCGTGCGGGTAGACCCGGAGTGCCAGACCTTCGACAGCGGGAAGGACCCGCTGAACGACTATTGGCAGCCGTTATATAACAGCTTCGCATCGACCTACCTCAACGGGACGGCCTCGGGCGCGCCGAACAACAGCCTGAACAACATGCTGATGTTCGTCCGGGCCGGCAAGGACGCAGACCAAAAGGCCACCGCCTGGGACCTGGTGACCGCGCTGGTCGGCACTGGCGCCGATGTCCCCATGCCCGAGCCCACCGGCTACGCCGCCCGCCGGGACTTCCTGGCCAGGCGCATCCTTTCCCGGCTCTGGCTGGACCCGGTGTCCCTGCGGGGCAACATCACCTTGGACCCGTCTTCCGATGGGGACCTGGGCCGGGGCTTCCTGGCCGAACTGCGCGGGTCGCTGCTGGACCGGGATGGCTACCGCAGCTACGCCACCCGTCGGGTCGCGGTGGACGTCTTGAAAAAGTTGCAGACCGTGCAGGCCCAGCAGGCGCTGATCGCCGCCCGGGGCATCCTGGCGCTGGAACTGCCGATGCTGACCGGGGATGCCCTGTACCAGCACACCGACGTCATCGCCCGCATCGACGCGGCGCTGGCCCCGTACTTCAACTGAGCCGGCGACGCCGGACGATCCGGCAAGCCCCCTGGCCCGTATCCACGATGGGCCGATCGGAACCCTCCTGTGGGCCCGAATGAAGGCACCGGCGAGACCCAGAGGACCCACCCATGGCAGCAAATTTCGGCCAGAATGACTCTCACCACGCCGTGGCTGACGCGTGGCTGGCGGAGTTCGTGCTGTGTACGCTGCCTGCGGAGGAGCGGGGCCGGCTGGAACGGCACCTCTCGGCCTGTCCGACCTGCGCCGCCGAGGGCGCCGGGTTCGCCGAGGCCCTGGGGGCGCTGCCGTTTTCTCTTGCGTCCGTGGCACCGGCGGAGGCGAGCTACGGGCGGCTGCTGCTGGCCTTCCAGAAGGAGCAGCGGGAGGCCGGGCTGACCGACCCGGGTCTCCCGGCCAGGCTGGCGCAGCTCTTCGACATCAGCATGGAGAGGGCCCGGGAGGCCCTGGCCAGGGCGGCGGACCCGGCGGCGTGGGGCGTGCCGGGGATGGCGTTCCTGCCCCTGCAAGGAGGACCGGCGGTGGCGGGGGCCTATACGGGGCTGGTGCGGCTTTCCCCGGGCCTGCGCTTCCCGCGGCACCGCCATGTGGGACAGGAGCGCACGCTGCTCTTGCAGGGGTCGTATCGGGACCAGGATGGCCTGGTGCTGCACCCCGGGGACGGGCGCGTCTTGCCCGCGGGCAGCGAGCATGACTTCCGGGTGCTGCCAGGGGACGAATGCATCTTCGCCACGGTGGTGTTCTCGGGAATCGAGATCCTGCCTTTGCCCTGAAGTCTTTTCAGTTGAAAGCATTGCTGAGATCGGCAGCGGCCTTGTCCCGCGCACCGAGGGGCGCGAGCTGCCACCGGTGTTCGATCAGGGCCAGGATCGACGCGGTATCGTAGACCGTCGTATCGACGAAGCTCTTCTTGGCCAGCGGCGAGACGATGAACGTGGGCACGCGCGTGCCGGGCCCCCACTTGTCGCCGACGGGCGGCGCCACATGGTCCCAGAACCCGCCGTTCTCGTCATAGGTGACGATGATCGCCGTGTCCGCCCAGTTGGGGCCATTGCGGACGGCCTTGATCAGACCGAAGGCATGCTCCTCGCCGGTGATGACGTCCGTGTAGTTCGGATGCTCGTTGTCGATGCCGTTCGGCTTGACGAAGGAGACGGCGGGGAGCGTCCCGGCCTGCGCCGCCTGGACGAAGTCGGCCTCATCACGAAGGTGCGCCGCGCGTCCGGGCGTGCCGTCGGCGTAGTTGGCGAAGTAGACGAAGGGCTGGTGATGGTACTGAAACAACGTGGCGGGGTCGGCACCGCCATCGTTTTGGCCAGTGCCGGCGAGGGTCTTGTTCCAACCACCGGCGTACCAGGCCCAGTCGAT
>JBBRLA010000827.1:0-3316 GCA_038231615.1 Polyangia bacterium | reverse complement strand
AGCGCGATCCGCGCTACGCCTGGATGACGAACGAGCTGGACTTTCTGATGGCGGCCACCGGCCTCCGCAGCCGCTCGACCATTCAGCGGCGGATGAAGCTGGCCGAGACCTATACCCTGGAGGAATTCCTCGGCCACGCGGAGCGGGATGTGAGCCCGACGGCCCTATTGGACATCCAGCGCGCCGACCGGCGCCTGCGCGAGCCGCTTTTGACCCTGGCCCACGAGCTGTCGAGCCGGGAGCTGGGGGCGTTGTGGGAAAAGGGCGAGAAGCGGCTCAAGGAGCTGGACCTGGCACAGGCGGCGATCGAGGAGGGGGACCTGCTCGGCGAGCTGGAGAGCATGCTGGCCCAGGAGCGCAAGTCCCGCGATGACAAACGCAAGCAGCACGCCTTTACCGGGGCCCGAAGCGACAAGAGCAGCGCCAAGAGCAGCGACAAGGACAGCGCCAACGACAACGCGGGCACGCGCGCGGAGGACGACGCCGAGAAGCGGGCGCAGGCAAAAGCGGCCCAGACCCAGGCCGAGGCCCGGCTGCGCGAGGCGGTGCAGGCGCAAGCGGAGGTGGAGGCCAAGGTGCAGTCGATGAAGGAGGTTTTAGCTGTCCAGCAAGCCGCCGAGAAGCAGGCCCGGGAGACCGCCGAGAGACAGGCCCGGGAGACCGCCGAGAAGCAGGCCGAGCTAACCGCCCAGAGGGCGGAGATCGCCGAGCAGGTGCAGCGGCACGAGCAGCTCCTGCGCGAGGCCGAGGCCCGCGGCTGCACCGTCCATGATGCGATCGCGCAGCTGCACCGGGAGCTGTCGGCGCAAAAGGATGAGCAAGAGAAGGAGGCGGCGCGGCTCGCCGAGCAGCAGAAGGAGGCGGCCCGGCAGCAAAAAGAGCTGGCCACAGCGCGGGACGAGGTGGCCCAGGCCCAGGCCAAGAAAGAGGCGCTTCTGGCCGAGGAGGCGGCGCAGCGCGACCGGCTGGTCGAGATGGAGAGGCGCCTTGCCCACAAGGAGGCCGAGGTCAGCGAGCTGGAGATGCGCCAGACCGCGCTGGACCTGCGCGAGGAGGAGCTGGAGAAAGATGCGGCACAGGTCTTCGAGCAGAAGGCCAAGCTGGAGGGCGCCGAGGACCTGATACAGACGGAAGAGCAGCACCTCGACGAAAGACGAAGGTTTTTGGGCAGCGAAGAGCAGCGCCTGGGCAAGGAGCGCTACGACGTGCTGCTGTGGATGGAGAAGGCCTCGGGGTATCGCTTCGAGTCCTGCGATCACGACAATCTGGACGGCATCTATTTGCAGATGGCCAACCTGCTGGAGCGGCTGGAGCGCTTGCAGGTCAACGGCAATCGCTTGATCCATGAGCAAGAGATCCCCGAAAACGGCGGCATGGAGCTGGTGTACCGGGTCATGACCCTGTTTGGGACCACTCGGGATGCCTTCATCCCCTTCTTCCAAAAAACGCTGCGGGAGTATGCCGACTGGCGCCCCGCCGATGCCGAGGCGTTCCTGAAAAAACAGGCCGAGGAGGCCGCCGCGGCCAAGGCCCGGGTCCAAGGCACGACCGACGACCCGCCCAAACCCCCCGTCGAGCCGACCCGGCCCGAGCCTTTGTACGCGCCGCCGCCCAAGAAGTTTCAGCTCCAGTCGGCGGTGCTCCTGGGGACGCCGCGAAAAGAGAGCCCGCAGACCGGGGTGCTGGGTTTTATGGAGATGCCTTCGCAGCTGCAGAGAAACTTCAACCTGCCCTTCCCCCCGACCGACTTCTTGCCGGTCGAGTTCTGCCTGAACACCGTCCACAGCATCGCGATTTTCGGCACGCCCAACTCCGGCAAGAGCAACACGGTGCTGACGCTGACCGAGATGTTGCAGCAGAAGATCCAAAACATCTGCGACACCCAGAAACCGCTGGGGGTGGTGTGCGCCCACTACCACGATGACGCGCGGGTCTACCCGGCGGGCTTCGCCAAGGCCGGACAGCCCAACAGCGAGGCCCAGAGCCTCAAGACCTTGAAGGACCGCCTGGGGGCGCTGCCGGTCGGCCTGGGCGGGCGCAAGATCGTCTATGTCCCCGAGCTGGATGAGACGCTGATGGCGCAGCGCCGCGCCGAATACCCCGACTATGAGGTGCGCCGGGCCAAGGTGCCCCTGCGCGACTTGAATGGAGAGATGCTGAAGCTGCTGATGGCGGCGTCGAAGAACTCGTCGTTTTACCTGGCCAAGGTGAACCAGGCGATTGACGATGCCTTCACCCGCCTGCCGGCGGGCGAGCAGATGCGCTGGGAGCACATCGAGGAGGCGGTGGGCAAGCGGCGTTTCTCCAAGAGCATCCGCGACCTGGTGGACGATCGCCTGCGCTTCGCCAGCCGCTTCATCGCCGACGGCCCTTCGCTGGCGGACGATTTTCACCCCAACGACGTGGTCATCATCGACATGCGGGCGCCCTGGATGGACGAGATGCAGGCGATGTCCATGTTCACCATCATGATGGACGTGCTATCCCGCGCCACGGTGATGGAGATCGACGAGCAGGGCCGGGAGCAGCAGGTGCTCTTCTACAAGGTCATGATTTTTGACGAAGCGCACAAGTACATGGGTTCGATGGGAAGCTTGTCGGAGAAGATCGGCAAGATGATCCGCGAGATGCGGCACCGAAGGATGTGGGTCATCACCGCCAGCCAGGACCCCGAGAGCGTGCCCAAGGGCATCGTGAAGTTCGCGACGATGATCGTGATGCACCGGACGCAATCCAAGGAGAGCCTGAAGTGGGTGCAGTCGCTGTGCGTGGGCTTTGAGGGGATCACGGTGAAGGAGCTGGCGCAGCTGGGACAGGGGGAGGCGTTTGTGTGGGTGGGGGACTGCAACCATGCGTTGTTCCGCATCCAGGCGCAGCGGATGCGCATCCGGCCGAGCTGCGCGATGCCCGGCGGGACCACGTATGAGGCGGTGCCCACGTCGGGGGCGGCGCCGAGTGCGGGGGCAGTGCCCACGACCGGGCCAGGGCAGCGACAGCCGCAGTCAGCCCCGCAGTCGCAGCAGCATCCGCTGCCAAGAGAAGACGAGCGGCGTGTTCAGCGCTGACCACCACCTGACCGGTCCGAAACCTCCGCTGTCGTGGCCCTGCGCATGGAAGAGGTCACCGCACGCGCCTGAAGGCCGAGCGCAAGTTCTGATCACCTCCTGTCGCCGGCTGGGCAGGGGGCGCCTTGTCGGGGCCGGACGGAGGCGGTAGGCTGTTGGGGATAGATCTACAGGGACAGGGCCGCGGTGATATCGGCAGGGGTCGCGGTGGCGAAGAGCAGGGCCAGGTCTTCCAGGCGATCTTCATCGGT
>JBBRLA010000826.1:0-3322 GCA_038231615.1 Polyangia bacterium | reverse complement strand
CTGGTGCGGCATCGCGGCTCGATGCTGATCCTGATGGGACAGGATCTGCTGGGCGTGCCGGATGAGCTGATGAATCTGGCCGAGTTGATCTTTGTGTTCGCGCTGCGCAACCCCAAGGTATGGGAAAACATCCAGAGTCGGGTCGGGTCGGTACACGGGCGCAAGTGGAGCGAGGTGGCGGCGCTGGATGTGGCCGAAGCCATTTTGGGTATGAGCCGCTCGACAGTACCGGCGTATCGGAACAGCTCGGTCAAAGTGAAGATCCGGCCGCTGCGCTGCGAGCACGGCGGGTACACGCGGGGGATGGTGTAGTCGACGGTCCCTGAGACTTGATGGCATGATAACGGGGCCGCGGCCCCAACGACATCTGACAATCGAAGAGTTGTGAAAGAGTGACAGCCGGGGCCGGGTGGCGCTGGCCCGGCTGCCACGTTTTTGGTCGAATGCGGTCAGTCTTTGGGGAGGAATTTGAGGAGTTCGGCACGCTGCTCCGCGGTCAGCCCCTCCAGAATGCGCATCGCACAACACCCCCTGGAGGAACGATCAGCGGTGGAGCGGATCCAATCGCGTATGTCTTTGTAGGGAATTTACACCGATATCGGGCATTATGCCACCTATGCAATCGATCAGGCTGGCCCGGACTTTGTCGCCAAAAAGTGGTTTGTTTGGCCTGCCCACTGTAGAGTGGACGGTGTCATGAGCGTGGCAGCGCGCCCCAAGCGGCCCTCGATGCAGCAAGCACTCGGCAAGCAGCGTCGGACGGTCAAGGAGCCTGAGCAGGAAGCGCGGGCACTGGCGGAGCGAAAGGCCAACGCGGACGCGGCGGCGGCGGAAGAGCCGCTGCCCTATCCGAACCCCTGGGACACGCTCGATCCAACCAAGCTACCCCGGGATGCTACGCCCGAGCAGATGCAGCAGCGCTACAGGGAGTTCAGGAAGCTATGCCCGCCTCCAGCGCGAAAAGTACACATGCTCTGACCGACTTTCTCGACCTGCTGACCCTCTTGTCGGACGAGGGCTTGAACGCGGTCGTAATCGGTGGCTGTGCCGTAGGCGCCTATGCCCAGCTCATGGGCGAGACGATCCTGACCAGTGATCTCGACCTGTATGCAGAGCGGGCCACCTTGGAACAGATCGCGCGTTCCGTGAAGCGCAGGGGCGCCACGATCCGCAAGGTGCCCAAGCCTCGCACCGTGCCAGTGCTAGTATTTGACTATGGCGACAAGGAGGTGAATGTCATCACCGCCTCCGCCGGCCTGCACGATCCGAAGACAGAAGCCCGGCTGGCGCGCACCTTCCAGTTCGCCAATCGACCGGGCCTGGCGGTGCTGCTCGGCGATCCCTTTGACTTGCTGGCCAACAAGCTCGCCGTCAATCGCGAAAAGGATCGTCCCCATATCCCGGTGCTGCTGCGCTTTTTGGCAGAGGAGGTGATCCACGCTTTCGCGGAGGAAAGCGGACCTCGGCAGCGAATTGACCCGGCAAGGCGGTTGCTTGATGTGCTTCGCGTCAAGACCCTGCCGCTCGAAGTGGCGAAGCGCATGGTGCCGTTGGCACGAACGCCGGTGGACTTCCGGTTCCTGATGAACCATGTCCCGTCCCGCGAACTGGCCCAGACGCTCTTTGATCACGCCCCGGAAGAGCTTCTCGCAGAGCTGGCGACAATCCGTCAGCGCCGCCGCTTTCCTACGCCCTGACCCCTCCCTCCCATCCCGTGGGGAAAGATCCCCCAAAATCTTGTTCACTGCCTCGCGCGCCTGCTCCTTGTTCAGTCCGTGAGTCTTCTGGGCACCTGCGAGGTGAAGAGCCCGCAGACCGGCATCCTCAGTTTTTTAGAAGACCCGGAGCTGCGCAAGAAGATCCGCCTTTACCCCTATAACCAGAAGGGCTGGGACCCGGTGGAGATGTGCCTGAATGGGGTGCAGAGCATCGCCATCTTCGGCGGGCATCAGCTGCACCGCTGATTTCCCGCCCCGCCATCCTGGGCATCTTCACCTTGCCCACCCGCCCCGGCTGCTACGCCACTGCGGATTTCGCTGGATAACTTGACCTTACTCCAAAAAATCCATGTAAATTTGGAGTATGATAAAGAGGTGCCTGCAAATTCCCCAGAACGCTCATGTTTTCCTTTTCGGCCCGCGGCAAACGGGCAAGAGCACCTTTGTGCGCGCCCTGCTGGCCCCACAGGATCTGTACTTGAACCTGCTTCAGCAGCGCGTTTATCTCCAATATGAGAAGGACCCTGGCCGATTTCACGGCGAGGTGCTGGCACATCGCCGGAAGCACGGCCCCTTCACTTGCATCATCGATGAGGTGCAGCGGATCCCATCGCTCCTTGACGACGTCCATGACCTCATCGAGAGCACCGATGTTCGCTTCCTGCTTACGGGATCGAGCGCGCGAAAGCTTCGTCGGGGTGGGGCCAACCTTCTGGCTGGCAGGGCCTATACCTACCATTTGTACCCCTTGACCATCAGCGAGCTGGGGCAAGACTTCGCGCTGGAACGGGCGCTGCGGGTAGGGATGCTACCGGTCCTATGGGGCGAACAATCCACTTCCGCAGAATGGGAGTTCCTGCGCTCTTACACCGAGACCTACCTCAAGGAGGAGATCCAGGAGGAGGGGCTGATCCGGCGCGTGGGTCCGTTCACGCGATTTCTGGATGTCGCGGCCGCCAATGATGGGCAGGTGGTCAACTTCAGCGCAGTCGCCCGGGATTGCGGGGTCACGGTCAAGACGGCGCAGGAGTACTACACCATCCTGGAGGACACCTTTTTGGCGCATCGGCTAATGCCCTGGTACAAGAGCACGCGCAAGCGTCTGGTCGGGCACCCCAAGTTCTTCTTCTTCGATCCCGGCGTCACCAACGTGCTGGCCGGGAATGTAGGCCCGGCGCTCAACCCGGTCGAGCGCGGACGTAGGTTCGAGCAGCTCGGCGTGCTCCAGGTTCTGGCCCTTGTCGACTACGGAAGGATGGCGCTCAAGAGCTATCACTACCGCACCACCGCAGGCGCCGAGGTGGATCTGTTGCTGGTCCGCGGAGAGCAGCCCGTTTGCGCCATCGAGTTCAAGTCCCGCGAGAAGGTCGCCCCCTCGGATTACCACGGCCTGCGCAGCTTCTTGGAAGAGCATCCCGAGGTCCCGGGGTTTGTCGTCACGCCCTCGGGCCGCCCTCGGGCCGCCGATGGCAGCATCCAGATCATGGGCCTGGAGGTGTTCCTTGCTGAGCTGCCCACGATCGCAGCCGTGCCCGCGTCGTCATCCCCGCCAGCTTGAAGCGCCAGAGGTTAGGACGAATAACCCACCTCTCGACCCTCGGCCG
>JBBRLA010000825.1:0-3323 GCA_038231615.1 Polyangia bacterium | reverse complement strand
GATCTTCTCGTCGGGCCTGCTGCCAAGGATGGTCATGCGCCCCTGGCCGACCTTGTCGTTCCCCACCCAGGAGTAGATCGCGCCGACGCCCGCCGACGGCCCCTCGAACTGCGTCTTCATCCCCTCGTCCAGGTGCTGCCAGGGGGACCAGCCGCGCCACTGGTGGAAGTCGTTGACCAGGGCGAACACCGCCGCCGGCGGCGCCGAGATTACCGTGGACCGCTCGACGTGGAAGCTGTCGGGGCGGGTGACAATCACCCCCAGCAAAAGGACCCCACCCAGGCCGAGCGCGATGACGATGTTTTTCAACATCTTGGCTGCTCCATGTAAGTCATGTGTGACGTGGTATCATATGCAACTCGGATCGGGCAAATCTTGGTTTCCGCTGCGTCGCCCCGACAAAACCCTGACGCAGGCCCAAATCCGGCAGGGACCGCACCCCACCTTGCAGACGAGAATATGATGACACTGACAATTTTTGGTAAATATGGACCGAAAATTGTCACTCTTGCAGGGAGGCAGGTCGCCCAAGCTATTGAAATCTCTTGTGGCCATGCTTGGCACGAGTCGTGAATAGGCTATCTGGTGTCAGCAGCAAACGAACAACAAGGCGGCAGGCACAGAGCCTGCGCCTCTTTTGGTCCAAACTTGGAGGACTCTATGATCAAGCTTCGCAACATCGCCCGTGGGTTTACCCTGATCGAGCTCATGATCGTTGTCGCCATCATCGGCATCCTGGCCGCCGTGGCAATCCCGGCCTTCATGAAGTACATCCGCCGGTCCAAGACGACCGAAGCGACCATGAACATCCGCAAGATGTACGACTCGACCGTGTCGTACTACGAGTCGGAGCACGCCGATGTGACCGGCAACATCGTGGCCAAGTCCTTCCCGGGCGCCCAGGGGTGGACCCCGGCCCAGGCCGCCTGCTGTGCGTCGACCGGCCAGAAGTGCGCTCCGGACCCCACCCTGTGGGCCCTGCCGACCTGGCAGGCGCTGAATTTCTCCCTGGACGATCCCCACTACTACTCGTACCAGACCGTGGGTGCGGGCGGCGCGACCGTCGCCGACACGTACCAGCTGCAGGCCTCGGGCGACCTGAACTGCAACGCCGTCTACTCGCTCTTCCAGCGGACGGCCACCGTGGATGCGCAGTACGGCATCAAGGGCGGCTCGGGCATTTACACGGAGAACGAGCTGGAGTAGGCCGCTCCTGACCCCTCAAGGCCCGCCGGCTCACCGGCGGGCCTTTTTTTTGCTCCTTTTCACCCTGATACACTTTACCAAATGATGAACTGCGAAGGGGTTAAACGCCCGCGTAACCGCGCCTCGCCGAGGTAGACACGACCTCACCGCGACGGCTACAATCAAGCAGGATACTGCGGCCCGCTAGTTTGATTCTGGCCCTGGGGCTGCCGGTGCTGCTCTTCGCCTACCTGCCGATGATCGATCTGCCCCAGCACCTGGCGATCGCGTCGATCCTTCAGCACCTGGGCGAGCCGCGCTACGGCTTTGCCGCCTACTACACCTCGCAGCTCAATACGCTGTATATCCTGCCATGCCTGCTGACGCTGGGGCTGGCCAAGCTGATGCCGCTGAAGAAGGCCCTGCACGTGGTGGTCTTCCTGTCGGTGGTGCTGTACCCCCTGGGCGTGGCCTTCATCCTGCGCCAGCGCCGCCGGCCCTGGCCCCTTTCGCTTTTGGCCCTGCCGCTGGTCTACAATAACCTGTTCTTTTGGGGCTTCTTTAACTTCAACCTGGCCATCGGCCTGTCTTTCTTCTGCATCGGCCTGTTGCTGGCCTCGCGGCCCACGCGCGCCACCGATGTCGCCCTGGCGCTCTTGCTTGTGGCCATCAGCTTCTGCCATGTCTATGGGCTGTTGTTCGTAGCCGGCTTCGCCGTGCTGCTGCTGCTGTTCTCGGACGGCGCGGGGCGGCGCGTGCTGCTGCGCCGGCTGCCCGCGATCTTGCCCGCCCTGGTGCTGGGCGCGGTATGGACCAAGGACCTGCACGCCGCTCGGCACTTGGGGGGCTACAAGTGGCTGCCGCTGTGGGTCCAGCTCAAGCTCCTGCCGCGGCACATCTTCGGCGGCTACCAGGACAGCACCGAGCTGGCACTGCTCTTGTTGCTGCTGCTGACGTTCGCACTGTTGTCGTACGCCAGCTTCCCCGCCACCGTGGCGCGCTGGCGCCGGTTGGAGGCGCCCGAGCGTGCCTTCTACGCGTACGCGGCGCTGAACCTGGTGCTGTACTTCGTGCTGCCGCTGTCGACGCCGACGGCCAAGATGCTGTCGGTGCGGCACGCGCTCCTGGCGGCGTCGCTTTTGCCGCTGTGCCTGCGTTCCCAGGAATACCTGGAGACGCGGCTGTCGCGCACCTTGTGCGGGGTACTGGCCGGGGCGGTGATCCTGAACTCGTGGGCGCACCTGTGGCTGTTCGCAAAGGAGGCGCGGCCCTTCGACCGGGTGATCGCGGCGCTGCCGGAGCGGCCCAAGCTCTTGGCGCTGAACCTGGATCCCTATGGGGGCATCATGGCCAACCATCCGTACTGCCCCTATGCGGCCTACATTCAGGCCGAGCGTGGGGGGCTTCTGGCCGAGACCTTCCCGCGGGTGTTCTGGAACGTCCCGGCTAGCTTCCGCAGCGATGTGGTGGTGCCGGAGACGCCATTCAACTTTGGGCTGCAGCCGGAGCTGTACAGCTACCCGGGCTTTGGCTACTACTATGACTACGTGCTGGTGCGGGGGCGTCCGGGGCGGCGCATCCCGGCCGCACCGCAGTTCCCCTACGAGCTGATGCTTGCGGACGGCCCCTGGCAGGTGTACCGCCGCGCTGCGCCCGCAGCGACGACTGGCTTTTGGAATCTCGCTCCTTCTCACCCATGATATACCTTTACCAGATGACGAGCTGCGACGAGGTCGAACGCCTCCTTCAGCGCGGTGACGTGCAGGGCGCCGAGGCGCTGGCCCCACGTCATCTCGATGGCAAAACGTCGGCAGCGAAGGCTGGGGGTGGGGAGCGCCCCCGAAGGGGCGGTGAGGGGAACAACCCCGGTTGTCGAAGGGGTGCTGGTTCAGCGTTTGATCGTGCGACCGCCGCCGCGGTTCTTGGTGGGCGAAGGGGCCGCCAAGGTCACCGCCCCGGTGGGGGTGGAGGTCTTACGGCCCTTGTTCTTCGAGGCGGAGGCCGGGGACGGCAGGATCACGTCAGCGGGCGAGAGCGGCTGACCCGAGAGGAACTTGTTCTCCACCTCGAGCTTGGCGATCGTCGTTTCGGCGGTCGCCGCGTGGGCGCCGGCCACCTTGGTGCCCTTGGCCTTGCCG
>JBBRLA010000824.1:0-3342 GCA_038231615.1 Polyangia bacterium | reverse complement strand
GGGACTCCAGACGCAGGTCGCAGATCTCGCCAAGGCTGGCGATGCCGAGGCCCAGGGCCGGGCCGAAGCTCATGTCGGGCTTGGGGTGAAAACCCTTGGAGTAGATCATCTCGACCTCGGCGCGGCGGAGCATCCGCTGGAGCAGGCGCATGGTATCCAGGTGGGAGATGAACGAAGCCCGGCCCAGCTTGGTGTAGCGCAGCCGGTAGCGGTGCCCCGCGGTTTGAATGAAGGCCGGGCGTGGCACGGCGCGGCCCATCGGCTGCCGCCTGGCGCGAGTTTCCGCGGTGGGCTCGGTAGCCGCCTCGGTGCCTGGCGCGGGGGGCGCGGGACGGTCCTCGGCGCCGAGCTTGCGCAGATACGAGAGTCGTTCTTCCCGCATCTGGGAAAGATCGCAGGCGATGCCGCAGTCGAAGCACACCAGCTTGCGTTGCTCGTGAAGGGCGTCCTGCACGTTGGTGTGGTGCAGGAGCGACCCGAAGGGCTTGCCGCAGGGGGGCGAGAGGCGGTCCTTGAGGGCCTTTCTGTACTCGCCCAGGAGAAAGCCGTCCTCCAGGCCGATGTCGATGTGGTCCCAGGGGAGGCCGCCATCGATGGGGATGGTCATGAGATAGGGGGTCGGATCGACGCCGCACTCGTGAAGCGACTCCTGCCACACCTGCATGTTGAATTGATCGTCCCATCCATCGAAGCGGGCGCCCTTGCGCCAGGCGGTCTCCAGCACGTCGCCGAGGCGGCGGTCCCCACGGGAGAAGATGCCCTCGATGTAGGAGATGGCCCCCTCGTGCCACTTGAGGTCGATGTCCTCGCGCCGGGAAAGCTCCCGCAAAAGGCGCTGCTTGCGCACGATGTCCGGGATGGCGTCCATGGCGCACCACTGAAAGGGCGTGTGGGGCTTGGGCACGTGGGTGCTCACCGATACAGTGACGTCGGCGTCGCGGCGGATGCGCTTGCCCATGCGCTTCAAGCGCCCCCCGGTCTGGGCGATGCCGGCGACGTCTTCCTGGGTCTCGGTGGGCAGGCCGATCATGAAGTAGAGCTTCATCCGCGACCAGCCGCGGCTGAAGATGTTCTCCGCCGATCGGGTGATGTCCTCCTCGGTGACGTTCTTATTGATGACGTCGCGCATGCGCTGGGTGCCGGCCTCAGGGGCGAAGGTCAGGCCGGTGGCGCGGACGGTGGCCATCTCGTCGAGGAGGTCGGGATTCAGGCCGTAGGCCCGCAGGGAGGACACGGACAGGGAGACCTTCTCTTCGCGCAGGCGGCCCATGACCTTCTTCACCAGCGGCACAATGCACGAGTAGTCGGCGGTGGACAGGGAGGTCAGGGAGGTCTCGTCATAACCGCCGTTCTTGATGCCGCGGACGATGCTCTCGACGATGCTTTCGGTGTCGCGCTCGCGGACGGGGCGGTAGATCATACCCGCCTGGCAGAAGCGGCAGCCCTCGGTGCAGCCGCGGGCGATCTCGACGCTGGCCCGGTCGAAGATGGCCTCGGCGTAGGGCACCGGATTGTCCGACGGGAAGGGGAACTGGTTCAGGTCCTTGACCCAGGTGCGGACGACGCGCGCGGGGACCCGGGGGTCGAGGGGCTGGTCGACCACCTGGAAGTGAGACGTGGGGTCGATACGGGTCGAATAGAGTTCAGGGACGTAGATGCAGCCAAGCTGTGCCAGGCGGACCAGGCGCTCGCGGCGGGGCACGCCGTCGCGCTTCATCTTGGCGAAGGCCACCACCATCTCGGGCAGGACCTCTTCCGCCTCGCCGATGAGGAAGCAGTCGAAGAAGGCGGAGACCGGCTCGGGGTGGGTGGCCGTGGGGCCTCCGCCGATGATCAGGGGGTGTTCGTCGCCGCGATCGGCGGCGCGCAGGGGGATGCCGCCCAGGTCCAAAAGGGTCAGGCAGTTGGTGTAGGTCAGCTCGTACTGCAAGGAGAGGCCGACGATGTCGAAGTCCGAAAGGGGGCGGGCCGATTCCAGGGTGACCAGGGGAAGCTGCCGGCGGCGCAGTTCGGCCTCCATGTCGACCCAGGGGGTGAAGGCGCGCTCGCAGAGGATGCGCGGGTCCTTGTTCAGCAGCGAATACAGGATCTTGGTCCCCAGGTGCGACATGCCGATGTCGTAGACGTCGGGGAAGGCCAGGGCCACCCGACAGGCGGTGCGGTCCCAGTCCTTGTGCACGGACTGGTATTCCCCGCCGAGATAACGGGCGGGTTTCTCGACACTCGCGATGAAGTCGGCGTAGGGATGTTGCATGAGACCTTGCTATCCTGCCGCGTCGGTCAAGTCAAGGTGTGAGGCCGGCGTCAATAGAAAGATCGTCACCGGAAGCGATATCCGAGTTGGAGGCCGAACATGCCGCGGCCGTAGACGGCGGCCCCGGTGTCGCCGATGCCGGCCCGAGCCAGCAGGAGGACCTGGACGCCACCCGCCGGGGCGGGGATGAAGATCTCCACGCCACCGCCTGCCGCGGCGCCGGCATCGGGGACGGCATCCCCGGCCTGGAGCGGGACGCCCAGGTAGCCGACGTTCCACTGCAAGAGCCCGATGACCCGCACATGGGAGGTGGCGCTGGCCTGAAGGACCAGCCCGCCCTGGTACGCCGGGACCACGCCGCCGTGGAGCCGCAAGCTCACGCCCTGCTGGGTGATCACCGACAGGCGCCCCAGGTGAACGCCGGCGGAAAGCGCCGCCTCGACCCGCCAGTCGCCGTCTCCCCGGGGGGCATTCCCCGAAACGGCGTGCACCGGGACGGCGTCGAGGTCGCTGGGCGAAAAGGGCAAGGTGGCGGTGACGACCCCTTGCAGGGCGTAGCGGGTGCGACGCAGGGCGGGGCTGCGCAGACCCAGGAGCAGATCGCCATAAGTCGCCGCGGGGCCGCCGACCTGCTGGCTGGCGGGCACCAGGCGCAGGGCGGAGAAGTCAACCTCGCCGCCGAAGCCGTTGCGCAGGGTGAAGCGACCATGCACGCCCAGGCGCAGGGCCCCGTCGGGGGTGCTTTCCAGGCGAAGCTGGGCCAGGCGCCCGGCCCAGGGCGAACGGACGCCGCCGCCGGGGACCTCGGAGGGGCCGCCGAGAAGGACATCCTCGGGCGGGGGGGCGTCTGCGGCCAAGGCCAAGGGAAAAACGTCGGCAGGCGAGCGAGCCGTGTAGGGGGGGACCCCCGGCCCCTGCTCTCGAAGGACGCCTGCCACGTGGGTGCTGACCAAGAAAGGCGGCCGGGAGACATCGGGGGCGTTGGGCGCCCTTGGTTCCCCCCACGCCGGGGCGAAGGCGACGGGCTCGGGGATGGAGTCCGGCGGGCCGGGCCGCGCGGGAAAATCGTTGGGGGCCCGTTCCTCCCG
>JBBRLA010000823.1:0-3349 GCA_038231615.1 Polyangia bacterium | reverse complement strand
CTTTGGTGATCTCACATGGCGGCAGCTGGTTGACCTCACTCACGAATTTGAGGAGTGGAAGGCCAACGATCCCACGAAGCAGGGACGTAATGTCTCTGAGATCCCAATCGACGACATCCTGCGCGCTGTCGGGCAGTGGGACAACGCAGCCGCAATCAAGAGCGACATGACCGCAAAGGCTGCCATGGTGGGGATCCTTCAAAGGAGGTAGCCCCACCATGCCCCCATTGCGCCAATACAGCCCATTTACGCCGGGGACGGTCTTTCTTCGCTCAGAGCCTCAGAATAAATCGGGGGGTCGCTTGGTGAACTCCCCGGATTTTCGCGGGCGTTCGGGGATTATTTCTGAGGCTCTCAGGAGATGATAACCCTCACTGGGTAGTGCTTTCCGATCCTGCAAAAGACGACAAAGCGATTTTGGTCGTTAACTGGACTTCCTGGGAAGCGTACAAAGAGCAGACCTGCGTCCTCGAAGCCGGAGATCATGCGCGCAATAAGAAACGCTCTTGCGTTTACTACATCGGTGCGGAGATCCGGCGTCTCACCTCCCTGCAACTCGCTGAGGCTGCAACAGACATAACCGTCGAACAAGGACCGCTTGCAGCCGCCATCCTCCAGAAAATCCGTGAAGGCGCAGCCAAATCCGACAATATCCTGAAGGCAGGCCCTGCCCTGCTTCGAGCTCAGGGGTTCATCACCTGAGCGTCGGTCAGGAAAAGATGTACCGATGAAAGTCAAGAGCCGTCCGTCGTGATGACGGCACTTTTTTCCACCCTCTTTTCCCGCCGTCAACGGGTTCCCTCAACGGGTTCCTCTTCTCTGTTCCGCCGCAGCCGGAAGGTCTCCGCCAGATGCAGCGCGGCATCGTACAGCGGCAGGTTCTGCAGCGCCGCCCACAGATCCAGGACATTGCCCTGGACCCCACACTCCGCCTGAAAACACTGGCAGACATTCTTGCCCAGATGCACTGAGAACGTCCGCTCCTTCATTCCCACCTTGCCAGGCACGGGGCAGCAGCCACGCCGCTGTAGACCTCGTCCTCGCAGGCCCGCGAACAGCCCCAGGAAACACAGCACCTGCTCCATCGTGATCTGTTCCCGCAGGTAGGCGTAGTCCACCCACGGACGCGCCGGCGCAGTCGGGGCCGCTGAATTGACAGGCGTCCTGGCTTGTTCTCCTTTGGGACTGGCCGTGGCGACCACTTCCTCGGCAGGCAAGGCCTGCGTGTGGTCCATGGCCTTGTCGTTGCTGTCTGCCGGCAGCGTTGCCGCTTCGGCGGACGCAGGTGCCGGAGTTGCTGGCGGCGTATCAGTGGGCGACTCCCAAGGGAAGTGCTTCGGATCGAAGGGACGGTTGGTCTTCCAGACGGCGAACACCAGGTGCAGCAACTTCCGCATGCAATGCCCCTGCGCCACATCACCCCGTTTGCCCTTGGCCCGCAGCCGTTTGTACAGCGCACGCACCGCCGGGTTGTGCTGGGCCGCGGAGCGAGCGGCGTTCCACAGATAACCGCGGGCCAGGTCGTTGCCCTTGTGCGACATGCGCAGCGTACCCAGGGGCAAAGGCCGCCCGTCCGCATCGACGCCCGAGCTGTCTTCCTGAGGGAAGGCGCCGAAGTAGCCGACGAGATGTTCGGGACTGGCGAAGCGATCGATGTCGATGATTTTGGCAGTGAGCACGGCGGCGGTGGCCGTGCCAATACCGGGAATCGTCGGCAGTTGCTGATGGCCAGAGGCCGGCAGATCGGCGAACGCTTTTTCGAGCAATTGCCGCAGTTTTTGCTCGTGCCGCGCGCTGTTTTGGACCTGGGACAACACCTCCCGAACCAGGGTCTCAGCGACTTCACCCCGCAGCGAGCCGACCGATTGCTTGGCGGCTTGGTGCAGAGCCTGGGCCTGGTCCGCGGACAGGTAGGGGATCTGTTCGAGGGAGCGAAGCTGTGCGTGGGCGATGCGTTCAGCGGTGGGATAGCGTTCGAGCAGCTGCAGCAGCCAGGAAGCGGAGAAGTCATCGGCCAGGGTGGCGAGTTCGGGGAAAGCGCGAGCCATGAGGTTATGCAAGCGGTTGACGGCCTGGGTACTCTGCTTGACCTGTGCCTGCAAGCGTGAAGTGATCTCACGCAGCAGCGCCATCTGCGTCGGCACGGGGAGAGTGGCGTCGGGGAGTTCGACAACGGCGAAGCGTGCCATGGCCTGGCTTTCGGTGTCGTCGGTGGTGCGTTTGGGGAAGTGGGCCTTTTGGTAGTCCTTGTTGCGTTTGGGTTCGCCGATGGAGATGGTCAGCGGCAAGGGGAGCGTGCGGAGGAAGTGTTCGAGGTTGGCGGCGTACTGTCCGGCAGCATCGATGCGGACGTGGAATTGAGCCTGGGGGTGCTGCTGATGCAGAGATTCGAGGCGGAGCTGAAGATCGTGATAGCCGGCGTGGTTCTCCAGCACGGTGAGGGGCTTGGCGGCAGGTTTGTGGTCGGGACGAAGGAAGCAGACGCGGTGTCCGTAGCGCGCGGTATCGATGCCGACGCCGATGCGTTCGAGGGGGGCCGAGGATGTGGCGCGCATGGCGGAACTCCAGGGGCGGGGTTAAAGAGGCCTAGAGAAGTAGCCGCGGCGACGTGGCAGGATCGTTCAGGAGGCGTGAGCGTCCTCCGGCAGAGCTTTGGCGTGGGAATCCTTGTGATGAGCGGTCGGCTAAAAGTTAGCGCCGCAAGATGTACCAAAGCCTTAAGCCAAAGGCCGGAGGGAGCAATCTTTCCGAAGAGGTCAAGCCTCAGGGGTCAGACAGAACTCCTCACGACACTACCGCAAGTTAATATCCGAAGAATTAGCTGGAAATTAACATACAAGGGGTCAGACCCCGCGCGACAGGGGTTCGTCATTTTGGCGGCTTCTGACCGGCCGCTCGCGACAAGCACTTCCTCATCCAACGCTGCGCGCTTGGGTCATATCGACCCAGGCGTCGGACAATCCATCCGTCTTCGGAAGCAATCACGGTCCCACCGTCGCTCCGCCGTCTTTTCTTTTCTCCTGACGCCCGCCCCTCTTGCGCCCCGGCCTGTAGCCCTTCCGTTTTCCCACACCGGGATTGGGGATCGTATGCACATACTCCCCACGAGCCGTTTCGTCCGTCTGCCGACGCCGCGCTTCGATGGCCTCACGCGGGGGATTGGCTGGGATCAAACAATCGCAGCCCCCGCCGATCAGGTCCCCTCGGCCTACCTGAAGGAGAGCTTCCCGCACCAGGAAGTAATTCTCGGGTTTGAAGAACTGCATCAACGCGCGCTGCATTTTGCGGTCTTTCAGGCCGCGCGCGACGTAGACTTCCTTGCCGGAAAACGGATCAATTCCCGTATAGT
>JBBRLA010000822.1:0-3354 GCA_038231615.1 Polyangia bacterium | reverse complement strand
GTCTGCGCTCCCCCTGCGCGGCCCTCCACCCAGGACGACGACATCTTCTAACTCAGCCTCTCCTCCACCGCGCCTTTCTCTGCTCTTCTTCCCCCTCGTTTTCCTCGCTCGTCAGCCCCTCAAAAATCTCGCTCACTCTCAGACGCCGACCGCTTCTCGATTCTGAATGATCTGGAGTCCTTCCTGGTACGCCGGATGGTCTGCCAGCAACCATCGCAGGGGTACAATCGGTTCTTTCTACAATTGCTCACGACCTTCCGTGCACAGTTCGGTGAGAATTCCGCGGGTGACGCTGCGAGCTTCCAGCTCCTCCTTGCGGAAAGAAAGACCGAACACACCGAATGGCCCGACGACGACGCTTTTGAGAAAGCCTGGCTTGATCTGGATGCCTACACCGAGCTAGGACCCGGGCGTGTCGTCATGGTCCTGCGCGCTCTCGAGGACGCCCTCCACGGTCCCAAGACCGAGAGCACGCCGATCGGCGGCCCTCTGAACGTCGAACACGTCCTTCCTCAGAAGTGGGAGACTCATTGGCCTTTGCCGGGCGTCTCTGATGCGCAGACGGAACGCGATGTGCGCTCATCGCTGCTCCACGACTTCGGCAACCTTACGCTCGTGACCCCCTCGTTCAACAGCTCGCTCTCCAATGACCCCGCCAAGGAGAAGCTGCCAGAGATCGATCGTCACTCCGTGTTGATGCTCAACAAGCACTTCGGCGCGGGAAAAGCGACCTGGACCGAGCAAGATATCCGCGAGCGCTCCAAGAGACTTTTCGCGCTTGCGCTCAAGGTGTGGGCGAAGCCCTGAGTTGCAACGCCCTGCCGACGCAATCGGTGACCTCACCTCCGAGACTTGCATGAGACATTGGTCGGATCAACCAACCTGGGGCAGAGTACGGCGAGCGGGTGCGTTCGCTTCAGTCTGCCAGAACCTCGGCGACAGATCCGGCTGAGACGGCGCGGACCAGCCACGTGTCCAGCAGGGCCCCGTTCTGGCAAGAGCGAATCCGCTCCGCCTCATCGGGCAGCGGGCGCAATCCGCGGGCCTCCAGTACTTTGGCCCACCGCAGGGCGCTGCTCCGGGGGGGTTCCAAGCTGCTTTGAACTTCTTGTCGAACGTCATCGAGCACCTTGTCCTCGTCTCCACGCCCAGCCCCCTGCGCTTGCCGCGGCGACGGCACAAGTCTCGATTGCGAGTCCGAGGAACTGAATCCCTTTTGTCCTCACCGAGGGGCTCAGCAGGGGAGAGCCAAGAGGATTGGACAGTAGACCGACACCTCTATGTATTATAGAATGCATGACTACAGGGTGTTAAGGGCTATTTGATGAGCCTGCCCGGAAGGAGAAGCACCAGATGAGTCCGCCAGTGGTGCACATCAAGGAGAAGTCCACCGACGCGGTCGCGCTATGCGGTTACGCACCAACCTCGCCGACGCTGGTGCCATGGTGGGAGGGCGTGGAGCAAACGAAGCACGGCGGCAATGCGACCTGCGGCGCCTGCATCGCTGCGGCGAGGGCCAAGCGATTACTGCCGTAGCCCACAGTTGGGCACGCGTGAGGTGGCGATCTAGACGAGGACGAGTTTCTGCTCGTCCCCATCCGGTCCCCGGAAAATCACCTCCCCGCCGCCCTCGCGCTGCTTCAATGCAAGGTCGAACAACGACAGCGCGCGGCGAATCACCTCGGTGATGCTGTCCGCCTCGCTACGTTCCCTCATGTCGTCGAGCCGTTCCCGCACCTGAGCGCTTAGCTCTAGGCTTAGCCGGACCGTCTCTCTCTCTTTCTTTGGTCGTGCCATCTCGCATCCCGGTGACAACCATGCAGATCAGACACGCCAACAAGGCCGCGCCGATGGCCGCAAGCTGCACCACCCGGTCTCCGCCGGCCTGCCACAAGAAGGCGACGATGCCGATCAAACTGATCGCCAGTGCCTTCTCGGGGCCACCCAAGAGGTGGACGTGGCGCGCAATCCGATCGAATACGGCCAGCCTTGGCTCTCGGAGACCTTCAAAGTGCTCCGGTTCAAGTTGTACTAGCTTCTGGTGGTCTCTCTTCTGCTCGGCCATCGGTAGCTCCACGGGGATCCGTGGACCGACAGCACGAGCAGCACAGGTGTCACGATCATGTCGTAACCTCTCTACTGCCCTTGGCCGGTCACCCCAACTGTCGCTCTCTCGCCTTTGGGGGGGTCGTCAAGGGGTTGTCAGCCCAGCGGATACTGGGCAAGCGTTTTCACAATCAATCGTCCGTCCGGTACCGCTCGCCAGAGAGCTTATGACGAGCGTTGATCCCGGTTAAGCCACGCGGTACCGTAGTACTCTGGCTAAGGGCCGAGATCCCGTGGTTTGCTTTGACTAGGAACAACATAATATACGCATGACATGCGTGCAAGACCTTTTTCGATGATCGTGCGGTCGAGTTACGGCGTGGTCGTGGGGGCCACCTCCACGCCGTCCAGCCAGACCCGGAGGGGGTAGCCCTCATGGGCGGCGTGGTGCATGAGGATGACGCCTGGCGCGAACCACCAGGGGACTGCAGCATGTACGAGCGCAAGGACGGTCTTCACCGATGGACCGGCCTGCCGCTGGAAGTGGCGATGTGGGCCGTGCTCATGGGTCGGCTGCCCTTCCTGCAGTGCAAGACCCGGGACATGCTCTATGGAGTGCTCCGCGGGGGAGCGGGGGCCCTGCTGACCGCTCCAATGACGATGAGTGCCCTGCCCTGCTCTGCTACCTGTGATGGCCGTGAATAACAACGCGATCGGAGGGAAGGACCCCTGCTTTGGTTTGGCTTTGGGAGCAGGTAAGCGCGAGGGCATGGCCGGGACCGCCCGGTCCAACCACCCCGGTGGGATAAAACCCATCGACAAAGTGCGACGACTGCAACGAAAGCTATGGACAGCAGCCAAGCGACATCCTGGACGCCGATTTCACGCGCTGTACGACCGGATCTGCCGCAGTGACGTGCTGGCAGAAGCGTGGAAGAGGGTGAAGAACAACCGCGGAACAGTTGCTTATCTATTCGTACTCGGCGCCATGCGAAGCCAGCGCGTCCGGGCGGAACCCTTTGACACCATCGAGATCCCGGTCGGGGTGTTCTTCGGCGAGGACGAAGATGAGGATGAGGCGGGCTAGCGCCGCTACCCCACCCGCATCGTTTCGCCGCCGGCCCAGGTGGCGCTGGGGCGCAGGTTCATCAGGAAGGCATTGTCCCGCAGGGCCGGGTCGCTGCAATTCTTGAAGCCGACGTACATCTGCCCCTTCACCAGCTCCATGATCTGCCGGTAGGTCAGGTGGCGGAAGGCCCAGGCTACCTCTCGCACCAGATCGAAATCCGCCGGGCTGGTCCCCTTGCC
>JBBRLA010000821.1:0-3364 GCA_038231615.1 Polyangia bacterium | reverse complement strand
GTGCGCCTTTCCGAAGCGCACATCGTCGCCCTTTCCGAGGCCAGCGCCCTGCCGGCAGAGTATCCGGGCTGGATGCTCGAATTCCAGAACCGCGAGCGAAGGCCCCAGGACGCGGCATAACGCGGCATAACCCGGCTACGCCAGGCGGGTGGTGTCGTGGGTCAGCACCACCAGCAGGGTGAACAGGCGGCGGGCGGTGGCGTGGTCTGGGCGGACGTCGTGGAAGTGCCGCTGGAGCAGCTCGGCGCCGTCGTCGTGAGACAGCTTCTTGGCGATGTCCAGCGCCTCCAGCTTCGGCGAGTTGGTCCCGCCTCCGCAGCGAATCATCTCGCGCACGATGTCCATGTACTCGCGGAACACCGGCGCAATCACCGGCTGCGCCAGCTCCAGCCTGCCGACCTGGTGTCCCGCCGGGTCGTGCAGGTCCACCGCCAGCCCCTCCTTGTGCACCGTCACGTAGGCCCGCAAGGGATGGTCCAAAAGGGCCGCGAACACCGCTTCCTCCAGCAGCTCGACGATGGTCTGCCGCCACTCGGTCCGGCGCAATCGGGTGGCGCACTTCCAGGTGATATCGTCGATCAGGACATCCTGTAACCGCGCTTGCTCCACGCGGCGATTCTAGGCCGCCCCTGGCTTCTCGTCGAGCATACCCCGCGGCGAAGTCGTGCTATCGTCGCCTATCGCCGCCGCCCCGATGCCTTCGCCGACCTCACAACCATCGCGTCCCTGGCTCCGCTTCCTTTCCCCTACGTGGGCCCGGCTGCGGCCCTTTGTACCGGCCCTTGTGCTGGCGCTGCTCTTTCGTTGCGCTTGCTTCGCCGCGATGATGGCGCTGTGCCTGGTCGCCGAGGGCCGCCCGGCGCCGCACCTGCCGGACCTGCTCATCGATCGCATCCCCTATCTTCCGTGGGTGGATCGGTGGAACAACTGGATTCTCTTCTGGTCCTACGTGCCCCTGAGCCTGGCGCTGCTCTTCCTTTCGCCCGGGCGCTACTGCCGCTACACCGTCACCAGCGGCCTGGTCTCCCTGCTGCGGGGCGGGTGCATCCTTCTGACGGGCCTGGGGCCGGTGCGCGGCGCGGACGTCAACGCGGGACTGCCCCTGCCGACGCTGATCCAGGCGCTGCCCGAGTTGATCTCGCCGGGAGGGCTGCTTTTGCGGGACGCGCCGCATCTGTATATGACCAAAGACCTGTTCTTCTCGGGACACACCGCGGTGACTTTTCTGCTCTTGCTCTATTTCTGGGGCTGGCCCGATCGGCGGATGCGGGTGCTGGCGCTCGTCGGCCACGTGGTGGTGGTGGGGTCGGTCTTCCTGGCCCACCTGCACTATTCGATCGATGTGGTCGGGGCGTATGCGATCGCCTTCTCGATCTTCGTGCTCCGGGAGGGATGGCCGGGCGGGCCTACGCCTACGCCTACGCCTACAGTAGGGGGCGACTCGCACCGGTGCCAACTGTCCCCCTCAGGGTGAGGGATCATTCCATCATACCCTTACCGCTTCCTGGTAAGCTATGATACTACTTGTGACGGGGCCGGTAACCTGATCGCTCCTTTTGGCTAGGGAAGGGGCTGGCACGGCGGTCGCATACACCCTGGGACGAAGGTTTTTTGATGAACTCTACTTTGCTCACCTGCTTCCTGGCCCTGGTCTCTGTCGGAGGCTGTGTCCCCGATGTGCTGGTCAATGCACCGGACATGGGGCCCGACATGGGGGACCCGACGGCCCTGGACCCCAAGTCGATCTTCGAGGCCCAGGCCAAGCCTGACCTGGTGGCCTTCTGTCAGGGCTGTCACGCCATCAAGCAGGACACCGTCCAGCCGTTTCTGGCCCGGATGATGGAATACGACTCGATCACCGGCTATGGCGCAGGCAAGCTTGTCACCAAGAACGCCGACGACAGCATCCTTTTGCAGAAGGGGCAGCACAACGGGCCGGCGCTGACCTCGGGGCAGTACAACGACGTGCATGCCTGGCTGGAGGTCGAGGCGGCCACGCGCACCGGGCTGAACATGAACTCCCCGGCGACGCCCACCGCGGCCCTGGGGCCGGGGACCTTCTACATCAACCTGGAAAAGCTTACCGGGGACCCCCAGTCCACGCTGACCTTCACCGTGGACGAGCGGGACAACGGCGCGATCTACTCGGTCCACGACATCCTGATCACCGCCGGGCCCTTCACCGGCATCCATGTGAAGCACCCCATTTTCCTGCTCTTCAGCCGGATGGGCGCGCAGAAGGACAAGGCGGACAGCCTGTCGGCGCTGGATGTCACCATCATGCCGGGGATGACCGCCAAGCTGGACACGGTGATTCTGACCCAGGTGCCGCGCTTCGCCCGGGTGGCGGTGGCTTTCGAGATCATCGCGCCGTTTACCCCGGACCCGACCAAGGTGGCCAAGTGCAAGGCCTTCGATGTTTTCTCCGCCACGGTGATGCCGACCCTGGCCGCGCCCTGCGCCGCGATATGCCACGGGGATGGCGCGCAGAACTCCGCCGCCGCCTCGGCGCAAGGGGCCTTCAACATGACGGCCGCCAGCGCTACCGACGCGATCAAGCTCAACCGGTTCTGCTTGCAGGCACTTTCCCGCGTCAAGCTGACGGACGCCGCCCACAGCGTGATTGTCCTGCAGCCGACGCCGCCGGAACAAGGAGGCACGCAGAACCACCCCTACAAACTGAAGGATGCCGCGACGCTTTCGGCCTTCACCAAGGCCATCACGGACTGGGCAGCCAAAGAGAAGTAACCGCCACCCTTTATGAGAAGCGAGTAAAGCGATGAGAAAGACAGTCAAGCAGAGCGCATTGTCGCTGGTCTTCGCCTCGGCGGCCCTCTCCGGCTGTACCGGGGGGATCAACAACGGGCAGACCGACAACACCCCGCCGGGGGCCTTCCGCGAGGGCATCTCGCCGAACGTCCTGGTCAACGAAACCGTGCTGACCGACAACAGCGTGGACTACGGCCTGGCGCTGCGCTCCGCGGCCCTGAAGCTTATCGGGACCTATCCGACCCTGGCCGAAATCAAGCTGGTAAAGGGGGCCGCCGACCCGAGCGCGGCCTACGCCACCCTCATCGACGCCTACCTGGCCGACCCGCGCTTCGCCCAGGAGCAGCTCGCCTTCTGGAGCGATACCTTCAAGATGGGCGGCCAGAAGGTGGTGGCCGCATCGACCTTGAACCTGAACGCGGCCCCGACCTTCGCCACCATGCTGGTGGTGAAGGAGCAGCCCTTCACCCAGCTTCTGACCGCCACTTCGGGCACCTGCCTGGCGCTTTCGGCCAAGGACGGCAGCTTCGCCGCAGGCTCGTGCCCCAACCTGGACACCAAGGCCACCGTGGGCGTGCTGACCGACCCGGGGGTG
>JBBRLA010000820.1:0-3372 GCA_038231615.1 Polyangia bacterium | reverse complement strand
GGGCGATTCGGCGCCGTGCCCGAGTCCGTCGAGCAATCCATCCTCGCCATCACCAACGAGGACCGCCTGCAAGACCTGGCCCTGTTCTTTGCCACCGCCTCCCCTGACGACATCGTCGCCGCCCTATCGGTCTAGCAGCCAATCTGCCATCTCCTGCATGTGGGCCAAGTCGGGGGCATCGGCTGGGGGAAGAGTCCGATTCGGGTTGCGCGACCGGATTGTTGTCGCTATCTTTGTAAAGGAATGCCCGGCCGTCGTCTCCACCCTTTCTTCTTACTGCATCGCGTCGTGGCAGCGCTCGCTCTCCTGTTCACTCTGTCGGCTGCCGACATGTCCGCTATCAGCCAAAACGAAGACACGCTGGATGACGCAGCAGACCGAGATGAGGGCAAAGTCCACGTCCCTCTCGACCTGAAGCTCAGGGAGGCGATTCGCTTGGGGGCCCGGTCTTCCGCTCGCATCCCGTCCTGGCAATCGACAGTCGTCTCTTTGCGCGCATTCATCTCGCCGTCCTGCGCCGATTCCGGCGCGGCAGCCCCGCCCTTTCCGGCGCGGTTGCAAATCTAGCCCAACCTCCCGTTCTCCATCTTGGTGGCCGCTTGATTAAGGCTGCGGACCTGGCACTGAGCCAGGTGACCGCTCCCACGATCGGCCTCACGGGGACCGCGCCTTTTATCGGCACCCCGGCGCAAACCAGCCGGTTCTCGCAGGCTGGCTGGCGGATCGCTTGAGAACCTATCGAGAGGAATAGAAAGGCTATGACGAAATCAGCTCCTGTCCTGTCAGAAAAGTGGCTCGTGGTAGGTTTTGCCAGCGTGGCCCTGTGGTCGCTGGCTTCATCCGTCTACTCGCAGCGAAGCCTCGTCGAGGTCCACAGCCAGGCGGAGAGTCTGCTCAGTCATGCCCTGCCGGGCATTGACCAACTGACGACGATGCGCGCTAGCCTGCGCCATCTGGACATCGCCTTCGACCACTTCCTGGCCACGGGAAGTTCGCCGGACCGCACCGAGTTGGAAGAAACCATACGGGAACTGGATCGCGCCGCGACTGCCTATTTGGCGCTGCCGTCCTTCCCTGGTGAGCGCGCCCTGTGGACGGAGGCAGCTCTAAGAATGGACGAAATGAAGCAGTCCCTCTGGCGCGCGGTGGCCGATCGGGCCGGCAGTGCCCCCGCTGCCATCAGTTACGGTGCGGACCCAGTTCATAGGGTCGTGGGGCAGGTCGACAAATCAGTGCATGGGCTCGTCTTGTTCAATGTTCAGCAGGCACACGCCGTCGTAGTCCGTAGCGAAGCCGCACTCAGACGTTCCGAATTGGTCCCGCTCGTCATAGATGCTCTGGGCCTGGGGCTGGCGGGGGTGGTGGCGCTGTTTGGCGTGCGAGCCATCCGCCGCTATACCCGCTACCGCGTGGAACACGAGCGGCTGCTTGCACTGCGCGCAGATGAACTGGAACAGTTCGCAGCCAGGGTGGCCCACGACATTCGCAACCCGCTCAGCGGGGTGTCCCTGGTGCTCGGTTCTCTCAGATGGAATGCAGAGAAAGGCTCCGCGCAGTTCAAGCTGGCCGAAAGGGGCGTGGCTGCCATGACGCGGGTGTCCCGCATTATCGAAGGGCTCTACGACTTCGCTTGCGCAGGGGCCCGCCCCCAGCCGGGAGCCAAAGCGAGTGTTGTTGCCGCACTGACCGATGCCGTCGCCGAAGTGAGACAGAAGGCGGCCGAGACTTTGATCGAGGTGCGCATTGCACCGATCGGGGGCCCTTGCCTGGAGGGACAGCCAAAGGGAGACGCAGAAGTCGCGTGCAGCCCCGGAATATTAGCCGTATTGATAAGCAATTTAATCCATAATTCTGTCAAATACATGAGCGATGGCCCCGTGCGCACGATCACCGCCCGGGTGGTGCGAAGGTCAGGGCGTGTGCGCGTCGAGATCGAGGACACGGGAGCGGGCATCCCGCTTGAGCTTCAGGGCACGATCTTCGAACCCTACGTGCGCGCCCCAAACCTGACCCAGCCGGGGATCGGCCTGGGCCTGGCGACGGTCAAACGCATCGTCCTGGCACACGGGGGCACGGTGGGTCTCCGATCGGCGCCGGGGCGGGGCAGCCTGCTCTGGTTCGAGTTGCCTGCCGCCTCGGGCCAGCAGCACCAAACAATCCAAGGATGAGCCGTGACAAGGTCGCGGTACAGGAGGTTCTGACATGCCATGGGTCTTTGGCGGTTTCATCATTTTCGTTCTGCTGATGCTCGCCCTCGATCTCTTCGTGCTCCACCGCAAGGACCACGTCGTCGGGGTGAAAGAGGCGCTCACCTGGAGCGCCGTGTGGATCGCGCTGTCGCTGCTCTTCAGCGCCTGCGTCTACGCCGCCTACGAGAAGCACTGGCACGGCCTCGGGCTGCCCAGCCCGGTGGACCCGGACGGCATGGACGGCGGGGACGCGGCGGTGGCCTTCCTCAGCGGCTACGTCATCGAAAAGTCGCTGAGCGTGGACAACCTTTTCGTGATGGCCCTTATCTTCTCGTTCCTCGCCATTCCCGCCCTGTACCAGCACCGCGTGCTCTTGTGGGGCATCCTGGGCGCCCTGGTGCTGCGCGGCGTCATGATCGGCGCCGGCGTGTCCCTGCTGAGCAGGGCGCACTGGCTCCTCTACGGGTTTGGCGCCTTCTTGCTTTTCACCGCCGGCAGGATGCTCTTGGCCGGGGAGGAGGACCCGCATCGGAGCCGGCTCCTGCGGGCGGCCCGGCGCGTCCTGCCGCTCACCCAGACCCTTTCGGGCGGGCGCTTCCTGCTCCGGGAACACGGCAGGCTGGTGGTCACGCCCCTCGGACTGGCCCTGTTGGTGGTGGAGGGTACCGATGTGGTCTTCGCGATGGACTCCATTCCCGCGGTCCTGGCGATCACAACCGATCCCTTCCTGGTCTTCAGCAGCAATGTCTTCGCCCTGCTCGGCCTGCGCTCGCTTTACTTCGCCCTTTTGGGCGTGCTGGAGAAATTCCGCTACCTCAAGGTCTCCCTGGCCCTGATCCTGGCGCTGGTGGGCGTCAAGCTGCTGCTCAAGGACGTGCTCCACGGCACCCCGCACCTGAGCTTCTATACGCTGGGCATGGTGGCGCTGATCCTTTTGGGCGGGATCGCCGCGTCGCTGTGGATGGGGCGGCCCGCTTCGCCGTCCTGAGTCGCGGCGCTGCCTCTTGTGCTGAGGCGTGTCGATGTGCCACCTTGGCACCGCTGACAGACTGTTCGGGGGCCCATTGGGCGAAGGACGAACATGGCGAAAAAGACCGCGGCGCCCGATGGGCTGACCATCGGCATCGACGAGGCGGGCAGGGGGCCGATCCTGGGGCCGATGGTGATGGCCTGCGTGACCCTG
>JBBRLA010000819.1:0-3373 GCA_038231615.1 Polyangia bacterium | reverse complement strand
GTCCAACCAGACGAAAACCGCAGGATTCTCCGTCGATAAATCGCTTAACCGAGCGGCATTGGGGCTAGGAGCAGCTCGCGGAACGGCTGGGCCGGCATCGGACGACCATGGCCCGATGGGAGACCGGCGAGGTCGCGATTGGTCAGGCGGAGTCGATGGCCATCCGGGGCCTGGCGGCGATGAAGACCCTCGCCGAGCATCCGAAGTTTGCGAAAGAAATCGCCTCGCAGTTCGTTCGCCCGACTCGATGCCCAGGCGCACCCTTCCTCCTTCCTTGACCCACGCCGCGGGCGCCTGCACCTGCGTCGCGGGCGCCAGGCTCAACGAGTTCCGGGATCAGCTATCGTTGAATACCAGCGCGACGTCCGCTTCGCGCAGGGCGCGGTCAAACCAGCGACGCAGGCACTGCGGATCCGAGCATGCGTGGACCTCCCGGAGCTGGACCTCGGTGGGCACCAGGCCCCGTGTTTGCAGAAGGCTCAGCAAGGTTTCGCGCAGCACCACCAACATCTGCTCGGCGCGGGCCTGTTCCTGCTCGGCGCAGGCCTGCTCGTGCTCGGCTCGGGCCCGCTCCTGCTCGGCGATGTCTTCGAGATCGGCGATGACCTCCTGCGTGGAAGGCAGAAGGAGCGTCCCCTGGTAAAACCGGAGCTTGCCTTGCCGCACCATCAGGTTCAGGCCGAGCTTTTCCGAGAGATAGCGCCCGGCCTGTCTGACGATCGGCTCGTACGTTCCGGTCTCCGATGAGAGACGGTAGCCGATCAAGCTCTGCCGCCTGGCATCATAGATGAAGTACTCGGGCACGCCCAAGGCCGCGTAGCGTTTCACGTTGTCGACGAAGTCCTTGGCCCAGTCGCCCTTATAGAAGACTTCGATGATGACGTCGATGCCGCGGCCCTCCTGGCTCACCATCCAGCAGTCGCGCTTGTGGGGCGAGCAACCCACCACCGCGATGATGTCCGGGGTAAACCCCTTGTGTCCCGGGTAGAGGACTTTGCGCTCTGCGCCGACATAGACCTTCTGGCCCGATCGTTCGAAATACATGCGCAGAGTGGCACGCACCTGCTCCTTGGCGTCGTAGTGCTCGTCCGACTCGGCCATGGCGTCCGCCTGGTCGAGTTCCTGCTGGGACTCCGTGAAGACCAGGCGCTCGATGATGCGCCGCCGCTCGGCCTCGTCTAGCCGGTCCCACTCAGCCTGGGTCGGGGCGGTCGGTGCCTCCGCGGGAATGGGATCTTTCTTGTGGGCGGGGAACATACGGGCATTGTACCAGCCCGGCGATGATGGGCAAGCACTCTAGATAGTTTCCATCCGGAAACTCACAAAACATGTTAACTCCTGTACAGAGTAGCGCGTGTGAGTTGATGGCGTCTCGTCGAGGCTCGATCGCGGCCAGGTGCGGATTGGGTTGGTTGGCTGGATGAGTTTGCGAGTTTCCGGATGGAAACTAGATAATCGAGGAAGTGGCCCGGCGCCGTCGTCTTTTCGGTTCTGAGCCACGCATGCGGTTCTCGTTAGAGGCCGGACTGGACGTCTTTGGTCATCTGGCTGCGGGCGTACTGCCCTTGTTCGAGGGTCTGGATCTCCGAGGTCACGGCCTCCTTTCCCTTTTGCAGGACGGCGACGCGGTCTTCCCAGGTGGCGCAAGCATCCAGGTTCAAAAGGGAAATGCAGGGGCGGACCCGCCGGGCCGGGTGAAAGGCGTCGTTGTGGGCCCGATTTGGATCGGGCCCGTTGTGCTCTTGGGTTTGTTCCATGGGGGTGAAATAAGCGCCGGCAAATGCCGTTCAACCCCCGCCATGTCGATAGTTGAAAATAGTTGATCGCCGGGATCTGGCGCCCTGGCGCACGCGGTGCATGTGCGGCTGGCGCCGAAGAACCGGCGTGCCAGGATGCTTTTAAAGATACTGGGAGACTGGTTATCGGCTGCCCGGTGCCTAGATCCTCTGGATGACGAAGTACTTCCTTATCGGAGTGGTTCTGGTCTTTGGTGCCTACCAGGCAGGGCTCTTGCCGGAGATGCCCCGCCTGGAACTGCCTCACGTACCGCTGCCGAGCCTTCCCCTGTCCGGCGGGCAGGATGGGGGCACCCCGCCGCTCGACAAGGCGCAGGAGTGCCGCGACGCCTGCGAACAGAAACAGGTGGTCGAGGCGCTGGGCGACGCCGAAATGCGTGCGTGCCGCGCCCGCTGCGGGGATGCGGGGCCGGCGTCGCGGCCGTATCAACCGATCCGGCGCATCACCCGGGCAAAAGCGGAACGGCGATGAGGAACGCCGCCGGTCCTCGATCAATCACCGCGGCGCTTCGCGCTTCACGATCAAGCCCTGGCACCATCCCGCCGATGGGTACCGGATCATGAACACCATCATTCGAGGCAACATTCTTTTGTCCATCGTGGGCGGAGGCTCCCTTCTCCTGCTGTGCCTGGCAGGCCTCTTCTTCCGCTTCACCCGGCCCCTCCACCCCCAGTCGATTTCCGCCGCTGCGAGCGTCGCGCCCGAGCCCCGCTGCACCGCCCTTTACTACGCCGAGTCCCTGCAGAACGGCGCCCTGAAATATGACGTCCCCGAGGTGACCCTCGAAGCGATGCGGCAGCCCCTTCGGGGAGGCCGGGAGTTCCGCGGGGCCCGCGCCCTGCCCGCCCGCGGCGGGACGATGACCACCGCGCACCTGCGCCTGTCCACCTCCCTGCGCCGCCTCAGCTCCAGCTCCGACGGCGCCGAGGGATTCCGCGCCGATCATCTGGTCCTCAACATCACCAACCGCACCGGCGTCCCCCTGGCTTACCGGGTGATCACCTCGGTCAGTGACCCAGAGCAATGCGGCAGGAAGGCCGAACTGCGGCACAACGTCATCGCGATCCTCCCGCACCAGACCCTCCAGCGCACCGAGTGCTTTTTCCACGACAAACAGCACGTCACCGTGAAGCAGATCGACGTCTATGAAGTTTCCGAGCTGGGCTACCATTACCTGAGTCACCTTTCCCCCATCTTCGGCCCTGCCTTCGACGAGCGCGTCTCCCGCTGGCACGATCCGGGCGAGGCCCCTTGTGACGGCGCCCGATGGCTTCACCTGGCACGCGGGGACGATCCCTGGCACGCGCTCATCGATTTTTATGCCCGCCACGACTGCGATGTCTACTCCCCGCCGACTGGCTACCGCCCCTTCACCCGCCCAGGCGAGCTGCCCGCGTGCCAGGAGGTACCGCCGCTCGAGCGATGACGGCAGCCGGCCCTTTGAGTTACCGGCCCGGCCCGGGACCATCGAGATCAGCCGCCCGCTTGACACGCCCCGAAGTTCGGGCCTTCATTACCCTCGTGGATGAACGATTTTGGCCATCGGCTTCGTCATCGGGCCAGCCCGCGGCCCACT
>JBBRLA010000818.1:0-3375 GCA_038231615.1 Polyangia bacterium | reverse complement strand
TACAGCGCCTATCACACGGGCAGAATGCCGGAACTCTTCGAGCGCCCGGACGAGTTCCTGCCGGAGCGATTTCTTGGGGGCGAGAAGACGCCGCCCTACGCGATCCTGGGCTTTGGCGGAGGGCATCGGTCGTGCATCGGGAAGCGCTTTGCTTTGCTGGAGATGCGGCTGCTCATCAACCTGCTTCTTGCGCGCTTTGATGTCGAGTTTCTGCCCCGGCGTTCGGACGAGGTGTTCTTCAACCCGGCGATGCAGCGGCGCCACGGATTTCCCGTGCGGCTGCGGCGGCTGCGAGGTGTCGCGTGAGCGAGCGAGTGATCATTGTCGGGGCCGGCGTGGGCGGTCTGGCGGCGGCGATCCGTCTGCGGGCGGCGGGGCGGGAAGTGACGGTGCTGGAACGGGGGGCCCGGCCCGGGGGGAAGATGCGCGAGGTGAATGTCGGGGGTTTGGCCTTCGACGCCGGCCCGAGCGTGCTGACGATGCCGCAGGTGTTCGACGATCTTTTCGCCGCTGCCGGGGAGAAGCGGGCCGAGTGGGTGCGCTTCGTTCCCCTGGAGCCTGCATGCAGGCATGTCTTCGCGGATGGCACTGTCCTGGACCTCTTCAATGATGAGCCGGCGGCCCGGGACGGCCGGAGCGGCGAGCCGTGGGAGCGTTCGGCGGCGGCGGTGGCGCGCGTCATCGGCGGCGAATCGGCGGAGCAGTATCGACGCTTTCGCCGTCACGCGGCGGAAGTGTACCGGACGGTGGAGCGGCCCTTCCTCTTGCGGGCGCTGCCGAGGAGCCCGTTGCTCCTGCCCTTCACCCATGACTGGCGCGATGCGCTGGGCATGTCGCGTCTCGACTCCCGGCGCAGCCTGTGGCGTTCGCTGGAAGGTTTTTTCAGCGATGAGCGCCTGCGGGTGCTTTTTGCCCGTTATGCTACCTACTGCGGCTCCGATCCCTTCCGCGCGCCGGCGACGCTGAGCGTGATTCCGCATGTGGAACTTTCGCAAGGGCTTCACGCAGTGCAGGGGGGGATGTACCGACTGACCGAGGCGCTGGTGGCGCTGGGGCAGAAGCTGGGGGTACGCCTCCAGTGCGGCGTCGAGGCCGAGCGAATCGAGCTTTACGGGCGCGAACGGCGGGTGGTGGCGGTAAAGGCCGGAGGCGAGCGCATCCCGGCGGACGTGGTGGTGGTGAACTGTGATGTGCGCTCCCTGGCGCGGCGACTGCTTCTGGGGACGCGAACCGGGGCGCGCCTGGCCCAGCGGGTGGAAAAAGATCCGGCGTCCCTGTCGGCCTTCGTGCACTTGGTACGGACCAGGAAAGGGGCAACCGAGGCGGGACCGCTCCTGCGCCATCACAATGTTTTTTTCTCCGCCGATTACCGGCGCGAGTTCGCCGATCTCACCCAGGCCGGGTGCCCGCCAGAGGACCCCACGGTTTATCTGTGCGCGCCGCCCGGCCAGGACCGCTGGTTCTTCCTGACCAATACGCCGCCGCTTCCGGCCGGGCCCCAGGAGGAAAAGGCGGCGCAGGCGTACTGGCAGGAGCAAGCCCATACCTGCCGGGACCGCATCGCCACACGTCTCGCTGGTCACGGCATTGACCTTTCGCAGCACGCTGCCGCCGAGGCCTCGGTCACCCCCGTGGACTTCGCCGCGCTCTTCCCGGACAGCCGCGGCTCGCTCTACGGGGCCGCCTCGGACACTCCCCTGAGCGCCTTCCGCCGTCCAGAGAACCGCGTTCGTGGTGTCAGGAACCTCTACTGTGTCGGGGGCAGCACCCACCCCGGAGCGGGGGTGCCGATGGTGGCCCTGTCGGCGCGGATCGTAGCGGACCTGATCTTGAAGGGGTAAGCGCGCTACCGCTGGAGATCGGCGGGCACCACCCCATCGCGCAGGATGATCAGGTCCACCCGGCGGTTTTTGGCCTGTCCCTCCTTGGTGTCGTTCGTGGCCACCGGGTGGTACTGCCCATACCCCGCCGCCGAGAGTCGCGTGGGCGGGTAGCCGTGCTGCTCCACCAGGTAGCTCAGCACCGTTACCGAACGATCCGCCGAGAGCCGCCAGTTCGCCGATGGCAAGGTCCCGCCCCGGTCGTCGGTATGTCCCTCGACCAACACCGGGTGCGGGTTTTGCAGGAGCAGCCGCGCGATCCCGTCCAGCACCGGCAATCCCTGCCGCCGCAGCCGCGCGTCCCCCGGCCCGAAGAGCGCCGTGTCGCCCAGGCTCAGCACCACCCCTCGCGGCTCGACCCGCACCGTGAAGCGCACATCACTACCAAAGGTCTGCGCCAGCTTGGACATCGAAAGCGCCAGCTCTTGCATGGACCGATCGGGTCGCTTGTTCCCACCTTGCTGGGCATTCGGGGTGACGCCGGCGGAACTGAAGGGCACCGGCATTTTCGGATCCGCCATGGTCTGCTTCGGTCCGGTGTGCAGCGCCTTGGCCAGCGACTCCGCCGCCTCGTTCGCCTTCTGCTTGTCCACCTTGGACATGGAGTACATCGTCACGAAGAAGGCGAAGAGCAAAGTGATGAAGTCGGCGTACGACACCAGCCACCGCTCGTGGTTGACGTGCTCCTCGGGCTTGTGCTTCCGTGCCATCAGTGCCCGGCCTCTCCAGACGGGTGCATGCCCTTGAGCTTCTCCTCGATGTTGCGCGGGTTGTCACCGTCTGCCAGGGCGGCCACGCCCTCGATGATCATCCCCATGGCCGCGCCGCGCTCCTTGGCGCGCAGCTTCAGCTTGCTCCCGAGCGGCAGGCACACCAGGTTGGCCAGGCCGACCCCGTAGACCGTGGCGACGAACGCCACCGCGATGCCCGCCCCCAGCTTGGTCGGATCGGCCAGGTTCTCCATCACGTGAATCAGCCCCATCACCGCGCCAATGATCCCGATCGTCGGCGAGAAACCGCCCGCCGACTCCATGACCTTGGCGGGGAACTGGGCCTCTTCCTCATGGGCCTCCATCTCCAGTTCCATCGCCAGGCGGATGCTGGCCGCCGACATGCCGTCGATGGCCAGGCGCAGCCCTTTGCGCAGGAACGGATCGGAAAGCGCCTCGGCGTCCTTCTCCAGGGCCACCAGCCCCTCGCGTCGCGCCTTGGTCGCCATCTGCACCAGGGCCTGGATGATCTCCTCCGTATTGTGCTTGTGCGGGACAAATGCCTGCTTGATGCCCTTGAGCGTCGCTTTCAGGGCGTGCCCGGGAAAGGACACCACCACGGCGCCGATCGTGCCACCAAGCACGATCAGCGCCGCGGTGGGTTGAGTGATAGAGGCGATGTGGCCGCCTTCCAGCACCTGCCCGAGCAGGATTGCGGCCAGGCCCATGCTGAGCCCTATGATTGTAGTCAGGTCCACGGGTTCCTCCAGCGGCGCCTAGGTGAT
>JBBRLA010000817.1:0-3378 GCA_038231615.1 Polyangia bacterium | reverse complement strand
CGGCCAGAAGCGCGTCCACCGATTGACGATCAAGCAAGTACACCGCGGCCAGGATCAGACCGATCAGCGCCTCGATCAGGATTCTGCCAGTGGCGCTGAGGTAGACAATGGCCGGGTGCAGCAAGCCCGGCGCCTTGTCCTTGATGTCAGCGATGGGGACCCAGTCTGGCACGCGGCGCAGGAGGTCCGCCTGCATGGCTTGCAAGCGACTGGTGAGGTTCTTGTCCTCTAGAGTGTGGAGGTAGAAATTGTTGCCCACACGCACCGAGGCGAAGATCCCCAGGGCGGCCAGGGCCAGTAGCACGACAAGAAAAATGGCCACCGCGCGACGCTCGTCATGTCCAGTGACAGTCGACAGGCGCTTGGCGACCCAGGAAAGCCCCCGGGAAAAGATGACAAACGCGACTCCCAGAAGCGCGAGTTGACGGAAGACGACCAGGATGAGCAGCATGGTGCCGAGCGCCGCCGCGCGGCGAAACGTGGCCGCTCCGCCCAGGCGATGGAGCGAGACCTCGGACATGGCTAGCATAATAACAAGCTAGCATGCTTCAGCGTCAAGAACACCCCTCAGAGACGGGTGAGCACTCCCTTGTTCATGGCTTTTCGACGTCGGTAGCGTCGATCTTGATGATCATTTTGCCCACCAGCACCTTCATCTGGCCTTTGGCGTCCACATCCTGTACGATTCCCGTTTTTCCGATCAGCACCCCTTTGTTGATGCGCACGGCATCGTTCTTGCCCAGTCCCTTTTGTCGCTTGGTGGTGCGCTCCTTGTCGAGCACCTTCCGCATCGAGACGAAGTCGTTTTCGCGGGACCATGCGATGAATTGGTAGATGGGTAGGAGAAGCGCGAGGTTTTGCTGCGCCCAGACGAGTAGCGATTCGCTGCCAACAACTTCGGCGCGGGAAAGAGTGCGGCCTACATAGAAGAGCCGCGCCATGGGCCCCTGCCCCGGCAAAGGCCCCGAGAGGATACCCGCTGGCGCCGTCCCGCTGCCCGGCGGCAGTTTCTGGATGATGGCCCGCAGCCTCGCCACGTCAATGGGGGCAGCGGGGTCGGCCAGGAGGTGCCGCTCAGGGGTGACCCCGATGCAGAAGCCCGCCGGCAGGTCGCGCAACAGATCGACCAGCCGCTCGCACTCGAAGTGGTCCTCAAGCTTCCGTTCCAGGGTTTGCCGGTCCACCGTGGCATCCGGGTGTAGCTTGAGTGATAGCTCCAGACCCTCATGGTTCAGGGTGATGGCCAAAAACACATGATTGCGCTGCGGAGTCGGATCATCGAGCAGTGAAGAGATTGGCTTCTGGCGATCGATGATCCCGTCAAGCTCCTTTCGTGCAGCGATGTTGCGGGAGAAGAATACGCTTTGTGAGTCCACTTGCTTGTGGTTCCACAGAGCGGGGTGCTCAACGGAAGTCTCAATGAACAAGGGTAAGCCGTCGCGGGGAGCAAGGGCTCCGCTGGCATCTTTAGCGAGGCCAAGCAGCTTCTGCTTGATCTCCATGCGCTCGCGGTTGTAGATATTGGACTGCCACTTGCGGGGCTCATAGCAGTCGAAGTCTGCGGTGGTAAAGCCCGGGAACATAGCGACGGAGTATGGGGGTCCTTGCTGGGCCTGTCAACCGTCGCGGCCCAGTCGCAAGCGAAAATATCGCCGAATGACCCGTGCGGGGGGCTCAGGTCACGGGAACAAGGTGCTAAAGAGGTGTCGATTCATTGACGCAGCGAAAAACCGGCGAAAAACTGGCCTTGAAACCATTGATAAATTAATCGACAGTCTTTGAGAAAAAATGCTGTAAACATGGCTTGACCCCGAAAGCGGATTGTTGATATAAGCTGGGTCTTCAAAAAGAAACAATCATATCGGGGCGTGGCGCAGCCTGGTTAGCGCACCAGTCTGGGGGACTGGGGGTCGGTGGTTCAAATCCACTCGCCCCGATCTTTTTCTCGTCGGTGACGGGCCCTCCTAGGGGCCCTCTTTTTCCTCCTGAGAAGTGCCTGGGAAGTGATTAACGTTTCCCACCATCTCCATCACCCGGGCCTGGTGCCCAGCGGCAACTGCACTTGCCGTTGCGTAGTGCCGCTCCTGGACTGCCTCGCTGTGCGCCAGCCCTTCGGCAAGCAGGGCAGGGGAGATGCCCAGGCGCCGACCCACGCTGGCATGGGTGCCCCGCAGCCCCTTGGGAGGGACCACAGGCACGCCGGCCAGAGCGCACAACCGCCGCACCTCTCGCCGGACCCACCACCGATCATGGCCGGTCCCGATGAGCGGGGCGTCGGGCAGTTTACCCCTGGCCTGGATCGCCAGCACCGCCCTCATGCGCCGCATGGTCCGCTCCGCGATCTCGGTCTCGCCCACAAGGCTGAGTTCCACGGTTTTGCCCTTGGCAGTCACCTTGAGAACCCGCCCACCGTCGTCGAGATGCTTCCGACTCCGGTTGGCGATGGATGCTGGCCGCATGCTCAGCAGTGACGCACACAGGGTTGCCGCCGCTCCTGCATCGCCTCGCTCGCCAAGGCTGGCCCCTGCCGCGGGGCTGCCAACCGGGATGGTCGGCATCGAGGAGATAGCCGCGGGACACACGGGCCTGGCCCGCCTGGCCCGCCTGCCGGACCTTGTGCACCAGATCCCGCTCCGTCCATGGCGGGGTGCATCGCTGGTTGTAGTCTGCCAACAGCAGCCTCAGCGCCTCGGTTTCCGTCATCGAGAATCCGCATACCAGCCCCAGCGCCGCTTGCCACAGCTGGCCATGCCCGCCCTGATGCGAGACAGCACCCGGCACCCTGGCCAACCAGGGGCGCACCCTGTGCAGCACCACGCCCAGGTCGGCCATCCACACTAACCAGATACGCGTTGATCGTGCGCCAACTAGACACCGGGGCGGCCGTCGCTCAGTGCCAAAGCGTTTGATCCAGGCTCAAAGAGACACTGGTTAGCAGGCCCTTTTTTATGTGGCCACTTCATTTGTTTGTTGTCGGCATCCCTGCGGTCGTCAGTGTCCCGGTAAATCTTTCCTGCCATTACTCCCCTCCCCAACCTCCCAGAATTGGCATGGTGGACCCTCATTTAAATATTGGGCAGAACTCCGCAGTCTGATCGGCAAACTTCCAACGGGTCTGCGCCTGATGCCGCGAGGGCCTACTCTTCTTCATCGTCCCCGAAGAAAACGCCCACCTGCAGATCGATGGCATCGAACGGCTCGGCCCGGACCCGCTGCCCGCTGCCCGCCCGCAGCACCTCCACGTAGCCCTCCGAGGTCCACCGGTGAACGCGCAGGGTCTCCTTGATGGGGTCGATGATCCAGTAGTGCGGGACGCCGCAGCGCTCATAGGTGTCGTACTTCGTCACCCGGTCGTGGCTGTGGTGGCCGGGAGAGAGG
>JBBRLA010000816.1:0-3388 GCA_038231615.1 Polyangia bacterium | reverse complement strand
TAGAAAGAAGACCGTCGATGCATCCCCCCAAAAAGCCCCCGGGCCTGACCCCCCGCCCCGCCCCGGGCCTGGCCCCCCACCCCGTCGCGGGCCTGACCCCCCGGCCTGCCACGGGCACGGCCGCCAAGCGGTACGCAAACGCCACGGACCCGCAGGTGTTGCCCAAGGGCACCCCGCAACAGATGATGGCCCAGGCCCTCTCATGGGAGTTTTTGCCTCAGAAAGCCTACGCCGGGACCCTTTCCGTCACCGATGATACCGCTCGGCAGGGGACGGCGTTCGATCTCAAGATCCGGGCGCTTGCCGAGACGCTGGCGGCCGGGCTTTCGCCGGACACCCCCGAGGCCCAGCCCAAAGCCGCCGAGCTGGCGCAGGTGTTGGGCATCGACCCGCAGGCGCTGACCATCGACCTGCAGCGACAGGAGGCCGCGTGGGACGGGTTCATGGACTCCTGGGCCATCCGCGTGGCCGTGCGCCAGGGGTTGCGCATTGTCGACGGCACCCGGCGGCTCGCTCGCAGCACGATCGAGTCCGACGTGCAAAAAGCCTCGGCCAAGCTGCCCCCGGACCAGCAGCTCGTCATCGCCGATGACCTGCGCGTCTACACCGGGGCGGTGGCCGAGGACCTGGCCGGGCGCATGGCGACGCGCAAGCTGACCCAGGCGGCACAGCTTTCGGGGCAGCAGCAGATCGGCGCCTTCACCGGCCGGCGCCATCTGGTGAACACGCTGGACCTCCTGGCCAGCGGCGGCGAACTGCCCTGGGACGTGCTGGTGGCGGCGGGCGAGACGCTGGACGTGCTGGTGGCCACCGGCGAGGGGCCGTCCTCGGTGGACGGGGCTACCCTGGGTCGCCTGAAGCCCACGCCCGGGCCCGGGACGACAAACCAGCGCACGCAGGCACGATGACCCGGTAGGTCCGGCAAAAAGTTGCTCACGCTCACGCTCACGCTCACGGACTGAGGGGGCCCCTGATTCAGGTAGGCACCCGGCAAAAACAGACTTGACGCGCACCGCGTCATGATTCATCTCTCATGGGGTCCACTCGCTTTACCGGAGACGCAAATGACTCACTCTGCTCGCCCTGATTCCTCCGAACACATTGCCCGGCTCGACCAGGTCAAGGTGTCCAGCTATTTTGGCTCGAACACCTACAACTGGCGGACCATGCAGGAGCGTCTGCCCAAGGAGACCTTCCGCGCCCTGAAAAAAACCATCAAGAAGGGCGAGCGGCTGAGCCCGGAAGTGGCCCACGTGGTGGCCCAGGCCATGAAGGACTGGGCGATGCAGAAGGGGGCCACCCATTTCACCCATTGGTTCCAGCCCATGACCGGCGCCACCGCGGAGAAGCACGATGCCTTTATCACCTGGGACGACAACGGCACGGTGATCGAGTCGTTTTCGGGCAATCAGCTCATCCAGGGCGAACCCGACGCCAGCTCGTTTCCCTCGGGCGGCCTGCGGGCGACCTTCGAGGCCCGCGGTTACACCGCCTGGGACCCAGCCAGCGCGGCTTTCATCATGGACGAACCGTTGGGCAAGACGCTGTGCATCCCGACGGCGTTCATCGGCTACCACGGCGAGGCGCTGGACCACAAGGTGCCGCTTTTGCGCTCGATGGACTACGTGGCCAAGCAGGCGCATCAGGCGCTTTTGGCCAACTTTGGCGTCGACGGCGGCATGGTCGCGGCGCAGTGCGGGGCGGAGCAGGAGTATTTCCTGATCGACATGAAGTACTACAAGCAGCGGCCGGACCTGATGTTCGCCAACCGCACGCTGCAAGGGGCCAGGCCGCCCAAGGGGCAGGAGCTGGAGGACCACTATTTTGGCTCGATCAAGCCACGGGTGCTGCACTTCATGCAGGACGTGGAGATCGAGTTGTTCAAGCTGGGCATCCCGGCCAAGACGCGGCACAACGAGGTCGCGCCGAACCAGTTCGAGCTGGCCCCGATCTACGAGCCGGCCAACGTCGCCGCGGACCACAACCAGTTGTTGATGGAGGTGATGAAGCGGGTAGGGGAGAAGCACGGGCTGGCGGTGCTTTTGAACGAGAAGCCGTTTGCCGGAATCAACGGCTCGGGGAAGCACAACAACTGGAGCCTGTCCACCGAAGATGGACAGAACCTTTTGGACCCGGGGCAGACGCCGGAGCAGAACGTGCAGTTCCTGTATTTCCTGTCGGCGGTGCTGCGCGCGGTGCACCGGCACGGGGGGCTTTTGCGGGCGGCGATTGCGTCCGCGGGGAACGACCACCGCCTGGGGGCCAACGAGGCGCCGCCGGCCATCATGTCGGTGTTCCTGGGCGAGCAGCTCTCGCGTATATTGGACCAGATCGAGCGGGGCGACGTGGCCGATGCGTCGGAGAAGAAGATCATCGACCTGGGGATCGCCAAGCTGCCGCTGATTGCCAAGGATTCGACGGACAGGAACCGGACCAGCCCCTTTGCCTTCACCGGGAACAAGTTCGAGTTCCGGGCGGTGGGCGCCAGCCAGGCGATCTCGGTGCCGCTGACGGTGCTGAACGCAGTGGTCGGCGAGGCGCTGCAGGTGATGAACGGGCAGGTCGAGGCGGCGAAGAAGGGCGGCAAGGATCTCAAGACGGCGATCCTGGGCGTCATCCGCGCCACCATCACGGAGTCGAAGGCGGTGCGTTTTGACGGCAACAACTACTCGAAAGAGTGGCTGAAGGAGGCCGAGAAGCGCGGGCTGCCGCATGCGCACAACACGGTGGATGCGATGAAGGTGTGGGAGCAGCCGGCGGTGCGGGAACTCTTCGCCAAGTCGGGGGTGCTGTCCAAGGAGGAGCTGGAGGCGCGCATCCACGTGCGGCACGAGCAGTACGTGAAGACGGTGAACATCGAGGCGCAGGTACTGCGGGAGATGGCCGAGACGCAGATCCTGCCGGCGATGTGGGCCGACCTGCGGCAAAAGGGGTCGACGCTGATGAAGCTCCGGGACGTGGTCAGCTCGGGCAGCACGAAGGAGCTGGCTGACCGGGTGCAGGGGCAGACGGACCTGGTCAGCGATGGGTACCGGCGGCTTTCGGACCTGAAGGCGGCCATCACCCGGGCGGAGACCACGGAGGGGCTGCATGCGCAGACGGAGGCGTTTGCGAATGGGGTGCTGCCGGCACAGAACGCGCTGCGCGAGGTGCTGGACGCCATCGAGGAGGGGGCGGACGCCAGCCTGTGGCCGCTGCCGAAGTACCGGGAGATGCTGGCGCCTTTGAGCTAGGACGGGCACTTACGCTGGCCGGCTGGCTGCGCCGGGGACTGCCCCTCGTGGCCGGCTGGCGGCGCCGGGGACTGCCCCTCGTGGCCCGTCGGGCACTCCGCGCCGGTCGGGGACCGGCTTGGAGTGTCCTCCAAGGGCCCCTTCGTGGCAGTCCC
>JBBRLA010000815.1:0-3391 GCA_038231615.1 Polyangia bacterium | reverse complement strand
GCACTTCGAGAAGCTGATGCACGTGCAGGCCGGGGCCATCGCAGCCTATGCCCGCGGCTATCAGGCGCTCGGCGACCCATCGCTGCTGCTGGACGCGCGGCGGATTGCCGGCTACCTGGACCGGTTCCTCTCGGGGCCCGACGGAGGCTTCTGGGTCAGCCAGGACGCCGACGTCGGGGCCCACGACCAGAAGACCCGCTTCGTCGATGGCCACGTCTACTATCAACTGGACAACGCCGGGCGCCGGGCGCTGGGGCTGCCGCGCACGGACCAGCACGTGTACCCCACGGAAAACGGCCTGGCCATCGCGGCGCTCTGCGCGCTGTATGAGGCCAGTCACGACGAGGAGGTGCTGAAGCGGGCGCGCACGGCGGCAGACCTTGTGCTGAAGACGCATGTGGACGCCGATGGATCGGTGCGGCGCGAGGCGGTGGTGGCCGCAGGGCAGAAGGGCCCGCCGATGCGGCATCTCCTGGACGCGGCGGCCTTCGGGTATGGGGTGGCGCGGCTGGCCGAGGTCACCCAGGCGGGCCCCTACCGGGAGGCGGCGGGGCGCATCGCGCGGAACCTACTGAAAAGCTTCGCGGACAAAAGGTCGGGGCGGCTGTACATCACCACGCCGGACCCGGCGGCGGCGGGGGTCTTCGCCAGGCGGACGCAGCCCTTCGCCCACAATGTCGCCGCCGCGCGTTTCTTGCTGGCGGTCTCACGAGTCACCGGGGATGGGTCGCTGCGCCGACGAGCGACACAGCTTCTGGCGCAGGCGGCCACACCGGGAGGGGTCACCGGAGAGGGACGGCTGATCGGGGAGTTTTTGCTGACCCTGGACGAGGCCGGGGTGCTGCTGCTATGAAAACTGGCTCCGGCGGAGGGAATCGAACCCCCGGCCCGGTGGTTAACAGCCAAGGTGACACCCGCGCCGTTCCTGGACTTACGAGCCTTCATGGACCAGACGTGGACCAGATGGCCAGGCGCCTACTAGGGCTGGTTGCCGCAAGCGATCAGGGGGCCCACGCGGTCGCTCAAGGGTTGGCCCAGGCCATCCTGCAGGACCCCGCAGTGCGGCTGGCGCTCCAGGTGCTGGATGGAGGCCCGCACGCGTTCCGGATGGCGATCGAGCTAGCTGGGCTGGTGCTGGGGGGTCGGGAGGCGGCGCACAAAGTGGGGTAGTTGCCGCAAGGTGTCGGGCCTTGAGGCGGTGCGCTCGATGCCGCCCGGGCAGTTGTTCGACCGTCTGCGAAGCGACAAAGGCGAACGATGATTTCTTGGCAGCAACTCGGATTTATTCTGCCGTCGGTGGATGAACTGATCTGACGAGAGTCGTCACCTCTTGAATGCCATTCAGCCGGAAACGTGGCCTTCAGCGAAGGTAATATCTGAAAATAGACTCCTACCCAAGCGGAATGATCCGGGAATCCTGCCGACGCTGGTGAACGGGTAGGGGTTAATAGCGGCATGGTGAGGGGCATCGATTCCTGGCCGCCCGAATCGCTTCTTCCACCGGTGGAGATCGCCCGGCTGTGCGAGAACCTGGGCAAGCCTACCGAGGCGGCCCCGATTTAGCCGTCGAGGTATCAGACGCAGACGACCTGGGAGTTTGCCGACCCGCCCTGAGACAGGCGGTGGAGCGGCTCCAGCATGATGCGTTTCATCCGGCGTTTCTCTCTTGCCACTATCATTGGCTCGCCAGGACTACCGTGGCGACCGACCTGCTTACCAGGAGGCGAGGCCGATCGCCGCGCCGGCCAGGCCGCCGCCCATGGCCACCCAGGGGCCCGTGTCGCGACCGGCATTCCATTCCTTCATCCAGCCCTGGCCATCCGAGCCGCAGGCCCCCACGATGAGCCGCTGGTCCCCGAGCGCCGTGATGGCGGGGCTGTCAGTGAACGTGATGCCCGCGGGCGGCGTCCAGAGGAAGCAGTTGCCCCAGGGCGTGCTGTTGTCTCCGCCGCAGTCGAAGACTGCCGCCCCTGGGTATCGATGAGCATCACGTCGAAGCAGCCAGGGGCCCAGAACTGGATCGTGAGCCCCTGTGCACCATGTGGCGCATTTGCGGCCCTGTTTCATGTTCTGCGGGCAACCTTGGACGGAGTCAAGGTGATTTTCAAACTTTCGTGAGTGGGTGTCGAGATCGCCGACAAGAACCGGGGGAAATCCCTTACTTCTCGACCTGGGACAGGATGGCCCCATCATGCCCGACCACCCACAGGCCGCCGGCCCGGGTGGCGAAGGCCCGGGTCAGCATCCCGGTCACCCCGGCCCGCGCCGTGGGCACCCCCGACCATCCAGACCCGTGGAAGCGCAAGAGCGTGCCATAGTCTCCCATCGCCCAAACCTCATCCGGCCGCCGGGCGAAGACCCCGGCCAGCACGCTGCTGGTGCCCGCCGGCATCGACGACCAGCGCCGGCCGTCGAAGTGCAGCACGGTCCCGGCCTGTCCCACCGCCCAGACATCCTGCGGCCCGGTGCCCGAAATGGCGGTCAGCCCCCGGGTGGTCTTGCTGCCGACCGGGGCGAAGGCCTTGCCGTTCCAGTGGATCAGCGTCCCGCCCTGCCCCACCGCCCACACGTCCCGGGGGCCGCTTCCCCAGACCCCGGTGAGGGTGGTCCGCACCTTCTTGGCCACCACCGGCACAAACGCGATCCCGCCTATGGACCGCGGCGACGCTTCGCGATTGAAGTGCAGCAGGGTCCCGGCCTGCCCGACGACCCACACCTGACCCGCCTGCCCCCACACGCCAAAGAGGCTGCCCGTCGTGCCGGTCGGCACAGATGCCCATTTCTTTCCATCGTAGTGCAAGACAGTCCCGCGGTCTCCCACCGTCCACACGTCGCTGCCCGACAGGCCGAAGACGTCTCGCAGGGTGGCGCTGGTGCCGCTTTGCACGTCACTCCAGCCCTCGCCGTCGAAGTGCAGGATCGTCCCGCGATCGCCCACCGCCCACACATCGCGGGTGCTCGAGCCCCACAGGCCGAGCAGGATGCTTCCCTTTGTCCGAGGCGCCCGGGTCAGGCAGAATCCGTCGCTGCACGTGCGTTGCTGCGGGGCCTTCTCGAAGCGTGCGCTGATCTGGGCGTCCTTCAGCGCGGCCAGCCCGCAGGCGCCCTGTCCGGCGCAGGCCCCGGACCAGCCGGCGAAGGTCGCGCGCTCGTCCGGCCTGGCCTGGAGCGTCACGATGGTGCCTGGCGGGAACTCCGCTCGGCAAAGTTCCCCGCATTCGATGCCCGGCGGGCTGGAGGTGATGGTGCCGGCGCCGTTTCTGATCACCGTCATCGCCACCGGCCGGGAGGAAGCGGTCTTTTTGCGCATGCTCATCGTCCCCATCCCCACGGTGACCAGCACTGCCAGCGCCACCCCGCTGAGGATGACCTTGCCGCGTCCGGCCATGAG
>JBBRLA010000814.1:0-3414 GCA_038231615.1 Polyangia bacterium | reverse complement strand
CCCGTGGCATCGCCTGGGAAGTGGCTCGCGAACGGATGCGCCAGCGATTATAATCCCCGGCGTGGTGTTCGTGGGGGCCCGGCGTGGTGTTCGTGGGGCCAGCACATGCTTGTGGGGCGGGGGCCTTGCCTTTTTCCCGGCCTGGGGACGCCGACGCGGCCTACTTCGGTGGCGCGACCACCAGCAGCCGGCCCCCGGCGGAATCGGCGACGTAGGCTTTGCCGGCGCCGTCGAGGACCACCACGCGGGCGCCCTGCGCGGTGAGGGCGGTGGCGACCCGGGACAGGGCCCCGTCGTCGCCAGCGCGGGCGATGGTGAGGGTGGCGGTCTTGCCGCTGGCCACGTAGAGCAACCGGCGGACGGCATCGTAGTCGATGTTGTCCACGCCGCCGCCGGTCTCGATCTGCCCGCGCACGGCGCCGTCTTTGGCCAGGTCCAGCGTCACGGCCTTGTCGGTGCAGGCGACATAGAGCTGGCGCCGCTTGACGTCCAGGGCCAGCCCGCGAGGGCCCGCCTCGCCGCAGCCCGGTTTCCAGGTGGCGACGATCTTGCGCGTGCGCACGTCGATGGCCAGGGTGGCATCCTTGTCCTCCAGGTTGGTGTAAAAAAGGCCCCGGGCCGCGTCCACCGCGTAGCCCTCGGGCTCACCCGGCAGGGCGATCTTGCCGGCGATCGTCGGGGCCTCCGGCTTCTTGACATCCAGGATGGTGATCGAGCTGTCCCGGGGCGTGGTGACCCATACCTCTTTGGTGGTGGCCACGTGGGCCAGGCCGTCGGGTGAGGTCGGCAACGCGACACAGCCGCCCCGGGAAAGCGTCTTTCCGTCCACCGCGCAGACCTTGGAGTCGGCCCGGTTGCCGACGTAGACCACGCCGACGCCGGCAGTGGCCGAACTGGGCCCGACAGTGCGTTCGCCGCGCTTGGTGGTCTGCTTGAGGGTCGGGAAGTCGGCCACCGGGGTCAACTTGCCGGTCCTGGTGTCGATGACATCCACCCTGCCGGTATTCCCGGCGGGCACCCACATCCGGGCGGTGGCCGGGTCGTACGAAAGATAATCCATGGACACCGGGCCCGGCCCCCCGGACAGGGGCAGCGGCGTGGCGTTCAGCAGGGCGGGGGGGCCTTCGGCGAAGGCCGAAAGAGGTAGCGAAACAACGAGGGCGAAGACCTGGGCGCGCATGGGACCTCCGAATGCAGGCGAGTCATTGGCAATGAACGGGACGCAGTTTATGCCAGATGACCCGCGTGGCCGGAAGGGCTCAGCGCCGCTCGACGGTCGCCCGGCGGAAGGCGCGGGAGATGGCCAGGATGGTCTTGCCGTTGCGGTCGGCCAGGTCGCGGTCGGCCAGGGCCAGCAGGTACAGGTCGCGCCGCAGCACCACCCCGGTCACCGCCTGCCCGATCCATCCCTCGGCCCCCGGCTGTCCCAGGGCCGCCGCGTCGGCGCTGCCATACTCGCACAGGACCGCCGCGATCTTGTCGAGGGTGCCGGCCTGGCAGCTCCGCGCCTGAAAGGGCCCGGCCGGGATGGCGCTGAAGGGGCCCGGGGTGCGCCCGGCTTCCTTGAGGGCGGCGATCTCTCCGGCGACGCCCCTTTGTTTGCTGCACGCCATAAGGCCGCAGCCGCCAAGGAGCAGCCAAAGCGCCCACCTGCGCGGCTCAATGATCATGGCCGCGCCTCTCGTGCTCGCGTTCGTGCTCATGCTCATGCTCATGCTCATGCTCGCGTTCGTGCTCATGCTCGCGTTCGTGCCAGCCCCGGTTCCGGTTGCCCCAGCCCCAGCCGGGCCCCACCACGTGGACCCGCGGTCCCGGCGGGGCGATGAACACCCCCGGGGGGCCCGGGGCCACCACCTCGAAGCTCGGCGCGGGGGCCACGAAGCGTATGCTGGGCGGCGCGGGCACCACGAAGCGCACGCTGGGTGGCGCGGGCACCACGACATGCACCCGCGGCGAGGGGACGATGAACTGCACCCCCGGCGCCTGCGGGGCCACCACCTCGAAGCTTGGCGTGGGGGCCACTAACTGCACGCTGGGTGGCGACGGGGCCACCACCTCGAAGCTTGGCGAGGGGGCGACGAACTGCACCCCCGGCGCCTGCGGGGCCACGAACTGCACCCCCGGCGCTGCGCCCGTCACCACCATCGTCCCTTGGGGCGGGGCCACCCACACCTCGCCGTGCCATTCCGGCGGCGGCGTCACCTGCACCTGCGGGCGCTGTGCCAGAAAGGGCCGGTACTCCTCGTCGACCGCCCGCTGCATCTGCGGCTGCACCCGCACGTACTCCGGGGCCATCGGGCCGATGTAGAAGACCACGTCGTTCTGGATCTTGTAGTCCGGGGCGGAAGGGGCCGGATAGTCATGGTAGTGAGGCCCACGGATCGAGCAGTACACCGGCCGTGGGGATAGCACCCCAAAGCTCGCCACCGGCACCGGGTGCGGACCGTAGAAGGTGGTGCGCGGCCCGTCGTAACCGAAGGGCACGGGGTCTCCGGTAAAAACATAGTAGGGCCCATCCTGGGGTCCCCCCGGCCCGGGTTGCCCGACCGGCTGGTACACCGCCGGGTGGTCCGGGGCGTAGCCGTGGAAGTGCGGCCCCTCGATGTAACAATAGCCCCCGCCCAGGCGGGCGGCGATGGGGTGCGGGCCCAGGAAGCGGGCCCGTTCGGCCGCGACCGGCGGCGGTGGCAGGGATGGATGCGGGGCGGGACGTCGTCCACCGGCCAGGGCCGGGGCGGCCCACAGGGCGCAAAGCGCCCCGAGTGTGGCGACGCGTAGCGTGAAGAGCGTGCAGTGCATGTTCACCTTCCAGAGTCAGAGTAGCTATTGTTGCAGACCCGGCGGAAGCGGCCAACCTCTTGTGGCGATGATTCAAGCCTTCTCTGGTCTGGCCGGTGCGGTCATCTACCCGGAGTCACGAAGCTTCGCGCACCCATCGGGTGGGGGTACTCCGCTCCACAGCGGTCATTGGCCCCCAGTATAGATTTTTAAGTAATTTGTGTAATCTGAAATATGTATTCATGCAGCCTATCGGACCAACAGACCCGGCTGAAGGGCTGCCGGGACCCGCCAGGGGGTACATCATCCCAGTCGGGCGACGGGGCTGGAAGATTTCTCCAAGAAACCCCGATCACCTGCCGTCTCAGTATGGTAGATTGCTAAAATCGTGCCTCATTCTCATCCCAACCATCGCGAGATCACCCTGAAGGTTGTCTACTATGGACCCGGGCTCTCAGGGAAGAGCACGTCGCTCAACTACTTGCACCGGGCGCTGCGGCCCGACGCCCGGGGGCAGATCGTCTCGGTCAGTACCGGCGTCGACCGGACGCTTTTCTTCGACTTCTTCCCGATCGCCTCCCCGCGCCGGAGGGGAAACTCCCAGCGGGTGCAGCTTTACACCACATCCGGCGAGGT
>JBBRLA010000813.1:0-3419 GCA_038231615.1 Polyangia bacterium | reverse complement strand
GACAGGGCCAGCCGCGATGGCGGTCAGCGGCACCTCGGGAGGGGTGTGTCCGAATGAGGGCTTACAGGCGAGATTATGTAATTTTCCATTCACATCGAACGGCATGAGAGAGGTGGGGAGTTATGGCGAGTGGCGATCGGTGCCGGCCTCCGCTGCTCTCGGCAGGGCAAAACCCCCGTTAGTTTTTCCTACCCGCCGTCGCTCTCACCAGGTCTTCGGCCTTGGTCAGGATGTTGCTGGGGCACTGTTCGCTGACGACTTCGCAAGCGAACTCCTCCAGATAACGAGTGCCGATACGTGGGCCGTTGCCCTTTTTGCGGATGCAGGCGTCGGTGGCGAAGTCGGAATCGAAGGCGCTGCGGGTCTGGAGTTCGGTGGAGACGATGAAGTCGGGGTGGACATGGGCACGCAGGACATAGATGAGTTCGGCCTGGCGGTCGGCATGAGGCGCAAGGGCACCCATGACCTGCATGCGCTGGCCGTACAGGACTTCATCGCGGCTGGTCTCGGGCTCGACAAGGTGGTCATCGACGCGGGGCCAGGGGTTATCCGGAGGGCAGCGCAGGGCCGGGGTCTGCCCCAAGGCCCCAGGGGCCAACATGATGCCGCGAAAACGAGGCTTGGGGTCCATCGCGGGCAAGCGTAGCAGAGGGCGGCCGGGGAGGCCAATCGGATTGCTTGTCATGGCTGGCCTAGCGCGGTGGCTGCCTCGTGATAGTTTCTCGACGAAAAATCGATTCTGATCAGAGGTTCTGTCAGGAACCCTTGTTCCGTAATTTGCGGGCCAGAAAGTTTTCATGTTCTAGTGGCCACATGAGTTCGATGCAGAGAGGCTGGCCATCTTGGTGGGAGTGGGATATCGAACTCACGCCTCACGTGGAAAAGCGTATGGAGGACCGCGGGTTTACCGAGGTCGATCTACGCGGTATGATCGAGTGTGCTCATGGTTATCGTGAAGATGCTGTCGTGGGCAGGTGGCTCATCGAGACTCGTCACAGGCGGCGCCTGTGGCACGTTATTATGGAACCTGATGAGGAAGAGCGGCTCTCGCTGGTCATCACTGCCTATCCAGTGACGGAGTAAAACGATGAAGGAATGCTACCTGGAAGTCACGTTTCGCAAAGGCAAGCCCCTGGCTGCCTATCTGTACTTGCCACGCCAGAACGGGATCAAGAGCGCACGCAGCGAACCCATGGGAGCGGGGATGCTGGTCGATTACTCGGCCGCCGGAGATCCGATCGGGATTGAGATCACAGATCCGCGCCAGGCGAGTCTTGAACAGATCAATGGGTTTCTCACGCAGATCGGCCTCAAGATGATCAAACCCGATGACTTGGCGCCGCTTCGAGCGGCCTGATCGGGCCGCCGCCTGACGGGTCGGACCGCGCTCTGCCTCGATCCCGGACCACTCCGGCATGATACCTCTTGGTCAAGATCCTGCGGCGCTTGGCCGCCACCCTCAACTTCGGCTGCTCTGCTGAGTCTCGCGGGCAAGCGTAGCAGAGGGCGGCGGGGGAGGCATGTCTGATGGTAGCATGGGAGAATGTGGATGGTAAAAGCGATAATCAACAGAGCCATGGGCCTACTTTTTCTGATGGTGGCGATGGCCCTGGGCAGCTCGGGATGCGTGCTGGAAGCAAATCCGAATTATCGGGGGGCGGACATGGCGATGCCGCTGGTGCTGCCGGAGGTGATGATCCAGGGGGACACCTTCAAGATGGGGACGGGGGTGGATGGGGGCTCCGCCAACGAAAAGCCGGAATATACGGTGGACCTGGGTTCGTTCTATCTGGAGAAGACCGAAGTGACGGTGACGGCGTATCAGAAATGCGTGGAGGCCAAGGTGTGCTCGGTGCCGCACCCGCATCCCGACATGGGGGAGTCGGCGGACTCGCAATGCAACTACGGGGTGGCGGGCAAGGAGATGCACCCGGTGAACTGCGTGGACTGGATGCAGGCGGACCTGTTTTGTCGGTGGAACCTGAAGGCGCTGCCCACCGAGGAGCAGTGGGAGTACGCAGCCCGGGGGACGACCAAGAGCGAATACCCCCTGGCCGTCATGTAATTCCGCCGATCGCCAAACTCCCCCTTGATCTTCCGCTCATGCGCCCCAGAACTCTCCTTACCATGATGAACATCGACCCTCGTTTCTCCCTGGACTTCATCGATGAAACCCAAGAACTGACCGTGGCCAACGTCGCCCAGTCCGCAAGCCTGGCAGGACAGGATGCTCCGGCCTTGGTCGCCACCCTCCGCAGGACCCAGCTCCGGGGACCGCGGTTGCGCGACCTTCTCCAGCAGGTCCACCGCGGCCGGCCCCTTCCCTGGACGGCCATGAAAGGCATGGAACCGGGCTTCTTGCGCTCAAACTTCGAGGTCGAGTCCGACGCCGCCCTGATCGAGGCCGGCCACCGCTTCCTCGACGACTTCCGCAGCCGCCTGACCTTCGTGGGCACCAACGTCGTCCCCGACACCTGGTCCCTGCTGGGCTGGATCGACGACGACCCCTATCAGCCCCTGGCCCTGTCCCGGGACTGCGGCCACGTCATCCTGGTCTCGGGCGCCCAGAACGCCGGCAAGACCGTCTTCAGCTCGATGCTCTGCGAGGGCACCCTGTGCCCCGGCGAGCCCACCGCCTCGGGCCGGCTTTTGCCCGGCTGCTACGTCTTCTTTCACCTGGAAGAGCACGATCGCCTGCCACAGCTTCTGGACGGCCTGAAGACAAACCCCGTCGCCGCCGACCTGGAGTTGCTCCGGATGCGCCTGGGCGTCGGGCCGCTGTCCCTGCCGGGCCTGCGCCTGGCCATCCCCAAGACCCTGCTAACCCCCGAGTTGCGGCGGCGCCTGCGTCCCTACCAGGACCTGGGGTTGGAGGTGGTCTTGCTCAAGTTCCCGCTGGCGCAACTCGGGCAGCCCGGGCTGGAGGCGCTGCTGGGCGCCGATGAGGACACCCGCGTGGTGCGACGGATGCTCGACGAGGCGCAGCAACAAGGACAGCGGGTCACCATCGCCGGGCTGCGCCACTTCATCGACAACGCCGAGGACCTGAACGTGAACCAGAAGCGCACCGCCCACGTGCGCCTGAGCGCCTTCGCCGAATTCGAGGACACGGACGAAGGGGCGGATTTCTGGGACCTGTTTCAGCCGGGCTGCGCCACGGTGGTTTTCCTGGGGGGTCCGCACATGGGGCGCGGCAAGGTGGCGCCACTGGTGGTGGCGCTGATGAACGGGCTGCTTCAGCCCAGCGCCCGGCATGGGGCGTTCCAGCGCTTGATCGCGGTGGACGAGATGAACCTTTTGGAAGATGACGAGCTGGCGTGGAAGGCGTTCATTCGCACCGCGCGCCTGGTGCGGCACAGGGGCTCGACGCTGATGCTCATGGGCCAGGACCTGCTCTGCGTGCCCAAGGAGCTGTTCGG
>JBBRLA010000812.1:0-3439 GCA_038231615.1 Polyangia bacterium | reverse complement strand
GGGCCCGGAGCGGGAGTCCGAAGGGGTCACGGGCGGATTGGTTCTGTGGTTCCATACAAGGGGATCTCGGCACCGGTCCTTGGATTACAAGGGGCTGCCAACAGGTGACCTCAAAATAATCGAAAATAGTTAGCTCACCGAGGGAGGCTCTCTCTGATTGGCTTCAGCGCACAGGGGATCGCGCCCCGAGAAGCTGGCAGATGCGCGTGTAGCCTGCCTGCCCGCGCAGGCCCGCATCCGCGCACACCTCATCGCGTCTGTCCGGGAAGGCCGAGGGCTCCCGGGCGCTGACCTCGTAGAGGGCGCGCAGCCCCCACAGCGCCGCGCGCGGCGGCGGCGACCTGGGCACCAGCGGGTCCACGTCCTTTGTCTCCAGGCCGAGCAACTCGGCCGCGCCGCGCAGGTACAGGGGGTCATGGGCGTGCAGCACCTGTTGCAGCAGCAGCCGGCGGGCCCGATCGCGCGCAGCCTCGACCACGCTGCGCAGCACCGGCGGGTGGGCGACGATTTGCCCCTCCAGGGTAGCCACGCCGTGGACGTCCCCTTTGGCGAAGGCCTTGAGGTACTGTTCCACCCATGCCCGCGCCTTCAGACCGGCCGCGGCGTCGGCGGCATAGAGCCTGTACGCGGTGAGTGCGGCGGGGCGCTGGTGGTCGTCAGGGGAGAGCCGCATGTGCAGGGCCATGCGCGTTGCCCCGGCCGGCCATGACGAGGCCGCCCCTTTTTCTGGCTTGTACCCATCCAGATTCAGTTCGTAGGGCCCGCCGCAGCGCTTGAGGGGAAACATCTGGCATGCCTGTTTCTGCGCATCTTCCACGACGCGCCCCAAGTCCCCCCCGCTCCCCCGCGGAGCACTCCATAGAGCATGTCCAGGGTCTTGCACTGCAGGAAGGGCATCCAACAAAAGACCCCGCGGCAAGGGCCGCAGGTGCTCCACTTGGGCCAGGAAGTGCTCAAGGGGCGCTCGCTCCGTGGTGTCATGGACGCGGGCGTGGTATTCGACCGCCAGCCAGGCCCAGTGCTTGGAACAGATCTGGGCCAAGTGAAGGGGCTCCTCGTGGCTGCTCCCCTGATCCTTCTCGCCGACCGTCAGCCGCGAGCATGACGATTGTCTGCGATCCGGGCCTATTGGGCAAAAAATGGCGTCCGCTCCCCGTGGTCGTCACCCGGGGAAGCGGACGCCGGGTCTCATCTCTTTCGGTGCGTCAGCCGCAGGATCCGGTCCGCCGAATCCCGCGCCACATATCCTTTCGTGACCGACTCGAAGAGCAGCTCCTCGGTGGTCGTCAGCTTCACGGAGGGAAATCGCTCCGTGAACGTCGCTCGTGCCAGCCCGTCATCGGTGGCCAGCGTCAGGTGGCGGCTCTTGGCCAGCACCAGCGCTTCCCGCTCTCCCGAACCGAGGCCCGGGAATCGGGATTTGAGGGCCCCGTATTCGCTCCGCTCATCGCCATTCATGTCCAGGACGGTCACACCCTGCAAGACAAATGGCTGGCCGGCCCGGCCCGAGGCGCGGGGTCGGCGAAGCAGCTCCTGGTTCACCATCACGGAGCCGGCACAAAGTCGGCCCGCGAACGCGCGTACGAGATCATCCTCGATGTCGGCCTTGGCGAAGTTCAGCCACACGGTCGCGTCCAGAATGAAGTGGGGGTCGAATCCGCTCTCAGCCATCGCCGGAGCGGAAGAGATCGAATCGTTTGATCATGTTGTCTCCTCCTTGAGTTGACCGGGTCGAAACCCGGCGCTTCGTTTACTGCTTCTTGGAACTTCGGTCCCATGCGCTACTCAACAGCCTCCGGCTGATCGTCGATCAGCCAGACCGCATCCATGGAAGGGTCGCCATCCGTGGCGTCTTCCGGGCTTCGTAGTTGATAGTCGGCGAGGACGCCCTCTACATCGTCGGCGGTGCGCCGGCGTCCTTCCTCGTCGTAGAGAAGCTCAGCGAGGCGTCCCATGCTGATCTTCTCCTGCTGGTAGGCCCGCGCCGCCAGGAACACATGGCGTTCCGGCAGGGCGGACCACGGGGTTGAGGGCTCGTGCGAGTGCTTTTCGGCTTCGAACGAGACGTGAGGTTCCCGGCAAAGGGCCTCGCGGAGAGACGGCGCGATCAGGCGCAGTCCCTGGAGACGCCAGAGCATGGCTTGGCGGCTCGTGCCGAAGTGACGCGCCAGGTAGGCGACGTCGGCGGGCACGAGGTCGGTGCGTGAGCGGTAGAACGAAAAGAACATCTCCTGCACCCCCGCGCGAGGCATGATGAGCGCCGCCGCAAACGCGCTGGCGAACTGTTCGCGAGGGGTCTTGCTGAAGATATCTTCGTCGAGGAACGGGGTCTCTCGATGGACCAGGAGATGCGCCAGCTGGTGGGCTAGCGTGAAGAGCATGTGATAGGTGGGCCGCTTGATCACAAGGACACAAGGGCCGAGGTTCCGGTGGTGTAAGCAGGCACCGGAGAGCCTGCTCTGCGAACGCAGAACGAACGTCTTGATTCCATATCGCTCGTCGAGGAGCACCCGGAGCTGCCGGGCCGGCAAGGCCGGTCCCAGCCCGAGCTGTGTGCGCACCAGTTCGGCCAGCCGCTCCGCGTCTCGCGACACGTACCGGCCCGGCGAAAAGGCCAGCCGAGGCAGGTCGGGGGGAGTGAGTCCGTTCATCTCCTCCAGCTGACCGTAGCTCCGGCACATCTCCTCGAAGTGGGTGAGCGTCTTTTGCACCTCCTTGGACGGCTGTCGCGGAAAGGGAAAAGGTTCGGACTCGGGAGGACGAAGAAAGTAGTCGAACGGGCGGTCGAATACCCGTGCGAAGGCCAGCAGTTCTGCGGTGGTCACCTGCCGCTTCCCATTCTCGATGGCGGACAGGGCCGTGCGCGGCAATGCCACAAGCCGGGCCAGGTCGTCCTGGCTCATCTCAAGCAATTCACGTGCATCGCGGATTCGGCTGCCGATGGCCTCCTCGGGAGGCTGATCGGAGCTTGTGCGAAATTCAGACATCTAGTGTGAATAATAGCAGGTAGTCTGCCCAAGACAAGCTGGTCGGCGAAAGGCGTTCTGGGCGGATCGGCCTTACGTGAGCCGAATCTCGCACGTGCTCCGGCGCAAACCCGGCACCGATCGCCATGAGCGCCGCTGCAATCGGCGGGGATCTCGTCGCAACCGTCGGGGAGTTCGCCTCGACAGGGGGAGGCAAGCGCCCCACTGGTGAGCGGCGCCGCAGACACGCCTGCTCTGTCGGATGGCTAATCCTCCTCTTCGAGGATCGCGAACTCCTTCACCAAGATTTCTCTGATCACATCGCTGCGGTGAATCGTCCGCATACGGCTTCCTGCATGTCGCTTTGCGCCTGTCTATTGCGGCCACGGAGGTTACTCGAGCGTGAGTCGATGGATACGCGCCAAAAGTCGCCGTTCGCACCATTCCACGGGCGCCTGCGCTTTTGACGCAGC
>JBBRLA010000811.1:0-3444 GCA_038231615.1 Polyangia bacterium | reverse complement strand
GTCCGCCTCCACCACCCGCGACACCTCGGTCCGCAGGTAGGCTCCCAGGTTGGGCAAAAGGAGGGGAATGCCGTCGAGGATCGGGTACTCGCGGCGGCAGGCCGGGTTGTCGCAGCACAGAATGCCCGCCTCGATCTCGCCGTCCGCCCCCTCGCGCAGCGTGCGAAAGAGGCTCACGGTGAACATCTCCCGCCCCCGTTCGGTGAGCTTTCTGCAAGCCGGGCAGATGAGGGGCAGAAGGGCCGGCAGTGAAGGTCGCATCGACCGTCACAGCGGCGTGAAGAGCCGCTCCAGCCGCACCGAGTTGCGCAGCCCCACCGACCAGAAGACCCGCCAGGCGCGGCCCCGGATCAGGTCGTAGGGCACAAAGCCCCAGTAGCGGCTGTCGTTGCTGTTGTCGCGGTTGTCCCCCATCACGAAGACCGAGTCCGGGGGCACCGTCAGCGGAAAGGCCGTGTTCCCGGTGCTCAGGCGGTCAAACCCCGGGTTGCGCAGGATGGTGTAGTCGGCGCCGTCGTGCTCCCGGTACGCGTCGCAGGGGACGCGGTGCCAGTCGTCGGTCCCCTCGGGCTTGTCGTCCACCTCGCAAGGCCCGGGCACGGGCTCCAGCGCCACCTTGGCGCCGTTCACGTAAAGTTGCCCCTGCCGGATGTCCAGCACGTCGCCGGCCACCGCTACGATGCGCTTGATCAGGTCCATGTCCGGTTTCTCCGGAGAGATGAAGACGATGACCTCCCCGCGTCTGGGCGGCCGGACGTGTTCCAGAAGCTTGATGCCGGTCCCCGGGATGCGCAGCCCGTAGACGAACTTGTTCACGAAGACGAAATCGCCGATCTGGAGCGTCGGAAGCATCGAGCCCGAGGGGATGGTGAACGCCTCGACGACAAAGGCGCGAAGGAAAAGGGCCAGGAACACCGCTACCCCCAGCGACTCGGCATACTCCCGCGCCGCGCTCTTGCGCGCCGAAAGCAGGTGCTCGGTCATCAGACGCAGGAGTTCCTCCAGCGCCGGCATCAGGTGCTTCTCGTCGCCTGGCTGTGGGTCTCGCAGCGCGCTGTCGACGGTGGCGATGGCCGCCTCGACCTCGCCCCGCGGCCCGGGTGGCAGGGGGTGCACGGCCAGGCGCCGCCGGGCTTCCTTCACCTGCAGGCGCGCCTCGTTTGTGAGCAGTGACTTGTCCCAGGCGCGGTCGAATTCCCTCCGCCGCAGCAGGTAGGGCAAGATGCCGATGGCGGCCAAGGCCAGGCCCGCTAGCAGCGCCCGCACCAGCCACAGCGCCGGCACGCTGCTCAGGTCCAGGGGGTTCAAGAGGGCGGTGACGACCAGATAGAGCGCGATCATCGCGGGGGTGAAAAGCCACCAGATCCGCCTGACGACGAACCGGACCACCGGCCCGGGGGGCGGACCGGCCGGGGCCTGATCGGAGCTTTCATGATCCATGGGCATGCTCCAAAGATAGCAGCGACCGGGCGCAACGTTCAGGATTCTCACCCGGTTCTGGTTTCTCTTGGACTCGGCCCCCGGGAAAGGGGCTGCCTGGATCGGTCGCTTTTTGCCGCCAGAGGGCAAGGTCGGCTATGCTTCATTCATGCTCGCCTTGCTGGGAGCGCTTCTGGCGCTGCCCCTCCTCGCCCCGCTGAGCGGCGTCTTGCCGGTCGTCATGCCATCCCCGCAGGTGCGGGCCGAGGTCCCCGAAGGAGATTCGAGCAAAGAGGATGGGCAGGACCGGCGCACCCTGGTGAAGGTGACGCCGGTGGGCAAGGTGAAGGAGTGCTGCGGCTACCCGATCGGCCCGCCCCGGGGGTTCAAGCTCTCGTTCTACTGGCTGGCCTGGGAGTCGGAGTACGCCAACGCACCCTACGATACCGATATCTATACCCAGCAAGGTTTCTCGATCGGCAAGTTCCCGCGGACCTTCGTGTTTGAGCTGAAGCTGGAGGGGTCGGGCATCCTGCGGGACGGCCGGGTGATAAACTACGATGGGGAGTGCAACTACGGGGTGGGGACCTGCTTCCGGCAGGTGGACCCGAAGGAGCACCCCCTGGGGATGGGCGGGCAGGGGCGCCCGTTGCAAGTGTTCCGCTCGGTGGCCATCGATCCGCGGTACATCCCGATTGGCACGCCGTTGTACATCCCGCAGCTCGTCGGCATCCACATGCCGGACGGGACGGTGCACGACGGCTGCGTGCGCGCGGACGACACGGGCGGCGGGATCAAGCAGCGCAAGGTCGACTTCTTCGTAGAGAGTTATGGCAACTACAAGGTGATCGCCGACAACCTGTGGTGGGATACCGGGATCACGCCCTTGGTCGAGGAGCCGCGTTGCGCCTACCTGCGGCGCGGCGACCCATCGAGGGACCGGGAGAACGAGCACCTCGACTGGGCGGAGATCCACCGCCACACCTCGCGATCCCTGGCACTGGCCGGGCGGGTGCCCGCCAAGAAGCGGGCGCTTGTCCGGGGCCGCTTGTCGCTTCATGGGTCAAAGGTCGGCGCCAAGCTGGGGAAAAAGCCCAACAAGCCCCCACGCACGGGCTGAGTACACCGCCCCGCGGGCCTACCCGCAGGGGCCGCCGGGGACCCGGCAGGTGTAGGTCGGCCCGCACATGGTGCAGTCGAAGCCGGTGGAGCAGTCGCTGTCGGGGTTGGACAGGGTGCAGATGGTCCCGAAGCCGCCCATCAGGCACTGGCCGCTGAAGCTGTTGCACTGGTTCACGCATTCCGCGTTGCGGGTGCATTCGGCCCCGTCCGCCTGCGGGGTGATGCACTGAAAGGTCACCAGGCTGCACACCAGCGGGGACTTGCAGTCGGCGTCCTTGGTGCAGGTGAACCCGCTGCCTCCGCTGCTGCACACCCCGAGGCCGTTGCACGTCAGGCTGAGGCAGTCGCTGTTGAAGTCGCAGAAAGAGCCGTCGGGCAGTGGGCCGCACCAGTGTTTGGTTGGCAGGCAGGTCATCTGCCCCAGTATGTCCATGCCGCACTCGCTGTCGAGCAGGCAGAAATCGCCCCGCACCACCCGCAACTTCTGGCACGAGCGCACGTCGCAGTAAAGCCCGGTGGCGCATTCGGCGTCGGCGGCACAGGCGCAGCCGACCGGGTGGGCCGCCCCGGCGGTGCAGTCCAGGCACGTGCCCGCCGCCGCCCCATCCGGTACGTCGCAGACGATGAGCCGGGTGTCGTTGTCGAAGTTGTTGCACTGCTCGTTGAGGGTGCAGCCGCAACCCAGGTCGCCGCCGGTGTTGCCGGGGTTGCACAGGGCCGACTGCCGCGTCCCTACCGCGCCGTTGTCGGGCGCCCCGGCACAACCGGCACCCATGCCCACCATAACGACGGAAAGCCAAAGGAGAAGACCCGGGAGCCCAAGATCACCCTTGAATCGCATCGTCATACTCCGCATCGTGGTCTCCTTGCCGATCCTCTATTGAATGCCGGCCCGCTCGCTCT
>JBBRLA010000810.1:0-3445 GCA_038231615.1 Polyangia bacterium | reverse complement strand
GAAGACCGCGCCGGTCAAGGGGCAGGGCACTCCCGTCCCCGAGGTCGCGCAGGTGTCCCAGGTATCCGGGGTGTCCGGGGTGCCCGGGACCGCGCAGCAAAAGACGCTTTCGCGCCTGCCGCCCTGGCCGGCGCTGGCGCTGCTCGGGGGGGGCACCGGCTTGCTGATCATCGGCATTGGCCTGGGGGGCGGGGCCATCGCCACCGCCCGCGCCGTGGATTCGCCGGTCCCGCCGGGGCGCCCCTACGACAAGGCGCTGGACGACAAGGGCAAGGCGCTCAACGCCGCCGCCATCGCCTTCGACGTCCTGGGCGTGCTGGCCCTTTCCGGCGGCGCCACCTGGACCGCCTGGTGGTACGTCCACCGCAAGAACGAGCCCACGGCAAACCTCCACGTCACCCCGCAGGGCCTCGGCCTTGGGCTTTCCGGGAGGTTCTGATCTTTACCTGCGCGACGCCCGGGAAAAAGACAACCCGGCAGGTTGGATGTAGGCTGTGGGTTGTGAAAACGCTGATGCGCCCGTCCTGGTTTTTTTCCGCCCTGCTCCTGGCCGCCTGTTACCAGCCCGATTACAGCGCCCCCCACTATCGCTGCGGCCCGGACGGCACCTGTCCTGAGGGCTATTTTTGCCAGGCCGACCTGTGTCAGGTCGACAGGCCCGCCGGGGACATGCCGGTCCCCGACATGCAAAAGCAAGCGCAGGACCTGGTTGCGTCGCTGCCGCCCCCCGACATGAGCGCCAACCCGCCGCCTGCCCCGGGCTGTACAAAGGGGGGCAGCGAGATCATCAAGAAGGGCCTTTACGCCTGTCTCGGCGCTTTCACCAACAACCACGACAGCCAGGGCGCCCTGTGCCAGCACGGCTTCCACGTCTGCGAGGGGAGCAGCATGGACGACATGCTCCTGACCGAGAAGGCCGCCGCCGACTGCGCTAAGATCCCCGGCTTTTACATCCTGCGCCACAAGGTGGTCCTGGACCAGGACGGGATGGGGAACTTCGTGCTCGATTGCGCGGCCAAATTCGGCGTCCCGGCGCTTCTGGGCTGCGGCGCGCAAGACGGGGCGCTGCTGGTGATGCCCCCGTGCAACGGTCTTTCGCAGACCCTTTCCTGCGTCGCCCAGATCAAGGGCTGGACCTGCGGCCAGAACGGTATCGACGACGTGATCCACTCTGTCGCCAGCCCCGGCGGCATCCTGTGCTGCAAGGACTGAGTCCGCCGCCCCGCAAGAAAGTGATCCGGCTCATCGCGGCTCAGAGTACATCGGGGCCGGAAAAGAGGCGGCTGTTCTGGTAGGCGCGGAACTGGGCATCTGTGACCAGTTTGTGTATCTTCTCATCGGTGTCGGCACGGAGCTTCCGCGACTCGGCCAGGACATCGGGGAAGGTCCGCATGCCGCCGCGTGCCTGCCTTCCAAGTTCGTCCCGGCGCTCGAACTCCTGGTCCAGCAGGGAGTAAAGGCTGGCGGATTGCTCGGCGGTCATCGTGGATTTGGCCGCCAGGACCTCGACCCAGTGCTTGCGGCCTTCGGGGACCTTGAGGTCGCGATCTCGCTGCCGCTGCGAGAACTGGTGCATCGTTTCTCGCAGGGCCAGAACGCCGACGTCCTCGGCTGCCGCCGGCGGTGCGGGCGCCGCGGTCGCGGTGGACCTTTCCTGCGGCACAGGAGTCGTCGCGGTGTGGGTGGACGGCGGCGGTGGCGATACCGCGGTGGGCCGCGGTGTCACGGGGACTTCGGCCCACGCGACCGGGATGTGTGCGACGCCACGCACGTCGGCGATCTTGGAAGGCGGGTCACGCCCGGAACTCGATCGCTGCGCAAGCTCGCCCCGCAGGCGGCTCAGTTCCCGTTGCTGGTACAGGGCCACGGAGGCCACCAGGCCGACGGCGAGAATCGAGATCGTTTTGAAAGTTCGGCTCATGCCCGGCCTGCTCTATCTATCTAAACAGGCTGTCCAAACAGGACGCGCATGCCGTTGACGAATTTTAACGAAATATATCATTCCTATCTATACCATATTTTGTAGTATTTGTCAATAATGCGAAGGTAGAATGGCGAAAGGGGGAGGGACCCGTTATCCTGGTCGGTACCCGCGGATCGATCGATTGATTGCATCGATTGATCGCATCGGTTAATGCATGGCGGGCACGCACCAAAGGAGTCCATTCATGACGACCCACGTCAGATTCGCCCTCGCTTCTGCCCTGATCGCGGCGACGACCGCCGCCAGCGGCTGCAACCAGTCCATCAGCCGCCTGAGCATCCCGTCCAACGTGGTCTGGAACAAGGTGATCACCGGCTTCTCCAGCCCCTACAACGACCTGTCTGTGGTGGCCCACAGCAATGGCCACGACAGCCTGATTCACGCGACGGTCGGGCCCAACGATTTCGACGCCCCCGACTGGATCCCCTATGGCTACTGCTCGACCCCGCCCCCGGACACCAACCACCAAGGCGCCTTCCTGGTGGCGTGCCCCAGCGCGGATCGGGCACAGTGTGCCCCCGCCTGCGCCTCCTCCGGCGGTACCCTGAACGGCATCCGCTACCTGGGGCAGCTCGGGATCAAGATCGATCGCCCGGCCTTCAAATCCGGCGGCATCGCCGTCCAGAGCGCCAGCCATGGCACGATCTACGCGCTCACCTTTTCGGTCAACGACTCGACCAACAACGTCCTCATGGCCGGCGGTGTCAGCAAGGGCGTCATCCCCAGCCGACTGAAGCCGCCGAACAGCACTCAGGGCGCGCTCGCGGCCGACGCCTACGCCTTCTTCGACTTCCTACCGCACGATCCCGGCTTCGCCAACGCCGAGTATGGCGTCCCGGTCAACCCGCCTTTCCTGCCCACCGTCCAGTGCAGCACCACTCTTCCCAACCCCAACGTCCCCGGCGATGGCGGCGACGATGGAATCCTCATCCGATCTGATGCGACCACCCTCGGCACGTATGCCTGCGGGTCGATCAACTTCAACCTGTCGCTCTCGCGCCACCTGGACGACATGGAAGACTGCGTCGAGGAGGCCACCAAGATCCACTGCAAGAACCAGGGGCTGGTCGGCCAGGCCCGCGAGGTGTGCAACGCCGAGCAGGTCAATCTGTGCAAGGCGCTCTTCGGGCATCAGAATCACGCTGACGACAGCGATGGCTGCCACAACGGCGACTGACCGAATCTGAGGAAGCAGCGTGCCGGGTCCTTTCCGCCTCTAAGTACACCACCCCGCAACATAGTGACCACCCCTTTGAACAAGCCATCACCGACGATCCGGAACAGTACTTAGTTATACAGGGTCGCGTCAGTTGATGAAGAGTCCTTTCAGGAAGAAGCACATGGCCGGAGCAGATTTTGGCGCACCCCCACAGCGACCGATGGAGCTTACTAATGTACGTGACCGACGGAGCGTGGGGGCAACTCCCATGACCTCGCGAATGCGAGGACATGGGGGAGATG
>JBBRLA010000809.1:0-3455 GCA_038231615.1 Polyangia bacterium | reverse complement strand
GCCGCGGATGCGTTCGGCTGCTTATCAAGCCATTCGGCGACCGCAAGGGGCACTGAAACGTGAATGCTCCGAGTCGTCTTCCCTGGTGGTCTCCCCCTGGGCTTCGGCTCGGGACTTGTCTTCTTTGTGGCCATAAACGACGGGACCATACCCTATTTTCCATCCCATTAAAATAGAATCTGCTAGGCTTCCTTTCATGAGTGCCGCCGCCCTTCAGAGACCCCGACTCGCTACTCTCGCCGACCTTCTGGCCCTGCCCGGTGAAGGTCAGGGCTATGAGATCCTAGATGGTGAACTCGCCGAGAAGGAGACCTCTGCGGAACATGCCAGCGCGCAGGCCAACCTCATCGGGCGTCTGAAGCACCGGTTTGGCCGACGGCCCGGCGGGCGATGGCCGGGGGGCTGGTGGTTCATGGTTGAGGCGCTCGTCGCCTTCCCTCAACATCCTGAACCCCTCCGGCCCGACGTCGCGGGCTGGCGCCGGGACAAGTGCCCGACCTGCCCGACGGGCACGGTGGTTACCATCTTGCCTGACTGGATCTGCGAAGTTCTGTCGTCAAACTACCGGAACGACACGATCAAAAAGAAGCGCATCTACCATCAGGCGCACGTCGGGCACTACTGGTTGATTGACCCCGTCGCGCAGACCCTCCAAGTCTTTCGCTGGGACCCGGCGGGGTACACCGAAATCCTCAGCGCCGAGCGGACCGAGACAGTGCGCGCGGAGCCTTTCGAGGCGGACGAGATGCCGGTGGGGGTGTTCTTCGGGGACGACGAGGAGGAATAAAAGAGAGCCCAGGCCGGACAGAACGACCCCGGCCGCGGCTTACGTGGGTGGCGGGTGGCGGGGACCGACGCGATGGCCTGGCCGTGCGGGGGGTGAAGATCAGCGCGGGGGCGTGGTCGGCTCCGCGACCCGGGTCCTGGGCTCTACCTGCATCCGGGCGGCGCCCTATTGCCTGGTGCCGAAGTCGTAGCTCTGCGGGGCAACGATCCGGATGGTGCCGGCGCGCAGGTCGATGCTCAGGTTCACCTGCTCCTTTTTCGCCGCGGCGCACAGCTTCTCCACGTACTCGACCTCCGGCTGCACGGTGGCGTTGCCCTCGGTGAACTCGTTGAAACGCCGGCTGAAGTCGGCGATGAGGGCATCCCCCTTCTCGCCGTTTCTGCGCAGGTGGTGCACGATCTGCCGGAGCAGGTCCTCTTGGCTGGCGTTGGCGTTGTCGGTGCCCGTGGCGGCGGCGGCGGCGGGTGGGCGGCGGGTGGTGGTCTTTCTGTCTCTGCTCATCGCTGTTTCACTCCTTGTCCTTGTCGGTGGGCTTGTGGTCCCGCATCGAGAGCACGCGGGAGGTCTTCTGGGGCTGGGCATCGGCCTCGCGCTGGCTCTTGGTCTTGCCGAGCTGGGGGACAAGGGCCGCCCCGAGTGTGTCGTTGACATCCCCACCATTCAGAATCCGAATGCCGTCCGAGAAGTACGCGCCTACGAAGGCGGGAAGTCCGAAAGAATAGGGCGGCTGTCCTGTCTGCACGCCCGCCTGGAAGATGCGGCCATAGGGCCCCGAAAGCCGAAAGCCCCGGCTTCTGTCCCCCGAGTAGCCGCCGAGCAGGTGATACTCAATCAGGCCCGGGATGAGCGCCCGCGCGGCCTGGGCATAATCGAACGGCACCCCGACCCCCTCGATGGTGGCGTACAGCTCGTAGCCGACGTACGGGTCGAGAAAACCGACCGGCAGATCGGGCGGAGGGACAATCCACAGCGGCGGCACCTCGCGGGGCAGGTCCCACTCCGGCCCGTGCCAGCGGGGCGGCCGGGGAAGGCGTGGCGGCCGCGGAGGCGGCGGGGGCACATAGGGGCTGCGCCGCGGCGTCTTGGGATCCGCGCCGATGGGAAGGGCCGTGCTCGGATTGATGATGCCCATCAGCGGCTCCCCTTCTTGTTGCGACGATTGCGGCTCACCGAAATCGCGATGAGCGTGCCGACCAGGGTCACCATCGCGATCCCGGCGACGGCCAGCACCACGATGCCGCCCGACGAGGGAGCCGCCGCGGGGGCAGCTCCGCGCCGAGGTCCACCTGGACGTCGAGCACGCGGTAGGGCTGGCCCTGGCTCTGGCCACCGCGGCGGCCGGCAGGCGGGAGCTGCGCTTCGAGCATCGCCCGCTGCTCAGGAGACAGGGCGGGGTTGATATCGTCCGCAGTCGCTGGCGCGGGCGCATCCTGGGGCGGCGCTGGGGTCTGGGACGCTGCCTTGATTGCCCCCACAAGCGCGGCGTCGATCCCCGCCTGAAACTTGCCCTGAGTCGCAGCCAGTAGCGCGCTATCGCCCAAGGTCGTGCCCGCAAAGGCCACATCGATCGTCACCAGCGACCCGGTGATCTGCACCGTGCCGGTGGCGGTTCCGTCGATCGAGATGCTTGAGTCTGGGTCGCTGACGTGAAAGGGCCCCGCGAAGGACCCGGCCGCATCAGACAGGGAGTTCGGCCAACCCCACAGTTGGAGGATCAGATCATCCGAACTGATTTTCCTGAGGCACAACCGGTGGCGAGGGACGGATTTCGTAAAAAACTCGTTTGCCATCCCTGACAAAACTCCGGGCGTTCAGGCGTTTGCATGCGTCCGCCACCGCTGCGTTCACCTGAGGATCTCTGGGATTCTCGTAGAAAACCACCCGCTGCTCCTCGGGCCCTGTCTCTCGGCGCCCCTTCAGGGGTAGCACCCGTGCCAGAAACGTCTCTGCTGCCATCGGCATGGCCACCATGTACACTCGCAGGATGAAGGCCACCAACTGCGCGGCCGTCAGCTTGAATGCTGTGAGCACCGTGTCCAGCGCCACATCAATCTGCCGAATCGTCCGCCGGCTCTCGAGCGTCTTGGCCTGCACCCTCTCCTGTTCTAATTGCGTCGCTGCCTTTTTTGCCGCATCTTGATTCTGCTGCTGCTGCCTCTGGGCTCGCCCGCGCGCAGATTCCGCTGCCCGTGCCCCCTGTTGCGCCTGGTGATACGATAGCGCCACCTGATCCCCCTGGGACGCCTTGGTGCTGGGACGCGCCTTGAGCCTCTCGACGCGCTGCTCACATTGCTGTAGTGTTCGCTGCGCTTGGCGTGCCGTCTGCTCTGTCTGTCTCACTTGCTCCGCCAGTAGTTCCGCCTGCTCTCGGAGCTTCTGCGTTTTGGCTTCCAGCGTCTTGGCTCGCAGTTCCCCCTTCTCCAACTCCGTCACCACCGCCACATTGCTCACCACCTGCCCACAGTTGCCCCGATGCCGCCCAAGCTTCACCGCAGCGCCCTCTCGAAATGCGTTCTCTTGCAAGGGCCAGCGCCGATAGTACAAGGCTGCCAGGTCCGCACCCCCATACCCCAACTCCACACCCGTGGTCAGCAACACCGTGTCTGCCTCTCGATGCCGCCGACGCACCAGCAACGCATGCAGCTCTAGCGTTCGCCCCGTCGTCTTG
>JBBRLA010000808.1:0-3459 GCA_038231615.1 Polyangia bacterium | reverse complement strand
GACCCCGAGCCCGACACCATCTGGCGCTCACCGGACAGCGTTGCGTTGGCCACGCGCCAGCCGTCGCCGATCGCCCCCCCCGCCGCTGATCGCCCCCCCGCCGCTGCTCGCCCCCCCGCCGCTCGCCCCTCTGCCCCCCCGCCGCCGCCGATCGCCCCGCTCCGGACCCGAAAAAACGCTCATCCGAAATGAGCTTGCGCGGCAATCTCGATCCGAATGATTCGTGAAGCGGCGCGCTCACGTGAAAGGCGCAACTCCTTGCCGTCCGCGGCCTTCGGCGCATGGACGAAAGACCGCCTGGGCACCCTGCGAAATTTCCTGCCTGCGCAGGAATTTCTCACCAATCTTGCCGTCGCTGAAGTCGGTCGATTTCTGCTTGTGCGGCCCATGAATCGTGGTAGTAGGTATCGGGCCTAAAGGGAGCAGAGAAATCGACATGGCAGACAACCAGACGGGCTACGCGGACGATGTGCTGGGGCAGGACGTCACCGGCAAGGCCACCGACTCCATCGTCGATGGAGATGAATTGTGGCGGCGCAACACGACCTATGGCCAGGCTGTCGAGCGCGTCGATCTGATCAGCTTGACGGATGCGAAACGCGCCGGACTCGGGGGGCCCCTGTCGGTCGGCGAAAAGTTGGTCTTCTCCGGCGTGGCGGACTTCATCGAACGCTTTCGCGATAACTTCAAGAAAATGGGTCTCGATGCAAACCACATGGCCAAGGCCTTTCAGGTGGATGTGTGCCTGGAACAGGACGAGGAAGCCAACGATCAGGTCCGGGACGTCAGCCGCGCCGGGGTCTTCATCCTCACCGGGGAGATGACTTCCTCGTCGACCACTGCCGAGACCGCCGCAGCCACCCTCAAGGCCCAGGGGGACGAGACCCTCGGGCGCAAGATCGACATGGCCTTCAGTTCCTTGGTCCAGTTGCGCCAGGACATGGTCAAGTCCGCCGCAGGCCAGCGGACACAATCGGTCACGCTGCGCAACGAACACACCGCCTCCTCCCAGGCCGAGCAGCAGCGGCAGCTCGAGGCCCTGGCCAGAAAGAAGCTGGCCTCCGCGCCACTGCCCAAAGTTTCGCCGCTGCCGGGCAAAACAAAGAAGCCCGGCAGCAGCAAGAAACCGGGTAAAAAAAGCGGCAAGAAGATCCTCGGCACCCTTTCCCCCGGCACCTCGGCAAAATAGTTTCGCTGGAGAACCCATGAGCACATCAATCGTAAAAATGATCGCCCGCCCGCCACAGCGCAGCCCGCTGCAGACCGGGATCGTGGTGGCCCAGGCACTGGGGGCCCAGACCGGCCGCCTGAACGTGATCCCCGATCAGCTCCGGCAGCTGGCGCTGGATTTTATTGGCGTCATCGTCGGGATCGGCGTCCCCCGGAGGGCGGGCCCGCCTCTGGTGATCATGGTGGATCGCAGCGCGCCCGCGCTGACCCGCCGTCTGGTGCAGGCGCTCGAGGTGGTCCCGGAGGTCGAGAGCGCTAGCGGAGTGACGGCGCAGGGGCAGCAGGTCCTCTTGCGAAAATTCCGGCCGATGATGACCCTCTACTCATCCGCGGTGCAGACCGGGGCGGTGCTGGACGATTGCCGCACGGTGATGGGCGCGGTACAACGCAAATTCTGGCTGCAGATCAAGGACGCGGTCTTCGGCGCCCGGGCCAAAAACCTCTTCTCCAAACAGGAGCAGGACCTGATGGAGGCGGCGCTGAACCAGCTCATCGCCGAGGATGACAAGGCGAAGCAGGCACCGGTGGACCGACGCGCCCGCACCCGCCGGTCCAACCTGCGGCACGAGGCCAACGTGGCGGCGATGGGCGATCACACGGAGCTGCTGAAGACCATGATCGACCTGCAAAGCGGCGCCCCCGTGGCCGACGATCGCGTGGCCGCCGCCGAGCAGATCTACGAGAAGCTGAATCAGGACCCCAGCGCGGCCCGGCCCACCCCTAAAAAGAGCGGGCCGACCCTCCACTGATCTAGTCGTTCCAATCGCCGACGATCGCGTGGCCGCTGCCGAGCAGATCTACGAGAAGCTGAATCAGGACCCCAGCGCGGCCGGCCCACCCCCTAAAAAAAGCGGGCCGACCCTCCACTGATCTAGTCGTTCAATCGCCAATTGCCGGGGCCCGGCCCCGCTAGCCGGAAGCCGCCCACAGGCAAACCTGGCCCTTGATTGACGTTCGCGAATCAGCCGCCGTAGAAGAATTCTTCGCGGACGACCTTGCCGTCCTTGACGGTGTAAAGGCCGACCTCGTCCATCGTCATGCGCTTCTTCGACTCCTTGTTGGTGATGTCATAGGTGAAGCGGATGGCGAAGCGATCGCCATGGGGCCAGGGGCCCTCGGCCTTGGCGGAGTGGACCTCGTGGGCCCCTTCCCACCACTTGGCCTTGCCGATGATGGCCTCCAGGCCCTTCATCTCCGCCGGCATCCCCGGCATGCCCTGCGCCTCGACGCTGACGATGTCTGGAGAGTAAAGCTCCTGGATCGCCTGAAGGGCCTTGCCCTCCTTGCACAGCGCCACAATCTTCTTACCGATTTCGACAGTATTCATGATGTTCTCCTTGTCACCCTACATGACCGGGCGGACCCTAGCATCAGAGTATGGGAGAAAACAAGGGGGATGAAGGATCGAGGAGAACGGTTGCAGGGTTCAACGCGGGCGGCGTTTCGGCTTCGTCTTTATGGGAAAAGGACCCCGGTACACCTTCAGGTTGACGCGGCCCTCATCGTCGAAGACCATCCCTTCCAGGGCCAGCCGGTCCCGCTGATCGGCCGACTCGCCTCCCCACCCTCGCGGGCTGATCTGGCCCCGGGCGTTGATCACCCGCCACCAGGGCACCCCGGGGTCCTTCAACGCCGCCAGCGCATACCCCACCCGCCTGGCGAAGAGCGGCCGCCCAGCGCTGTGGGCCACGTCGCCGTAGGTCATCACCCGTCCCCGGGGGATGTGCCGGATGATCTCATAGTAGGTCTCGTACTCCGACGGCTCGTCTGCGGGGGCCTGCTTGCGGCGGGCCGGGGGCGGGCCCTTTTTTGCGGTGGGTTTCATCTAGAACTGGGCTGGCACCGCGGTGAAGCCCATGCCGAAGGAGACGGCGTCCTTGCGCGTCCCATTTGGCACCGGCGCCCACGCGCCGTTGTCGTCGAAGACCTGCACGTCGGCCATGCTGGCCACGGCGAACACCGGGTTCTGGCGGATCTCGTCGGCGGTGATCTTGCAAGTGGCGCGGTTCTCGGGGCGGGCGCAGCAGTCGGCGGCGACCTGGCACTTCTTGGTGGACGCCGCGCTGCCCGGGATCTCGAAGAGCAGGACCAGGTTGTTGGTGGCGTCGGCCACCGGTTTTTTGTGGATCTCCTGGGTGATGAGGGTGGCCAGCGCCGGCACGGTGACCTGATCGATGTCGGAGACGCGGATGGCGCCGTGAATCTGGCCGCTCATGATCGCGCCCGCCG
>JBBRLA010000807.1:0-3462 GCA_038231615.1 Polyangia bacterium | reverse complement strand
TCTGTGGATGCGCCGGTGCCCGATGTGGCGGACCCGCGGCGGCGGCACCTGCGCCTCTTTGTGCGCGACAACGGGCCGGGCATCGAACAAAAGCACCTGCCGCGTCTCTTCGAGCGCTTCTATCGCGTGGACACCGGCCGCTCCCGCGAGTTGGGCGGCACCGGCCTGGGCCTGTCCATCGCGAAGCACCTGGTCGAGGCCATGGGCGGCTCGGTGACCGTCGAGAGCCAGATCGGCCGCGGGGCCATGTTCTCCTGTTTTCTCCCCATCTGGATCGCGGATGAGGGCGAAGGGCCGGCGCAGCTGTGAACCCGTTCATCTAGGCTTGCGCGGTGGCGGGCAATGGACCACCGCGGCAACACGAACCACCCCGACAGTCTCGATTTGCTCGATCACCCGGCACCCGGAAGCGCCGGCATCCCTTCGTCGATGAACGACGCCGCGACGGCGGAGATACGAGCAGGCCGAGATCAGGGGGTTTCCAGCACTGCCGCCGCGGACGACGCGGAAAGGGCGCTCACCAGCCAGCGATCGAGCAGGGCCCCATCCTGGCAGTGCAGGACCCGTTCCTTCTGTTCGGGAGAGACCAAAAGGCCCCGGGCCTGTAGGACCCCGAGCAATGCCTCGGCTTTGCCCTGGTTGATGCCCTGGTTGATGCCCTGGTTGATGCCCTGGTCGATGCCGCGCGCCTCTCCGCGCTGAAAGGACAGGCGAATGGCCTCGTTGTCGTTGTTTTTGTACCACTCCAAAAGGTCCATGCCGATTCGGGCCTCCAGTGCGTGTTTTTGCTGGGGACTGAAGAGCTGCGCGAGCAGCGCCACTATCATCACTTTATACTCCCTGGGCAGTTTGGGCGCCACCTTCAGCAGGGCGCTGGCCACATCCACGCCATCGGGCCCACTGCCGTGGACCGTCAGCGACAGCAGCGCCACCTCCGGGCAGCGGGCGGCCTCCGTCGGGGAGATGACCACGGGGACGTCCTTGGGCGCCAGCACGACCGGCAGAAAGGGCGAGCTGGGCTGGAAGTAGGGGTTGGGCCGGCCGGCCCACTTTGCCGTGGACTCATCCTGGGCCAGCTCCTCAGCTTGTCCGGGTCCGGGGCCCGCTGCACTTCTACCACCAGAACCAGCACCGGAGTGTCGCCCAGGAAGAAGACCAGGACCAGGTCGGCCCGCAGCGAGACCGGGGCGAGCTGGGTCAGGTCGTTGCTCTTGTCCTCGACACGATCGTAGTGCGTCGGTGAGGCCGTCGCCAGTGCAGCGCCCAGAAGCCGCAGGAGCAAGTCCGGGCGGTCGCGGAAGATCAGGATGGGGATCTCATGGGAAGAAGAGGGCATTTCGAGCACATAGCATGGACCCGCCAGGTGGGCAAATTTTCGCTCATGATGATCGCGCCATGCCCGAGGTACCGGCATTCCCCTCGTCGATAAAAGGCGCTACACGCTATCGGTGACCGGCGCTACCCCACGCATCTTCAGTGCATCTTTCTCCAGAGCGTTTGATAGCCCTCTTGCAAGACCCGGTCGATGGGTTCGTCAGAGCGCCTGTTCGATGGAACAAAGTCACTGTCCGATGGGATCGTCACCGCCGTTTGCGTCCGGGTCCTTGGGGACGCCGATTATCTCCGCCTCGACCTCCTTCTCCAGCGCATGATCCACCTGCTGCGCCAGGGTCTTCTCCAGCGTGGCGATCACGGCCTGCGCGTCCACCGGTCGGGTCATGGCTTCGGCCTGCGGGTCGTGGCGGTTTACCACCTGGGGCAGGTCCCGGCGCAGCTCCTCCACCAGCGCGATCAGCTTGGCCAGCTTCTGTTCGGAGAGCAGGTTGACGTGCAGGTCCAGGAGCGCTCGCCGCTCGGCCATCTTGCCCAGGCGGTTCTGCGTGATCAGGACGACCGTGGTCAGCAGCAGCCCAAGTACCCCCACCAGGCCCTGCAACCAGCCGAAAGGTTTGGGGTCGAACGGGCGCAGGTGGACCACCGGGCTCAGGAGATTTCCGGCAATCCATAGCACGATCAGGCCCAGCAAGAAGTAGAAGAAGGCCGGGCGGCCCAGCGTCGCGGCGATGCCCTCGACCTTGCGCTGGTGCTTGCTGACCCCCAGCTCGGCGCGGGCGTGCAGCTCGGCCACGGTCTGGACGGCGTGTCCCAGTGGTTCCATGCTCATGTAAAGGAGAGTGTGACAACCCCGGGTCGCGCGCGCCAGCCGCGCTGCTGTCCCAAGTGAGCCCGAAGTGTCCTAAGGCGCTGGAACAAATTTATGTTCGCAAACGTACAAGTTTCGCACCGTCGAAGAACCGATTTGGAAGTTGGAAATGTTATTTTGTTCCAGCGTCTAAGTGCCCAAGCAGTGTCCCAAGTCGTGAGAGTGTCCCAAGTGTGATCTGAACACGCAAGATCCGTTACCCGGATGCGTGGTGCGCGAATGCCGAGGGCGTCCGGCAGCCGACAATTGCCGGGGCTTCGTGGACGAGTTCGTCGTTCTTGAGGGCATCCAGCATGAACAGGGCAAAGTCCACGCGGCGGGTCATGTTGCTCTTAAGGATGGGGTCGCCAACGTGCCGGCTCCACACCGGCAGGCCCTGACTCTCGCCCTCTTCGAGGTCGCTCCCCCGCACGACAGTCCACCGGGTGTCACTGGCAAAGATCCGCCGGCAGGCTTCCACCTGGTCGTCGAGGTCCGCCAGTCGAGCGAGTCGTGCGAGCCGGCCCGCGACATTCACAAGAAACTTAATCTTCCACGAGTACATGTCCTGGCCGTCGCGCGTGATGTGCCACCCGCACGAGAACACGAGGCGCGCTCCCGGACGGGCGTGGTCGAGTACCGCCTGGGCTGTTCCCGTTGCATACTGATGGACCCCCCAGGGGACCAGCACGGTAAGCACCCCGTCACACCCTGCGACCGCGCGCTTGATAACCTCACGGTCGTCCGTCGCCCCAGGAAGGACGGCGATGCGCCCCTTGAACGCGTCGAGCTTCCCCACGCTGCCCTCCCGGCACACGCCAACCACCTCGTAGCCCCGATCCAGCGCGTGCTGCACCATGTACTGCCCGAGTTTCCCGGATGCCCCGACGATGCAAACTTTCATCGCATACACCTCCGTGCTCGCAAGGGGTGGGCCGGCGATACTCGTCGTCTTTGCCATGGTACGTCTCCAGTGGAATCAGGCAGGGGCCTGGCGCAGCGTGCATCCTATGGACGCCGCTCGTCTGCTGTCAACCCAGCGAGACAATGGGCATATGGCAAGGCCCACTTGGGACAGCGCGCCAGCCGCGCTGGTGTACGAAGCCGTTCAGTTGGGTCCCGGGTCGGCGAAGCGCGGGTCGCGGATGAAGCTTTCATCGGTCAGGCTGTTCAAGAAGGCCAGGACGTCCTTTTTCTCCTGCGGGGTCAGGGTGAAGCCCAGGAGGAAGGTGCTCTTGTTGGGATTCTGGCTGCCGTTTCCCGCAAAGGGCCCGGCGGGC
>JBBRLA010000806.1:0-3467 GCA_038231615.1 Polyangia bacterium | reverse complement strand
TCGATGATCTCCATGGTGGTGGTCAGGTGTGGCGCTGGGCCGCGGGGATCTTCGGGCGCCAGGTGGTCAGGGTGCCTTCGTGGCCGCGGGTCACCAGGGCCCACAGGTGGCCGGCGGGGGCGGGGGCGTTGAGCTGCGCCTGCCACTTCGCCGCGAAGGAGTCGGGGTCTGCCATGACCCGCTCCGCCTCCTTCATCAGGATGGCGTGAACGATGCCGGCCAGGCCACCGCGGGCGTCCTGCGGCGGGATGCCGATGGATCGCTCTCGGCCGAGCTGCCAGGCCATCTCTTCGCGGTGTAGCACCAGGGGGGAGGCATCCCCGTTGAACCACATGGCCAAGTCCCCGATGTTCCGCGCGTTCCGGGCCCGGTCGCTCTCGTGGGGATAGACATTGGGGCACGTCACGAAAAGAACATCGTCGCCCTGGACGATCTCAGGGGCCCATGCGCGGATTGTGGCGAGGGCATCGGGGGCGGGCAGCACGGTCTACGCCTTCGCCTCGGTGGCGGCCGGGGCTCGCTCGATCAGGCGCTCCAGCATCTCGTATCGCTGGCGTTCCGCTGCTGCATCCTGGATCATCTTCTCCGTCCCCAGCCGCTCCAGCCGCTCGCGCTCCGCCCGCTCAATGGGCTCACGCTCCGCCAGTACCTTGCGGGTCTCGGCTTCCTCGGTCTGCTCGAACTGAAGGCGGCGGGCAGGGGCTCCGACGCCATAGCCGCCGGCCTTGGGCTTGCCGTTGGGCAGTAGGTTGTTCGTAAGCAGGTGCTGGCGCCGCTCCTTGACCCGGGCCAGGGCCTCCTGCTCCGCGACCTTCTCACGGGCTGCGCGCCATTCCCGGGCCTCTTCCAGACCGGTCACATGGCGGTCCATCCGGGTCGGCACTTCGTCGGCCGTCAGGGCGCGGACATCTTCGGCGGCGCACTCGGCGGGGGTCATGACCCTGGGCAGGAACTGCCCATAAAGGGCGTCGTCGATCTGCCACCGCTGGAGACGGGGTGCGGGCAGCGGGCCCGTGTCGGCGAAGGGGGAAACGTTCGGCCTGATCCGGGGCGGACTGTCGAGAATGCCAGTAGCGAGCATCACGCCGCCCTCCGGGGTTCGGAGCTGCCGACGCCGAGGAGCGACTTCAGTTTGGACCATCCGCCGGCCGGGGTCTTGCCGCTCTTCAGCAGCTCGGCCGCTTCCTTGCGCAGGCGCTCCCGCTCCGCCGTGGTCTTCTTCTGCGCGTCCAGGTCGGAAAGCTCCTCGCCGATCTCCTGCATGGCCAGGCGCTCCCGCTGCGCCATCTCCGCGGCTTCGCGCTTCTTCGATGCCTCCTGCGCCTGGGCATACTCGACGCGCGCGGCCTCCATGATGCGCGCCTCCACCCACAGGTCCCAGGCCGTGGCGTCTCCCGTCGCATCCGACAGCGGCGGCGGGTTTTTAAGAAAGGCCCTCATATCTTGGATCTGGGCTTCGCTCACTTCCGCGTAGAACGGGCTCGGCGCGAAAGCCACGCCGGACGTGGCCGGGGTCGAGCGGGTCGAGCGGATGATGTTGGGGTACAAAATGTTCAGGGCTTCGCGGTAGGTGGTCACGTAGTTCTCCTTACTTCACGATTCTTCGTTGCATGCCCACGCGGGGTTGCGCCGCCGGGGCATCCTGCCGAACTGTTACGGCGGGGCCCGCAGGCCGCGGTGGTGGTGAGGGCTCGCCGAGAAACTTCTCTCGGGCCCGGTCGATCAGCCGGTGGACCACGGCGGCGATATCGAGGACCTTCCAGCGCCTCTGCAGGCGCAAGAGCACGTCGGCGCGCTCGGGTGTCACCAGGTCCACCACGAGGCAGTGCGGGCTGGCGGCGGGGCCCTCGGTGTCCTCTTGGACCATGTCCACGAGCCGGCGAACAACCTCCCCCCTGGTGCTCAGCTCCAGCCGCACCTTCATGCGATCCAGGAACGCCAGCCGGGGCGCGCCGGCCAGCCGCTCCGGACCCAGGATGCTGCGCAGGAGGGTCATCGGTTCTACGCGGCCTTCGTGCCGGCTTCGTTCACCGCCAGCGGCCCCGTCATCTCGTCAACCAGGCCGAGGCGGTCGGCCTCCTTGTCGACCAGGCGGCGCACCAGCTCCGAATCCGAGACAAGGCCGAGGCGCTGGCGGAGGGCGTCCATCAAAAGGGCGCGGCGGACATCGCCGAGGCGGATGTTCTTCCGGGTGCCTGAATCGTGCGTCATGAGCAGAAGTGTGCCACTACTGCGCCGCTCTGTCTACTAATTTGACATGAGGCTGTACTCAAATTGTTGGAGTTTGTGCTAATTTACCGTCCAATATGATATACCACCCGACGATCACGGACCTGGGCGAGCAACACGCCGCAGTCAGCGCCGGCCGCTGGCGCTACCGCTTCCACGTGGTCACACTGGCGGCCGAGGTTTCGATCCTGAGCCTGGCGAAGGTCATGAAGCGCACCGCGGTCAGGGTGCGCCGCAACATGGGCCTGCCGCCCAGGTTCGAGTACGTCACGCTGGGCAGGGGCGCGGTCTACATGCTCCGCGGGGACCTGCAGAACGGCCCGGAGGTGGTTTCGGAGATGCTGGACAGCGCCGACCAGGCCCGGCACCTCTGGTTTCAGCGGCTGATTGAACTGATAACGAAGGCCATCGATGGTATTGACAGCCTGGACAAGGGGCCGCCCAACTGATCTACGGCACCGGCTCCTTCCTGGGCAACAACAGCACGGTTCCCAGCGACTCCCCGCGCTCCTCCGCCACTTTCCGCGCCACGGCTACCGCAACGTCGGTCATCCCTGGTCGATAGCCGTCCCCGTCCTCTTGCTCCCTGGGCATCATCAAGTAGCTCCGGCGCCGGGTGCTGGCGATCATCCGCAGTGCCCTCACGCGCGGTTCCAGCGCGCCGGCCTCCGCCTTCGCTCTGGGCGTGCCATGGACGCGCACCAGCCGCAGGAGCCGCAGGCAGTCGAGGATCAACGCCTGGACGTCGGCACGGGGGCGCCCGGGCTGTATCAGGTCAAGCTTCGGGTCGCGCCAGTCGGGGTCGTCCGGGTCGTAGATGATGAGGCCCAGGGGCGCCGCGGGCATGGCCTCCTGGATGCCCCGGACGGCCTGGATGCGCAGCCGCACGGCCTGCAAGCGGGCCGTCGAGGTCTCCAGTGCCGCCAGTTCGTCCGCGGTGGCGAGGATGTGCTGCCAGGGGTCGCCGTCCAGGTCGATGGGGCCGAGGTCGGGCAGCTCCTCCGCGGGCTCTTCCACGGCCGGCGGGGGCGCCGCCTTGCCCTTCGAGGTCTTCGCGGTCGAGAGATCCTTGCGCAGGCGGTGGGCGCCGCTGGCGGTAATGGGCCAAGATCACCGGTGGTGAACAGACTTGGTGGTCACCGGTGGTGAACAGACTTGGTGGTCACCGGTGGTGACTACCAAGTCCAAGAGGTCCGGTGAAGGAAGAGCGTGGTCAGGCAGATCAGGCAGTGGGCGCC
>JBBRLA010000805.1:0-3478 GCA_038231615.1 Polyangia bacterium | reverse complement strand
TGTTCGCGGACCAGGCGCGACACCTGCTCGGTGCGCTCCTGCTTCAGCGCCCAGGCCACGTCGAGCACCCCGACGTCGGCCCGCACCACGATGTCGTAGAAGCGCCGCGCCGTCGACCGCAGGGCATCGCCCAGCACGTCCCCGCCCACGCCTTGCGTCTCGCCGGTGTAGCCGTCGAGAACCCGGCGGTAGCCGCGGGCGTTCTCCTTCTCTGTAAGCAGCGTCGCCTGCATCTCCGCCAGCTTGACGCCGAAAAGCTGATTGACCGTCCCGGTGACGGCCTGAAGCTGCTGATCGGTCCCGGCGGTGCGCGAAAGGGCCGCCCAGATGGCGTCGGCCCGGGCCCGCTCGCCCCCGGTCAGGCGCAGGCGCAGTTGGTCCAAAAGGAGCGTCTCTTGCTCCACCGCCTGAAGGTAGTCCTGGCGCAGGGTCTTCTCCGAGCCGGCCGGGCCTTCTTCGTCTCCCACGCCGACCCCGTTCATGGCGTCGCCGAGGTCCCGGCGGATCTGGTCATATTCCTTGTGCACCCGATCTTCCTCGGCAGTGACCTGGGTCAGGTCGTGCTGGAACTGCTGCGGCGCGATCTTTTGCTGCGCCCGGGTCTGCGCATAATACTGCTCGATCGCCTCGCGCTGCTTGCGCAGGCTGACCAGCTGCACCTGAAGCTCGGAAGCCCGCTTGTCGATGTCGTTGATCTCCGCCCGGCGCTGCTCTGCGCGGGACTCGGCGGTGGGGGCCGCCAGTTGCCGCAGGAATTCGCGGCTCAGGCCCTCGCGCTTGTGCGCCATCCCCACCAGTTGTTGGCGCTCCTCCACCGACGCCGCCAGCGTCACCGTCGAGAGCAGCATCTCGGCCAGATCGCGCCGGGCGAAGAGCAGCTCGTCGGCCAGGTGCAGGCAGGATTCCCGGGCCGCCCCCAGCTCCGGGTCGATGTTGTACCGCTGCTTGCCCGAGAAGGCCTTCTCCACCCGGCGGATGGTGTCCTCGACCTCGTCCAGGGACCGGCGCAGTTCGGCCACGTCCCCCGACAGGGTGAAGAAGCGTTCCACCTCGGGCTCGCCGCGCAGGAAGCGCGCCGCGGTCTTGCCGACGCTGGTAGCGACATCGAACGGGCCCAGGTTCTTCTCGATCAGAGCGCGGAAGTACACCCCCGGATCGCCGTTCTGGGTCAGGATCTCGTTCAACGACTTGTTCACCGGCTCGAATTCGTCGCGGGTCTTGAGGAACCACTGCGTCGCCGGCTGAAACTCCGAAAGGCGCGTTTGCAGGTTGCCGATGAGCAACTTGGACTCCGGCGCGTTCAGCGCGTCCGGCTGCGCCAGCACCAGAAGTTCCAGCGACCGCTCGGCCCGTTTGTATTCTTTGGCCTTGATCGACGCCCAGGCGGCCTCGTAAAGGGCGTCGGGGAAGAGGTCGCTTTTTTGCGAGATGTACAGGTATTCTTCCTGCGCCTTGGTGGTCTGCCCCTGCTCGTAGTAAATCCGCCCGAGCGCCATGTGGGCCAGTTCCGCTATCCGTCGCTCCGGGTCGGTGCGCGCGGTCATCTGGTCAAAGACCGCGAAGTCGGCGACGGCTTCTTGCAGGCTGCCCTTGGCCACGTGGGAAGCGCCGATGAAGTAGTGCGCCTGGAAGGCGTAGGCGCTGGCCGGCAGGATCGGCTGGAGCACTGCCAGCGCCTTGTCGTATTCCTTCTTGAAAAAGTGGTATTTGCCGCGGACGTAGGGCACCTGCGCCAGCACCTTGTCCCGGGGGACCTGCGCCAGGCGATCGACCCACTTTTCCGCCTGGGCCGACGGGCCGCGGTCGTCCAGGCCCGGGCGAAGGTGGAAGGAGATCTCCAAAAGGCGCACCAGCGCCTCCTGGTAGCGCGGGTGCTGGGGGAACCCATCGGCCAGCTTCTCGAAGTAGCGCAGCGACGAAAGGTAGTCGTGGCGCAGGTAAAGCGAGTCCCCAAGATAGAAAAGCGCCTCGGGGTACACGGTGGTTTTCTGATACCGATCGACCACGTCGAAGAGGATGGTGGCCGCGGCCTCGTAGTTCTTGAAGGTATACAGCACCTGGGCGTCGGTCAGGCGGCGGGCGGCCAGGTCTTCGTCCAGCCCCGGCCCGGTGGGCCCTTTGGAGCGGTTGCGCAGGACGCCATCGATCTCCCGGATGCGCGTCTCGACGTTGGTCAGGTTGAGCTGGACGCCGTCCAAGGTCGCTGGGAGATGCGGCGCCCCTGCCGTCGGTGCCGTGGCGGACTGTGGGGGGGCTGCGTAGGCTGCCGGCCACCCGGCCCAGCACAGGGACAAGGCGGCACCAAGCGGGGCCCACAAACCAAAGGCGGCGTTCCTCCTGATGGCGTTGTCCCGTTTGCCCATTTCACTTGGCCTTCTTGGCCGCGCCGAGTTTGTCGGCCTCCACGTTGCTGCGGAAGTCGAGGTCCGGGCGGTCCTTGGGGTCGGTGGTCAGGGCGTTGCCCTTCTCGATGCCGACCACTTTCAGGGTGGTGACCTTGCCCTCGGGGACGCTGAAGCTGTTGGACTTGCGGACGGTGTACTTGTAGCCCTTGAGGTACGAGAACACGCCGAAGCCGTTGCCCTGGTACACGATGGTCACCGAGAGGGTGTGGTTGCCGGGAAGCAGGGAGCCGTTGAAGATCTCCATCTCTTTCTGCTCGCCGAGCTTGCCGGTGTCGTCGCTCTTGGCGAAGATTTCCGCGCCGTCCAGGGCATAGACAATGCGGATCGGCTGGAAGATGGAACTCATCTCGTTGCGGTTGATGATGACCGCCCGCGCCCCGGCGATGACGCCGTGCAGCACGGTCTCCTTCAGCAGGTTCAGCCGGGCCTTGGATCGGAACACCTGCTCCTTGAGGTCATCCACGCGGCGCTCCAGATCGCGGAGACGGATGTTGTAGGTGCTCTGCTCAGCCTCGGCGGACCTGGGGGCCGGGGCGGGTCCGGTGGGCGGGGCGAAGGAGGCCGGGGCCACCGCAGGGACCTGTGCCTGTGCCTGCATGGCAGCGGCGAGGAGCATGCCAAAGCACAGGAGCCCGGCAAAGAGGGCCCCTGGGCACCAAGACCTTGCCCCAAACCTGTTCTGTATGCGCACGGACACCCCTCTATACATTATAACCCTGGGTGATTGGCTGAAAATTTGGACATGGTCAAGCTCTTGAGATTCCATGAGGCGGTTCACGCACGACTTTGGTGTACCGCTTTGGCGCACAAGTACGCTGCTCTTACGAAACCGCGACTTAGTCTGTCACGGGTTTGAGCGAGCTTCAATGCGCTAATTTCACTACCTGGCCGTTGGGGGTTCGGCCAAAGGGCCTGGCAAAGCGCCCGGTTCGGGGGTGAGCGGCTGGCTTTGCTTCTGGCTTTGGCGGTACGCCTCGTCCAGGAGCGCCCCGAGGCCCTCGCCGGTGGCGGCGGAGATCCCGTAAAGTTTGATGCCCCGATCGGCGAAGGCGGCCAAAAGCGCGGGGTAGTGC
>JBBRLA010000804.1:0-3497 GCA_038231615.1 Polyangia bacterium | reverse complement strand
TCCCGAGACGGGCCCAGGGGCTGGCGTCGCCACCGGCCCCGCGTCTCCCGGGGTATTCGGCGCCGGCGCCGGGCCCGGCTCCTGTTTCCGGGCCTTCGCCTGCCGGGCCGGGTCCGTGCGTTTGGGTCGCCGTGGATCCGGCTGGTGATGGACCTCATAGAGGCGGATCAGGAGCAAGACGGCTGTTGATAGGAAGGCGTGAAAGTGGGTAGCCGGGCCAACTGGCGAGCAGCCGGCCCGGCTTGCAGGGGATCAGAAGGCGGTAGGTGGGGACTGCTCGGAGTCGATGGCCTGGGCCATCAGCTCACGGTCTACGAGGAGGCGCTTGTTGCCAGTGGCGCAGCACAGGGCCCAGGTGGCCAGCCGATCGATCTCGCGCAGGGTGCCCTGCGTGGTTTCGTGCAGCAGGGTGACCGCCTCAGGAGCAAACAGGTCCTTGTCGCAGCCCACGCGGCGCAGGCGCTGGCGGAGATACTCGGCAGTGTCGGTGGCCGTGGTGGGAGACAGCGAAAGGCGGTGGTGGATGCGGGAGAGCAGGGACCGGTTCCTGCGCAGAAGGAGGCGGTCGCGCAATTCCGGTAGGCCGACCAGGACCAGGGAGAGCAAGGGACGGCTGTCCCAATCGAAATTGAGCAAGATGTGGAGGTGGTCCAGGGTGTCCTGGTGAAGCAGGTGGGCCTCGTCCAGGATGAGGACGGGGGGGATGCGATTGTGGCTCAGCTCCTGGACCTGGGAGGCAATGGAGTTGAACAGGGAGGCGGCAGTGCCGCAGGGGGGAAGGCTCAAGGCCATGGCAAACTGCCGATAAAAGTCGCGGCGCCCCAGGGTGACGTTGGCGCAGTAGGTCAGGCGAAACTGCTCCTGGGGAAGAGCATGGCGCGCGGCCCGGAGCAGGCAGGTCTTGCCCGCGCCGGACTCGCCGGAGATGGAGACATGCTGTCGCTCGCGTACCGCGCACACGACCTGCTCCAGGACCAGGTTGGTGGACGGGGGGAGGTGCAGATTATCGTCGGTGACCTCCTTGTGGAAGGGGTCGGTGGAAAGATTAAAAAATGCCCGATAGGTCATCTTCGTCGTCATCAGAGTCCTCCTTGTGAGCGGTGGGAGCAGGAGCTGGCGCGGGGACCGGGGTCGGGTCGAAGGCAACGGCCGCTCTGGGCGGCACCGCGGGCGCCGCGCAGAGCGTGCGGCGCCGACGGTTGTTCTGCTTGGGGTCGCAGGGGTGCAAGGGGAAACGGCGGCCCTCGTGCTCCACCCACAGCGCCGCCGGCGTGCCGTCGAGCAAGCAGGAGCCACGGTGACGATGTGGCCGGCCAGGTAGCCCTGCTCAAGCTCGAAGAGCTTGCCGTTGACGCTCAGGGTGGTGTCGTTGCGCACGCGACGGCGCAGGCGGGTGGTCAAGGCCTCGCCCAAGGTGGCTTCATCCACGGGCAGCGAAGTGCGCCTGCTGTCGTTGTAGGCGAGCAGGGGGCTCTTTCCCATCAGGGAGGCATGCGGCACACTGTGGTAGTGCTGCCGCACGAAGGTCTCCAGGCGCTGCTGCACCTCGTGAACGGTGGTGGGAGTGGTGGGCAGGAAGGCCAGGCAGCCCTGGCGCAGGGTGCGCCAGAAGCGCTCCATCTTCCCACGGGCCTGCGGGTCGTAGGGCTTGGCGTGCAGCAGCGTGATGTTGAGGCGCGTGCAGACCTGGCTCAGCTTCTCACCGATGTAGGTCGCGCCGTTATCCAGATACAGGGCCTCGGGGCGGCCGTGCGCACGCAGGGCGCGGCAAAGAAGGTGCAGCATCGCCTCCTCCCGCTCGTGGTCCTGAGCAACGATGGTGAGCAGGAAGCGTGAGGCATCATCGAGCAGCGCGTGGATGCGCAGCGGAAAGGCGCCCCCGGCGATCTGCAGGATGGGGCCATGACACACGTCGGCGTGCCACAGGGCATTGGGGCACGCCGCCTCCCAGCGCAAGCGGATGGGCTGCTCCTTTTGGTCTTGCAGGTGCGCCCGGTCAAGCCCCTCCTCCACGTAGAGCCTTCGCACCGTGGCGGGTCTGGCGTCCGCTTCGCTCATTGTGCCCTCCTGCTGCAGGGTCCTCAGGATCAGCGGTACCGAGGCGGTGGGGTGCTCCCGACGGATGTCCAGAAGCAGCGTCCGCAGCTGGGGGGTCAGCTTGCGGCCTCGCCCTCGGTCCTTGCGCGGCTTGGGGACAAGGGCCGAAGGCCCCCCCTTCTTCAGGGCGTAGTACCAGCGCTGCAGCGTCGGCACGCTGATGCGTATGCTGCGACAAGACCCCGGCGGACGATACAGCTGCTCGCTCAGCCTGGCGAGTTCCTGCCCAAGCTCGCCGCGGCCCAGCTCGCGGTGCAGCAGCGACCCGATGATCTCGGCGCGGAAGCGAGCCACCTGCTCGGCGTGCTCCTGTGGGGACGGAAAGAACGAGATTCGACGCATACGACTCCCTTTGTGCGCCGGGAAGTTTTTGACCCCGCGGGTCACCGGCGCAGTGGCTACCCAATCTCAAAAATCCGCGCTGCGGGCTACGGACCTGTCGGGTGGGATCGTCGCTGCTTGTTGATCCTTGTCAAAGAGCCAGGGCCGCCCCCCAAAACACCTGCTGCGACATCGGCGCGGTGCACAGCGCCGGGGAGCACCGCGCCGCCAGCGCCGCCGCCGCGCGCTCAGCGACCGCTCGCGGCGCTTGCGCCAGGCTCCCCGGCAGCCCCGGCAGCAGTCCCCGAAACAGCCGTCCCTGCACGATCCCATGGACCCAGCGCCCCAGTTGGCGCCACCCCCTTTTGGCCTGCTCCGGCGAGCGACGCCAGGAATTGACCTGCTGGTACACCGCCGCTTCCTTCTGCTTCTCCAGTCCCCACAGGCACAGCCCAAGCCCCATCGCCGCGGCGCTGAACAGCCGCCGGGCCACAAGCCCCATCGGCCCCACTGTCATCGTCGCCCGGCAGCTTCGACACCGGTACCGCCGCAACTTGATGATCACCTGGACGGGCTTACCCCCGGGGTGCAGCGGCCCCCGCACCTGACGCTCCCGCTGGCCGTGCCCATGCAAATTCAGCCCCTTGCCCACCGGCCGGCTCGCCACCCCGCAACAGGGGCACTTGGCAGGCCGCACTTCCTCGGCGCTTGGCGTTCGTCTCATCCAGTTGTTGAGTGAAACGAGACTTGAGAGGATACTTCCGGGGCTCTGCCATTTCCTCATTCGTTCTGACGGAGCTCGACGAGGGGGTGGGTAGCCTGTCCTCGTCGATTTTACGCGGTGTACAGAGCGACTCCGTTCCTCCTGACGGCCGCTGTACCACTATCGGGGCTCAGTTTCTCAGACTTCCTGATCAGCCTGCCGGATCAGCCCCTACCCAGCCTCCTCTTCAGATCAAACAGAGCAAGCCATCGGCCTCCCCTGCGGACCAGCCGGCCCTCTCTACGGGCAGCCCGCCGGCCCGTGCGGACAGGCCGATTCCATCCACGGACAGCCCGTCTACCCCTGCGGACAAGCC
>JBBRLA010000803.1:0-3512 GCA_038231615.1 Polyangia bacterium | reverse complement strand
GCTTGGATCAGGCGGCGCAGCACGTCGATCTCGCTGAGGATGGCCGGGCCCTTGTCGGTATCGGCTACGGTGCGCGGGCGTGCATGGGTGCGCAGGTCCTGGATCTTGGGGATGATGTCCGCTCCGCTGCGCAGGGCCTCGCTGACCGATTCGAAATGGTAATGCTGCGCCAGGTAGATGCGCGCCGCGTCCAGCACCAGGGTGTAGCCCCGGTCGCCATAGGCCTCGGAGAAGGCGCCGTCGATGGTCACCGCCTGGCGGCTGTCCTTCAGGGGCGACTCGCCCTGCTCCAGCTTCACCGGCACGTGGCCGTTCACGATCAGTCCGTCCCTCTGGGCCCCGAAGTCGCCCAGCACGCGCTGGCAGAAGGCGGCCTGGTGGATCAACTTGAAATAGGCGTTCTTCGTCTCCTTGTGGGTCGCCTTGTCGGCCACCAGATAGGTCTCGAAGGTCGCCATGCGGTCCTTGCCGAAAAGCGGCGAACGCGGCCCGGCCCACAGATAATAAAGCAAATCCAGGTCGGCCTGCCGGCGCTCGCGGAAGGCCCGCTGCACCACCTGGTACAGGGCCGCGAAAAGGGGCCGCCCGGACAGAAGCTCCCCGTCCACCGCCATGGGCAGGTCCACCCCGGCCTCGTCCACCGGCACGCAGCCGTGGAAGATGAGGCATTCGCCGCGCAAAAGCTGCATGGCGCCGCGGTGGGCGACGAAGCTCATGTGTTTCCACAAGACGGGGCTGCGCAAAAACGACTGCCGCAGCCGGTCGATGCACTGCTGCTCTTCCGCGGACAGGCCCAGGGGGTGCTTGGGGTCCACCGTGGGCAGGTTCCGATCGAGCAGTGGGTAGATGCGACCGTCGATGTTGACCGTACCGTCGGCCAGGTCGGCCAGGTTCAGGCGCGAAAGGAGATCCCGGTGGCCCATCTCGAACTGAGGGTTGCGCTGGAAGAGCTGCCCCTCCAGCTTGAACTGGAGGAGGGCCATGGCCTTTTGCATGCGGGCCATCATCAGGCCGTCGCGCAGGCCCTCGCCCTTGCAGGCGAAGCGTTCGGCGGGATCGTCGCCGTAGACCGTGCGGGCCAGGCGCTCCACGGGGGCCATGGGGATGCCGTAGCCCTCTTCAAGCTGGGACAGGCGGCGGTAGCGCAGGGCGATGCGGACGACGGTGGCGATCAGCGCCTCGCTGCCCAGGCAGGCGCCCATCCAGGAGGCGTCGTGGTTGCCCCAGACAATGGCCACGTTGGGCTTTTGCATCAGCAGGTCGATGACCTGATCCACCCGGGGGCCGCGGTCGCCCAGGTCCCCGGCGACGATCAGCTCGTCGATGAGAAGGTTGCGGATGGCGTGGGCCAGGTGGCGCAAAAAGTCCAGGTCGTGTCCGGGGGCCAAAAGGGGTTCCAGCAGGGCATCCAGGTAGGCCGGGCTGCGCACCAGATGGGGGGCGTCGACCAGTTCCCGCAGCACCAGTCGATAAGCCGGGGGGAAGACCTGCTCGGCGCGCTTGCCGCTGTAGCGGCGCATGAGGAGGCGCAGAAGTTCGGCCATGTGATCGATGCGGGCGCGGACAAAGGCGCGGCGGGCGGGGTCGGAAAGGTCGGCGGTCAGGTGGGCGTAGGCCTCGCGGGGGTAGTAGATGAGGTTTAGCAGGGCCAGGCGTTCGCCGTCGTCCAGCCTGCCGGCGAAGGTGTCCTCGACAAGGGGCCGCAGGCTGCCCGAGGCGTTGCTGAGGATGTGTTTGAGCTTCTTGGCCTCGCCGTGGACGTCGCTGATGACGTGGATGCTGCCGGCGGGCAGGGTGAGGACGGCTTGCAGATGGGCGATCTCGGCGAGGGCGGTGTCGACATCCGGGTAGCGCCGGGACAGGGCGCGCAAGTAAACCAGGGACTCTTCGTCATAAAGGGTCATGTCAAGGACATGATAGCCGGGGAACGCACTAAGCAAGCCCTTTCTTGTCGGTGGTCTTGAGCCGGACAGCATGCTAGCGTGAGTGGCGTATTTGACCGGTATGTCTTATTATCCCCGCCCTTTTGGCCGTTACTGGCTGCTGAAGCCGCTTGCGGAGGGGGGCATGGGGGCCCTTCACGTGGCGGCTGTCGGTGATCCCGGGCTGGAGAAGCTCTGCGTCATCAAGACCGTGCTGCAAGACCGCGACGACGACGGCTATGGGGCCCGGTTCCTGGGCGAGGCCCAGGTGGTGGTGCGGCTGTCCCACGGCAACCTGGTCCCGGTGCTGGACGTGGGGCGCGTCGACAACCAGCTTTATTTGGCGATGGACTACGTGCAGGGCAAGGACCTACGGGCGGTGTGGAACCGCTGCGCCCAGAAGCGGGTCGCCTTCCCGGTCGAGGTCGCCGTGCACATCCTGCGGGAGGTCGCTCGTGGGCTGCACTACGCCCATACCGCCCCGGGCATCCAACTGGTCCATCGGGACGTCTCGCCGCAGAACATCCTCTTGAGCTTCGCCGGCGAGGTGCGGCTGGCCGACTTCGGCCTGGCCAAGTCCACCCTGAGCACGGTGCACACCGAGCACGGCGTGGTGTACGGCAAGGTCTCCTACATGTCGCCGGAGCAGGCCCGCGGCGACGAACTGGACCCGCGCAGCGACCTGTATTCCGCGGGGATCATCCTGTGGGAGCTTTTGACCGGGCGGCAGCTTTTCCCGGAAAACACACTGCCCCAAAGGAAGCGAGAGGATCCGGTCGAGGCCCCCTCGTCGATCACCGGCAGGGTGCCGGCGGACCTGGACGAGCTGGTGCTGCGCGCCCTATCGGCCACGCCACAGGGGCGCTATGCCGACGGCGAGGCCATGCGGGCGGCGCTGGCCGGCTGGCTTGCCAGGAGCGCCCCGGAGACCGATGCCTCCCGGGTGTCGCGCTTCCTTTGCGATCTGTATGGCGACGAGATCGTCCAGGTGGAGGCGCAGAACCGGGCGCTTTTGCACTCGCTGCGCAGCCGCACCAGCCAGCCCCCAGAGTCGACCCCCGAGCCGGCGGCGCCGCTGCTGCCCGGGGTGCTGGTGGATGGGCGCTACCGTCTGCGCCGCATCATCGGCGAGGGTGGCATGGGGCAGGTGTGGGCGGCCGAGCACACCCAGATCGGCAAGCCGGTGGCAGTGAAGTTCCTGCGCGCGGTCCACGCCCGGGGACCGTCGGCGTTGCAGGCGTTTCGCCGGGAGGCGCGGGCCACCTCGAACATCCACCACCAGAACGTGGCCACGGTCACCGACGCGGGCAGCTACGGCGACACGCTTTTTCTGGTGATGGAGCTGCTCGAAGGGCGCACCCTGCAGGACGAGCTGCGACACAAGGGGCGGCTGCCGCTTTCGCTGGTGCTGCACCTTGGGTATCAGATTGCCGATACCCTGGCGGCGGCGCACGGCAGCGGGGTGGTCCACCGCGATCTGAAGCCGGCGAACATCTTCCTATTGCCCGGGCCCGACGCCGAGACCGAGCCTGGGGTGAAGGTGCTGGACTTCGGCGTGGCCCTGACCCTGGCAGAGGAGGCGCACCGGGG
>JBBRLA010000802.1:0-3512 GCA_038231615.1 Polyangia bacterium | reverse complement strand
TCCCCCTTCTGCCCCAGTTCACCGATCCGTCACAGCTCGCCGATCGTCTGGCGGAGCTGCGCGGGGCACAGCGCATGCGCGGGCGAGAACGGCGGTACCTGTCCACTTTCCGCGAGGAGAACTATGATCTCCTGCGGCGCTACGCCGACCTGCGCCAGCGCCTGGGCAAGACCTAGCCGCCGGCCATTGCCAGGGCCGGCCATTGCCAAGGCGGCAGGGTGCCGCAGGGTCACAGGCCCCAGTACCTGAACGTCTCGACCGGGGTCTCGTAAAGGCGGTAGATCAGCCCCAGCAGCACCCCGCACAGGATCACCCGCGCGGCCAGCGTGCCGCGACGCCCCAGCAGGGCGGCCAGGCGATCCTTCAACCCGGCCATCCCAGCATCCTTTGGTACTCCCCAAAGATGGCCGAAAGGGAGGGGTTGCGGGTGATGGCGAACCCGGCCATGATGAAGGTGAAGGTCAGGAGCGTGGCCGCCACGTCTTGGCCCAGGGCCGGCAGCGCCGGCAGGCGGGGCGCGGCCCACTTGCGGTAGCCGTGCCAGATGGCAATGCCCGCCGCGTGGTACATCCCCCAGAGCAGATAGCGCAGGCTCGGCTCATGCCACAGGGCCACCGCCAGCATCGCCAAAAGCACCCCCAGCGCCGGCCGATGCCAGCGCAGGGTCACCGGCAGGAACACGTAGCGACGGCACCACGCCGAGAGACTCATGTGCCAGGACTGCCAGAACTCCCCCAGGTTGCGCGAGAGGAATGGGTAGTCGAAGTTCTCGCCCACCCGATAGCCCAGGAGCAGGCCGAGGCCGATGGCGATGTCCGACGACCCGGCGAAGGTGAAATACAGATCCAGCCCGTAGATCACGCAGCGCGAGAACGCCGCCCGACCGCTGTGGGGTGGCAGCGCGCCCAGCAGGTAGGGGCCAAGCTGCCGCTTGATGCAGAAGTCCGCCAGCACCACCATCTTGGCGTAGCCGTGGATCGCCCGCTCGATGCCCGCGGCGAACATCGCCCCATCCCAGCGCTTGCGCCGCTCGTCCCGCAGGAAGTCCTCGAAGCGGTGGATCGGTCCCACCGCCAGGGTGGGAAAGAAGAGCATGTAACGGAACCACGACAAAATGCCATGGGGCGGGAAGGTCCCGGCCTCCCGCTCGACGGCGTAGTGGATCAGCTTGAGCACGTAAAACCCCACCCCCAGCAGCACCCAGGGGCTGGATCGAAGCCCGCAAAGCAAGAGCGCAAGCCCCACGATCAACGGCACCGGGCGCCCCGGCAACGCGTACACCGCCGTGGTGGCGACGATCAAAAGCACCAGCGAGGGCAGGTCCCAGTACCCCAGGAACATCACCGAGCACAGAAGCAGCACCGCCCCCTGCCAGCGCGCCGGCACCAGCCAGTGCAGCGAGACCGCAGCGATGCAGAAGAGCACGAACTCCGCCGACTGGGGCATCTAGCGCCGCTCCAGCAGTGCCTCGGCGACCCGGGGCAGGAGCGCCGATACGAAGCGCCGCGAGCCGGCTTCGTTCAGGTGGCGGTAGTCGGAGTAAAATTCATCGGGCAGGTAAAGACTCAGCCGGACCTGCGTGACCCCGCTGGTAAGGAGCGGGGCCATCGCCTCGGCACGCTGCCGGACCAGCCGCTCTGCCCCCAGGGACCGCGCCGTCGGGCTGGGCGGGGTCTCGACCACCAGCACCGTCACGCCACGCGCCATCGCTCGGCGGATCAGCCGCACGCCGATGGGGAAGCTGCGTGTGCGATCGACCTCGGCGTCGGCGAAGGCCACCCGGGTCTGCTCCAGCTTCTCCTGGGTGCGCTCGTGGCGCTGCTTCGGGCGAGTCCGCCAGGCGGCCCACGCGGGCTCGCCCAGCACCCAGTCGCGCATCGACAGCTTGTAGGGCAGGTTGGGCAGAAGCAGCTCCAGCTCGATGAGCAAGAGCGTTGGCCGAAGGTCCAGCAGCGAGTCCAGGTCGCCAGCCAAAAGCTCCAGGTCCAGCGCCGGCACCAGCACGCCTGCCACGTTCACCGGCCCAAAGCGCGCCTGCCGCTGCGAAAGCTGTTGCTCCAGAAGCGGGCCCAGTCGCTCGACGTCCGACAGGGCCGCCTGCAAGACCGAGGTGCCCAGGGCCAGCACCAGCGTGGTCCCGGGTGCCGGCGGGGCCAGGCTCAGCAGGCGCTCGCGGAACTCCACTCGGGCGTGGTCGGCGGGGCTCTGGGTGATGACGCGGGCCTGCCACAGCCGCTGCCGGAAGAGCAGGAAAAGGCCCGCCACCGATGCGCAAAGCGCGAGCGCAAGGGCGATCTGGCGCAGCCGCAGCGGCAACGTCACGGGATCGGACCTCCGCCAAGCAGCAGGAGAGCGGCAGCGACGTCCACCTTGCCCGAGTCAGAAAGGGGCAGGGCGAGCGCAAGGGCAATCTGGCGCAGCCGCGGCGGCAACGTCACAGGATCGGACCTCTGCCAAGCAGCAGGAAAGCGGCAGTGGCGTCCACCTTGCCCGAGTCAGAAAGGGGCAGGGCAGGCACCTCGTAAATCTCGGTCGGCACCGGCACAAGCTCCGCCAGCAGACGGCGCAGGCGGGCGATGAGATCGGGGGATTCATGCCCCTTGGCTAGGGGCCGGTCCTGGTTCGTGGGCCGGTCCTGGTTCGTGGACCGGTCCTGGTTCGTGGGCTGCGGCGCGAAGAGCACCCCCAGGCGGTCGCGCCCGTCCTTGTGCCAGTGCTGAAGGTGGGCCGCCGCGACCCCGGGGACCTCCGCTAGCGCCTGCTCGATCTCCTCGGGGACCACCTTCTCTCCGTTGTCCAGCACGATCAGCCGATCGCGCCGCCCGCGCAGCGCCACGCAGCCATCGGGGAGCCATTCGGCCAGGTCCCCCGTGCGCAACCAGCCGTCCTTCATGCGCTCTGCCGTGCGCCGCGGGTCGCCCAGATAGCCCAGCATCAGGTTCTCGCTATAAACCAGCAGCTCGCCATCCTGGATGGAGAGCACTGACTCCCAGGCCCTGCCGATGCCGCTCGCCGGGGCCTCGCCGGACCGAGGCAGCGCCACCCCGATGCACGCCCCCGCAGTCTCGGTAAGCCCGTAATAGTCCAGCACCGGGCAGCCCAGCGCCTGCTCCGCGGCCTCGCGCTGCGCCTGTCGCAAGGGCGCGCCGGTAGAAAGCACCATCCGCGGCCGGAAGCCTGGCGGCAGCCGCCCCGCCCCCAGCAAGAGCGCCGTGAGGAACGCCGGCACGGTGTTCAGGATCGTCACCCGCTCCGCCGCGCAAAGCGGCATGAGGTGCAAGGGCCCGCGCCCCGCCGCCGTCCCTGGCAGCACCACCGCGGCCCCGGCGAAGAGCGGGGTGATGCAGGCGTTGCGCAGGCCGCTCATCGTGTCAAAGCCGCCGGTGCACAAGAAGCGGTCCTCGGCCCGCAAACTATAAGCGTCGGCGACAATCCGCGCCGAGCGGTAAAGCGCCCCATGCGAGAGCCGCACCCCCTTGGGCGCGCCGGTCGAGCCCGAGGTCAGCAGCACC
>JBBRLA010000801.1:0-3514 GCA_038231615.1 Polyangia bacterium | reverse complement strand
TCGCGAGCCATCACCGCGGCGCTGCGCGCTTCGCGAGCCATCACCGCGGCGCTGCGCGTTTCGCGAGCCATCACCGCGGCGTTGCGCGTTTCGCGAGCCATCACCGCGGCGCTGCGCGCTTCGCGAGCCATCACCGCGGCACTGCGCGCTTCGCGAGCCATCATCGCTTCGCATTCGATCCTTTTCTTGCTCGGGCTTACCTCCTGCTATAACCCCAACTACGTCGGTGCCGGCTATGCCTGCGTGCCGGATGCCGGCAGGGCCGATTGTCCCACCGGGCTGAGCTGTATCAGAGGCACCTGCGCGCTGCCCGGTGAAATGGGCGACCCAGGGGTGGCCGATCTGAAGCCGGAGCCGCCGGACTTGCGGGCCGACCTTGCCTCGCAGATGCTCGACCTGTCCGCTCCGCGAGGTCCCTGCATCGGCAAGGGCGTGCCGGTGACCGGGGACAACAAGGTCTACGCCTGCACCGGGACCTTCGGCACCGCGGGGGTCAAGCCCGACGACCTGTGCAACACCAACTACCACGTCTGTGGAGACCGGGACGGCGGGGAGCTGCATATGGTGGATTCCAACCGATGCAAGGCCCCGGACGGTTCAGGCGGCTTCTACGCAGTGCGAAGCAGCACCAGGTACATGCAGGAGGACAGTTCAGTCATGTGCATGGCGAAGAGCGACATGGCGAACGCCCTGCTCGGCTGCGGCTCCCAGTCCGGTACGGCACAGATTCCGAACGGCGATTGCCTGGGCCTCAAATCGCTCTTCCGCTGTGGCGATCCGAGTTCCGCCTGGTCGTGCATGAGGGTCATCGACGACGCCAAGCAAGTCAGCACGACAGGCGGAGGCGTCCTGTGTTGCGCCGGATAGCGCCGCGCCGCTTCTGCTGGCCCCGACCGCCCGACAGGCGGAGGCGTCCTGTGTTGCGCCGGATAGCGCCGCGCCGCTTTCTGGCGATCAGGCCATGTCCTGGCGTTCCATCTCCGCCCGCAGCTTGGCCAGGGCCTGCCCCTCGATCTGGCGGATGCGCTCCCGGGACAGGTCGTACTTGTCGCCGATCTCGCGCAGCGTGAACGAGCGGTCCTCCTCGAAGCCGAAGCGCCAGCGCAGGATGGAAAGCTCGATGGGTCGCAGCTCGTCTTGCATGTTTTTCCGGGCGGGCTTCACGATTGCCTCGTGTCCCGCTGGGTTCCTGTACAAGGTTTCAGTTCACCAGTTCACCATTTCTCCTCCTTGTCCAAGCTTGATCTCGCCGTAAAAACCCTCCTTCGGCAATTGTGCAGGGCATTTTGATTCTCATTATTACGAATTATGGTAATCCGGACTACTTGATAGCTCCTACAACATGAGCTTATATGCGAAATTACAATATCGAGATGTGTGACCGGCTGCAGGAGGGGGTTCTTACGGCGGGATCAAGCTTTCGTGGCGCAGTGTCGTTTCCTTCTATTGTCCGTTGAACGAAACCGTGGGGCATGCTAGCCCTTCCGTTGCATCATGCAGAAGAACTTCGTCCTGGACACCAACGTACTGCTCCACGATCCGCTGGCGATGCTTCACTTCGCCGACAACCTCGTGGTCATCCCCATTTACGTCCTGGAGGAAATCGACCAGTTCAAAAAAGAACTCAGCGAACTGGGTCGCAACGCCCGCGAGGTCTGCCGGCGCCTCGACGCGTTCCGCAAAGACGGTCACCACCTTTCCGATGGGGTGACCCTGCCCAGCGGCGGCCACCTGCGGGTGGTCCTTGGCGGGCGCGAGGTGCCCTCGGCCATCCGCACCTCCCAGCTCGCCGACAACATGATCCTCGGTGTCGCCCTGGAGGTGCGGGACGGCACGCCCGATACCCAGACCATCCTGGTGACCAAGGACGTCAACCTGCGCATCCGCGCCGACGCCATGGGCCTGACCGCCGAGGACTACGACGTCGAACAGATCAGCATCGAGGAACTTTACTCCGGCCACGCCGAGTACACCCTGTCCGCCGCCGCCATCAACACCTTTTACCAAGAGAGCAAGCTGTCCCTGGATGCCCTCATGGCGGAGCTTTGCGCCGCCCGTGGCGAGAAGAACGGCAGCCCCAAGATTTATACCAACCAGTACCTCCTGCTCCGCAGCCAGGACAACCCCAACCAGACCGCCCTTGGGCGCGTCGACCGTCAGCAGAACGCGGTGGTGCCGGTGCGCAAGCTCCGGGAGGGCGTATGGGGCATCCGCCCGCGCAACAAGGAGCAGCACTTCGCCCTCGACATCCTTTTGAACGACGAGGTGAAGCTGGTGACCCTGGTGGGCAAGGCCGGTACCGGCAAGACCCTTCTGGCCATCGCCGCCGGCCTCCAGAAGGTCGCCGAGGAGAAGATCTACCACCGCCTGCTCGTCTCGCGGCCGATCTTTCCCTTGGGGCGCGACATCGGCTACCTCCCCGGCACCATCGAGGAGAAGCTGAACCCGTGGATGCAGCCGATCTACGACAACGTCGAGCTGCTCCTGGGCCTGTCCAAGCAGGAGAAGAAGGAAGGCCGCTCGTACCGCGAACTGGTCGACCTGGGCTACATGGAGATCGAGCCCCTGACCTACATCCGCGGGCGCTCCATCCCCAACCAGTTCATGATTGTCGACGAGGCCCAGAACCTGACCCCCCACGAGGTGAAGACCATCATCACCCGCGCCGGGGACAACACCAAGATCGTGCTGACCGGCGACCCCTACCAGATCGACAACCCCTACGTGGACAGCACCAACAACGGCCTGACCACCGTGGTCGAGCGCTTCAAGGGCGAGCCCCTGGCCGGCCACGTCAGCCTGACCAAGGGCGAACGCTCCCCCCTGGCCGAGCTGTCCTCGAACCTCCTCTAGTTTTTTCTCAGGCTGGCCATAAAACGCAGAAGGATGCGCACCGTCCGCTGGTGCAGCGGCCCCGGCGTGATCTCGAAGGCGTGCTGCCCCAGGGGCACTTCCAGCAGGTGGACCCGCCCCGCCCCCGCCTCCCGCAGCTTGCGACAAAACGCCCGCGAAGCCTCGATCGGCACCAGGCTGTCGTTCTCCCCGTGGATCAACAACATCGGCGGCGCGTCCTTGGACAGGTGACTCAAGGGCTGCACCCGGCGGAACAGGTCAGGGTCGTCCTGGAAGCGGCTCTTGAAGAGCACCCGCTCCTGAAACATCGCGAAGCCGGCCAGGCCGCGGTCGGAGAAGGCGCTTTCGAAGTCCGGCACCCCGTAAAACACCACCGCGCCGCTGACCCGGGTGTCCGCCCCCTCGAAGCCCGGCTGGAAGCGCGGATCATTAGGGGTCAGCGCCAAAAGCGAGGCCAGGTGCCCCCCGGCAGAGCCGCCCAGGACCACCAAATCGTCCGTCCCCGCGCCGTAGGCGGCCCCGTGCTCGCGCACCCACGCCACCGCCGCCTTGCAGTCCTCCACCGCCGCCGGCAGGGGGAAGCGCGGCGCAAAGCGATAGGAGATCGAAAACACCACCCAGCCCGCCGCCGCCAGCTCGTAGCACAGAAACTGCGACTGCC
>JBBRLA010000800.1:0-3517 GCA_038231615.1 Polyangia bacterium | reverse complement strand
GGATGGAGCTGCAACGCCGACGGGTTCTGCCTGTGCCGCACCGGCACGATCTTGATGTCGAGCTTCTTCATGCTGGTTCCTCGCCTGTGGCTTCAATAAATAAGTTCATATATAAGTCCAGCCTTCCAGTGGAGCGTATCGAAGGTCGGCGGCTTCCCGCCTGCACCTCCATCACATTTACCTCGTCCTGATGAAGCGTGTCGGGGGTCGGCGGCTTATCCCGCCTGCGCCTCCATCACATCCATCGCGTCCTAATGGAGCGTTTCGGGCGGCTTCCCGGGAGTCGCGGGGGCCTTGCCGCCGGTCTTGTGGCCAGTGCTGGTTCCGGTCTTGTGGCCAGTGCTGGTTCCGGTCTTGTGCCCGGTGCTGGTTCCAGTCTGGTGGCCAGTGCTGGTTCCGGTCTTGTGGCCGGCGCTGGTTCCAGTCTGGTGGCCGGCTTTCGTTCCGGCCTTTTTGGTGCTGCCGCCGCCGGCCTTGCCCTTGCTGCGCTTCTTGCCCGGCAGGGGCGAGACCTCGGGCAGCGGCGTGGCCTTGAGGTGGTTGCGGCCGAGGATCACCTGCTGCTGCCCCTGCGCCGCCAGGAGTTCCGCCTGCTGCTGCGTCAGCTTGTCGGTGGTGCGGCCCTGACGGAGCGCCGCGCTCTTGAGATCGCCCAGGCGCACCGCGGCGATGGGTTCCAGCGCCACCTTGACGTGGCGGCGTTCGCCGTCGTCGCGGGCCGGGTCGGCCTGAATCTGCGCCCCGACCGTCTCGACCTTCTGGCTGTTGCCGGTCATGGCCCCCACGAGGACGAAGGTGCCGGCGCGGGCCACGTTCATCACCTCCCCGTTGCCGCCGCCCAACTGGGACAGGGCCACGTCCATCTTGTACGACTCGGGCACGAGCGTCGGATCGTGGCCCAGCTTGCGCAGTTGCGGAGCGAACCGCAGGGCGAACCGCGCATAGCCCCCGTTCAGGTCCTTCTCGTCCGATGTGGCGGGGTCGCCCACCCCCGGTCTCTCGGTCGGCGAAAGCTCGATGAGATCGAGGGTTCTCCACAATGCCCGCAAGAGCGCGACCCGCTGCCACAACACGTCCGCCGGGGCGATCGCATGGGTATCAGGTGGCGCCTCCTTGGGAGGCAGTACGTCTTTCAGGTATCCAGGTCGATGGGGATCCACGTTCACTCCTGGGCCACGGGGCAGCGCGAGTCAGAAAAGCGGCCCGCCACGGCACCGATGCAGAACAGTCTTCTGCCAGAAATCGGCCTCGCATTTCAATCGAAAAAAGCATGATCTGCGACGGAAAACAAATGTGCAGGTGAAAGAATGGACCACTCGTGCATTCCGTTCCCAGCGCATGTTTTCAGCCTACCGGCCAGGTTCCCGACGGAGTCCAGCCACGGCCCGCACGACCGGCACGTGCGGGAACGGGCGATTCAACTCTCCTTTCACGAACCAGCGGAAAGGCATCTCCCGAGTCCTGCCGAGGCGATCGGGGAGATGTGCGCCAGGTCGATGGGCTCCTCGAAGGGGCCGCGGGCGGATCAATCGATCAATCAATGCGGGCCCCCACGGAAACGCCGGGGCCGGTCAGGGCCTGAACGAGCGGGACGGTCAGGGCCGGGGCGATCCTCTCCATTGGAACGATCAGCGACGGGCCGATCGGAGCTGGGGCGATCCTCTCCGCTGGAACGATCAGCGACGGGCCGATCGGGGCTGGGGCGATCCTCTGCTCGGAGGCGATCGGGGCCGGGCCGCGCTGCGTCGGGCGAGGCACCCCGCGCCTGGCCATCGGCGGGGCCGGGGCCGGGCCGCGTCGCGTCGGATGAGGCACCCCGCGCCTGGCCATCGGTGGGGCCGGGGCCGGGCCGCGTCGCGTCGGATGAGGCACCCCGCGCCTGGTCATCGGTGGGGCCGGGGCCGGGCCGCGTCGCGTCGGTTGAAGCGCCCCGCGTCTGGCCATCGGTGGTGCCGGGGCCGGGCCGCGTCGCGTCAGATGAGGATGGGCCACCAGACGATCCGTCAGGCGGGTTGGGCCGGCGGGGGCGGCGGGGGCGGCAAATGCCGTTGATCAGGGCATCCAGTTCGCGCCGCTCGAATGGGCACTGGATCGGTTTTCGCGGCTTCTGTCCCTTCTGCCGGGCCCCAGCCGTCGCGGGGGTGGACGGAGAGGCGCCAGCCTCCGCGAACGCGGGCGCCGCGGCATGGGGCATCGCCGCAACCGGCGCCGCGGAATGGGGCATCGCCACCGCGGAATGGGGCATCGCGTGTATCGCGGCGAGAGCCTCTTTTTGGCGTTCGTCCATGCGCTTCATCCGCCGGGCCACCCGGACCTTGTGGGTCTGCCGATCTGTCAGCACCTTCTCCGCCGGCATCAGCGCCACCTGGCGGTCTTCCGTGCCGTCCGGGGGGACCGGCAGGGCGGCCTCGCCGCGGACCTGGCGCACCACATTCATCGCCGTGCGGATGGCATCGGCCTGATCCCACAAGGCCAGGTCGCCCGTCCAGTCGCCGAGTTCATGAAAGAAGGCACTCATGCGATGGAAGGCCGTGGCCCGCGCCTGGGTAGCGCCGAGCTGCTTGTCGGAAACCTTGAGCCTCGTAAAGAGGACGGGCTCGCGCGAAAGGGCCGAGCCCACCGCTCGGACAAAGTTCGGCGCCTCGGCGAAGAGCAGGCTGGAGAGCTTCATCCGTTCGTCGCCGCTCAGGCGGAACTCGGGGACGTCGCGAGTCTGGTCAATGACCAGCGAAAGCAGCGCATTGACGTTGGCGGCGGTCAAGGAAACGAGGCTGGAAGTGGAAAAAACGGGATTGCTCATGGAGAGGTACATCGGCACCGAAGGGGCGAAGGTCAAGGGGGGCGATCATTTTCATGGAAGTCAGTGTGCAGCGGGCAGCAGGGCGCCCCACAAACCCAGGCGTAATGCCGTGAAAAGACCAACAATGCAGTGACAGAAGGGCATGAAAGCAGGGTAATGAGGGTGCTCTGACTGCCGCAGGACAGTGGTTCTGGCGACGGCGGGCACCTCCCCCCACGGCACGGGCACCTCCCCCCACGGCGCAGCCACCTCCCCCCACCGCGCAGCCACCTCCCCCCACCGCGCAGCCACCTCCCCCCACGGCGCAGCGTGCTGTCCTATTTTGGGCCTCGGTGTCCTAATTCGTCTTCGGACGTGTCCTATTTTGATTCTGGCTTGGTCTGGGCGGTTGGTTTCTTTTTGGAGAGATTGGCGGCGTCACGGCGCACCTGCTCAAGGAGGTGCCGCCCCCATTCCTGTAGCGATTGGGCCAATGCCTGTAGGCTGGTGAAAGGGGAGCCATTGCCAAGCGCCGCAGAAGCGGTACGGAGATTGCCAGTAGCGCCCGATTCGGCTCCGATGGCCATGATGACACTTGCTGATCAACGACAATTACTTTTGCCGGTCAGCGACAACTAGAATTGCCGGTTGGGGCCGTGCCGAATGCGCGTGCGAGGCTAGCGGGTCAAGGAGACCCGATGGTCACAAACGTTCAGGTCGGTTTGCTGAGGCGAAAGC
>JBBRLA010000799.1:0-3525 GCA_038231615.1 Polyangia bacterium | reverse complement strand
CACTGGCCACACTGCCGGGTCGGCCCAGGAGAGGGACCTCATGTCCCCCTCCTGAGCCTCGCTCTTGCCCTGGGGCGACGTGATTTTCACCCTCAAGCGGACCGGGTCGGATGGGACTGGGTACCTGAGCTTTACCCCCATGGAGCTTCTGGAGAAACTCGCGGTGCGGGTGGCCAAGAGAAATCCCAAGCACGACACGGCCCACGCCATCCCGCGACTATAGCAGCGCCCGAATCAGAAGGGCCTTTCCGCTTGTCAGGGGCCTGCCAATGTCCGGACAGTGGACGAAGGCCCGACGATACGAAGTCCGTCTTCTATAAAGGCCCGCCAGTCGCCAAGATCGTACGTATATACTTGACTGATCCCTGCTGCGAGTGCGGTCGCCGCATGACGAGCGTCATGAATGCGTCGAGCCGTCAAGCGATGCTTGCTGGCAAGGCCCAGCATGATGAGACTGACGGACATCGTCTCTGAGAGGACCGACAGTGCAGATGGGGGCTCGACCAATCTATGTACAGCCTGGGCGGCAATTTCGGCTGGTTGGGGTGGCTGGGAACCCTGCCAGGTAAGCGCAGCATAGACCTCACTGAGGATGCCTGTCGTGGTGCACGCATCCAACTCGCCCCTGCGCGCTGCCTCAACGATTGGGCGGGCCTCTTTATGACGGGGATCACCAGCCATAAGTGCCCCGATTAACACCCCAGCGTCCAAGAGGACGGGCTGCCCTCTATTCATAGATGGCGTCCTTCCATCCCGCCGGGACCTGCCCCTCGAGCATGGGTAGGGGCTGGAGTGGTGTATTGCGTTCAGCCTCGCGGCGTAACTTCTCCTTGAATGCGCGGTATAGGCGATCGAACGCCTCTTGCAGAGTGGTCGATTCCGGCAGAGACGCTACCGCTTCTGAGAGTTGTTGCTTGGCAGACATAGGGCCAAGATACTGCGCATCAAGTCAGTGCGCAATGATGAGGGAGATTTCAGATGAGGGAGGGGTCGGGGTTGCAGCACCTGCGACCGAGACCCGGTTCGGCTACTTCCCGAAGGCGAAATACGCCGCCGGCCTCGGGTGCCGACCATGTGCCGCCTTCTCTGCTTCGTGACTTGCCGGTGCCTTCCCTCCTTGGGCATTACCCTACCTCCTCGGTACTATGCACCAGACTGACTTCCAACCACCCGTGGTGCCCGGCTCCGGTTGTCCTCGCCGTCGGCCTTAGCAGACCACCGGACCGGTCGCAACGGCTTCGGTACCATCCGGCCGGTCATCCGACGCCGACACGTGTCCAGGCGCTGGACTCGCGTGTCGCGCCGAGGACGAACGCAAAAGACCTCCCGCGGCCGGAAGCCGGGGAGGTCTTTGCACATCAAGTCTTGCGAAGCGAAGACTAGCCGCCGCCGAGGGGGTCTTCTCCAGGGCGCTCTTGGCGTCGGTCGACGCCTTATTGGCGCCTTCCTTGATCAACCCGCCGACCAGCAGCACAACTGCCAGACCCACGCAGATCAGCAGCGCCTTCTCGGCCCGGTGACCACCTACGGCGGCAACGTCGAGCTCACCCGCTTCATCTCGCGCACCGATCAGGAGGGCAGGCGCCTACCCCCCACCCTGAGCTTCTTCTCCCGACTCCAGTTCACCATCTGCCTGCCTGCCCGTCACCCCCTCGATCGGTCGAAAGCGATCATCCCGAGTTGACGCGGGTAACCTCGGCGGCGATGACCCTTTGGATTCCCTCATGCAGGGCCCGGACCTTGTTGTCCACGATGTCCCAGACCACATCGTCATCAATCCCGAAGTAGGCGTGGACAAGGAAGTCGCGCAGGCCAGCTATCTACTTCCATTCAATCTCCGGGTAGAGCGTCCGCATCTCGGGCGGCACATGCTTGGCGGCCTCGCCGACGATCTCCAGGTTGCGCAGGACCGCGTCGTACGTCTTCTCATCCGAGAAGAAATCCTGCCGAGACATTCCGTCGGTATAGCGCAGCACCTTGCCAGCGCGTTCGCGGATGTCGTCCAGGTAGAGCCGGACATCACGCGACACGAATGCCCTCTCGCTCGATCTGCGGACGAAGCTGAGGGCGCAGCGCCTTGGTGGTGACCAGATCGACCTGGGCCCCGAGCAGCGCCTCGATGTGGAACTTCAGGTCCATGAACAGGTCGAAGGTGGCGGGAACGGCAAACTCCACCAGCAGGTCGACATCGCTCTCGGGCCCAGCCTCATCCCGCGCGACCGAGCCGAAGAGAGTCAACGACCCGACAGCGTAACGGCTCAGGTCGCCTCGATGGGCAGCGAGAGCTGAGAGCACATCGGCGCGCGTCATGACGATGATCCTAGCACAACCGCCTTCACGATGAGGACACGCCCGAGTCCAGATCGGCACGCCGCCGCGGTGAAAATTTGACGTCGAGGTCCGCAGTTTGTGTCAGATTGTCCTCAGGGGATGAGTATAACCTTGCCCACACTCCCGCGTTGGGTCACCTGTTGCAGCGCCTCCCGGGCCTCGGACATCGGGCGCTGCGCCGAGATCAGCGGCTGGATCTTGCCCTCGGCGTAAAGGCGATAGATATGGCGCACCTATTTTACAATTAGGGTCGATTGGTTCTCTATCTAACAAGGGTATTTTCGTAATTGGACTTGTTGCGCCCGACGATGGCGTGCCAATCGGCGTCGACGTAGAGGTTGTTGGTGCTCGAGATGCGCAAATTGCCGCGCGTATTCTCACCGAGAACGAGCAACGTCGCGTTGGAAAGCTAGCACCTGAAGCTCGTGCGAAAGCCGTTGTGGTGCATTTCTCCTTGAAGGAAGCCTTCATCAAGGACTTGTATCCTGGCGAGGTGGATAAACTGTATCCTTACCTCTCCGGCTCAAGTGGCGATCTGAAGCGCCGTGAACGGATTATTGGCTTCCATCAGATTGAGCCATCTGATGATAAGGCCGTACTATTTCTAACAGTGAATTCAGCAGCGGCCATCACAGGGGCTAATAAAAATACGCCCGTTCACATCCGCAAGGACGTCTTCGATGCCATCGAGAAGCAGCTACGGTCAACGCCTGCGCCCATTGACAATGAGCGTGAAGAACTGCGGATCTTGGTGGTGCATCACCACTTGCTTCCGTTCTATGAGCTTAACTGGGGCAAAACGGCTAGCCTGCATGCGCCGCCTGACAAGCCGGACGGAACGGTAATAGCCAACTCGGCAGATCTCCAGAACTGGCTAGCGACAAACCACTTTCGGATCGCCCTTCACGGCCACAAGCATGTTCCCCACGGTCGCGAAGACATTCTCTATCGAAGGGACGACCCTGCCCGTCCATTGGTGGTAATCGGTGCAGGAAGCTGTGGTGTCTTCTCAAAAGAGCGAGCTGGCGAGTCCCTGAGCTATCACCGCATTGATATGGGTGCAGATCGTCCCAGGTCACGCAGCCACCCCGATGGTGGGGAGCGGAGCTGGTTTGTTTTGTTGAATCCGGATGCGCTCTCCTGAATCGCTTGCCTGGAGTTGGTAGCCATCGTGCGACCATTGGATGAATGCCT
>JBBRLA010000798.1:0-3528 GCA_038231615.1 Polyangia bacterium | reverse complement strand
GATCCTTACCTATCACGTCGTCTCCGGCAGAGTCACCGCGAAGCAAGTGGCCAAGTTGAAGAGCGCCAAGACGGTCAACGGCGCCCTACACAAGTTCGACACCAAGGATGGTGTGAAGGTGAACGAGGCCACGGTCACCACCGCCGATTTGATGACGTCCAATGGCATCATCCACATCATCGACAGCGTGCTCTTGCCGCCCGAGAAGGCAGCCGCGAAGTAACTCGCGTGTCCGCCGCGAGATCCGCTAAAGTGGCCGGGTCGGGACTCGGGCCCATGCGGACCCGCGAATGCGAGTCCGTGGGGAGGTATATGACGGCGTATACCCTCACCCCGCCCTCCCCACGCCTCGGCAGACTCTGGAAAAGTCGCCAGCAGGGCCTGATCTCTGATAAGGAGGAGGCGCATGAATTCACATTGCCGTCGATTTTGTACGCTCGCGCTCATCAGCACCCTTGCGGGGTCGGCCTGCACCCGGAACGATCACTTTGGACCTGACCCTCGAAAGGACGGGGCGGCCAAGGCGAACATCATGCTCTGGGAGCCGGTGGACAAGAGCTTCACCGGCTGCGCAGGAGGCTGAGGGACGCGCGCTGTCGGCAGGTCTGCCGACGTGACCCTCCAGCCGGGCGCCCAGCCCGACCAGCGCACGTATTGTCCGGTGAGCGGGGTCGTCTTCCGAGTGACGGGATCCAGCCCTCATCGCGAGATGGACGGCAAGCCCCTCTACTTCTGCTGCGAGGCATGCGCCACCTACTTCTCGAAGAACAGCGAACGCGTGCTCGCCATGCGGAACTGGGCCCGTCCTTAGGCCGATCCGTCAGTTGACCATGCCGGAGCGCGGGGGAGGAGAGGGGTCCGTCACCACCTGCACCCCTCGCAGCGCATCAAGCGCCTGGAGCGCCAGCCCCAGGGAGTGTTCGGACTTGCTGCGGCGCAGGGGATCCAGGGCCTGCTGCAAGAGCGGCAGCGCCTCGTCCCCCCGCCCGGCGCGGAAGTAAAGCAGGCCCAGGTTGGTCAGGGCGCCGCCGAGGACCTCGTCATCGCCGATGGAAGCGGCGGTCCTGGCCGCCCCCTGCAAGAGGGCGATCGCCTGTGCGGGCTGGTTCTCCTCGATGAGCAGCGCAGCCAGGTTGGCTTGCACGATGGCGTACTCGCGCAGCGCGCCCTGCTGTTTCAGCACCGGCATCGCGTCCTGGAAGTGCCGGCGCGCGAAGAGCTGCTGCCCGCCCTGCATCGCCGCCATCCCCATGCGGTAAAGGAGCATCCCGCGGGACGGGAGCGGCATCGGGATCTCGCATTTGTCCAGGGCGTGCAGCGCCTTGTCGAACCAGTCGATGGCGCGGCCGTGCTCGCCCCGGTTGGCGATGAGCTGCCCGATGTTGTCCGCCAGCGCCGGGATATGGAACCACTGCCCCATCTGCATCAGCGCGTCGGCCGCGGCGATCATCTTGCGCAACCCCTCGCCCGTATCGCTCCTGACCTTGCGCGGTCGGGTCGAGGGCATCGAGGGCGCCGCGGACGCCTGGCTGTGCTCGATCACCATGTCCGTGCCCAGCCGCGCCTGCACCACCTGCTCCTGCATCGCGGCGCCCTGCCGGCGAAAGACCGCGATGGCGCGCAGGTAGTAGGGCTGGCTTTCCTGGTGCCGTCCCCGGTCGCTATAGGTCTCGCCCAGCATCTGCAAGGCGGGCCCGAGCAACTTGTCGAGCTGCAGGGCCTCGGTCAGCTTCACCGCCTTGTCGAAGTAAGGGGCGGCGAGTTCCGGCTGGTGCAGTTGCTGGTACAGGGTGCCCATGGCCGAGAGGCGCCCTGCGGACAGCTCCGTGTTGCCGGCCTCGTCGGAGATGTGCAGCGCCTTGTGCAGCGTGGCGGCGGCCCCGGGCATATCCCCGACGGAGCGCTGGCACAGCGAGACCAGCTCCAGCGTCAGCCCCTCGCGCTCGGTGTCGTCCACCTTGCGGTACAGGGGCAGGGCGGCGAGCAGGAGGGGCAGGGCGCTGTGCGGGTCCCCGGTCTGCAGGATCGACCGGCCCAGATCAGTCAGGGCGCCGGCCTCGTCAGAGACGCTCTTGCGGGCCCGCGCCCGGCGCAACATCTCCTCGAAGACGGCGACCATGGGGTGGCGCGACCCGTCTCTCCTGGGCGATAAGGGCTGGCCCTGCACCAGCGGTTCGATCTGCATTAATTTGGGAAGACTACCTAGCATTACCTGGCTCATGTACCATTCATAGCACGATCCTGGACCCAGTCAACGAAGAATTTCGTGTCGCTGCGAGGTCCCCGATCCGGGCGTGCAGAAAGCGCACACCCTGAGTCCAGGGTGAACGGCTCCCCTGACATCATTCATCAGGCGGATCCGAAGCTGAGTCGATTCCGTGGCCGGCGCTTGACGAAATCGCCTGCCATGTGAATACTTTTACAATTGTGAAAGTATCCCCGTTGCCCTCCGTTGTAGACCCCGCCAAGGTCCAGGCAGCCAGCGTTGGGCTGCCGGCCGCCGATGTCATCCGAGATGCCGTAGACGTCCTCAAGGCCCTGGCCAATCCCACTCGGCTGTGCCTCATGCATGCGCTGGCCCACGATGAGCTGTGTGTCGGCGATCTGGCTCACGCCTTCGGCCTGTCGATGTCCGCCGCGAGCCATGAACTGGCCCTTCTCCGTCACTTGAAGCTGGTGGCCTCACGGGACGACGGTCGCCAGACCTACTATCACGTCACCGATGAGTTCGTAGGCCACTTGGTTCACGACTGCTTGGCCCACATCGGGGCCCTGCGGCCCATCCCGCCCCACCATCATGCGCATCGCCTTCCTGCAAGGAAGGGCCGGTGACCTTTCGCCAAGCATCGCCTGGGCTATCTTCGATGGTGTTTGCCACTGTCCTTTGCGTCGGCTCCTTCAAAAATTCCGATCCAGTGCCTGAGCCGGTTTCCCATCCGCCTACCGTTCATGAACCCCGACGCATCGCCGTCCCCCTGGAAGTGGTCGCGGCGGCCAAGATCCGCATGTCCGTCCCGACACGCGAGCGATTGGCGGCCATCGTAGAGTTGCCGGGTGAGACGGCGGCGGATCCGGATCGCATCGCCCACATCGCGGCGCCCATGGCCGGTCGAATCGAGAGCGTCGCGCTGCGTCTCGGCGCCTCGGTGCACAAGGGGGACGATGGGGTCACGGTGCGGGTGCCCGATTTGAGCAAGCTGCGCGCGGCCGTGGCGGCCAAGCAGGCCATGCGCGATGTCGCCCAAAAGAACGCCGACCGGATCGCGTACCTGTACCAGGAGCATGCCGCTTCGCAAAGAGAAGCCCAGCAGGCCGTCGCTGAAGTGAATGCGCTGGAGGCGCAGTCGCGGTCGGACGGCGAGGTCCTGCACGCAATCGGGGCCTCCGCAGGAATAAATGTCGCCGATTCGATCCTGACGCTGCGCGCTCCAATCGCCGGGATCGTCATCGCGCGCAACGCCATCGTCGGGCAGCCGGTCACGGCCGAAGAGATCGTAGCGACGGTTGCTGACCTGAGCCAGGTCTGGT
>JBBRLA010000797.1:0-3534 GCA_038231615.1 Polyangia bacterium | reverse complement strand
CCGTTTCTGCACGAAAAGGGCAGATTCTTGCTCGGTCAGGAGGGCCTTTTCGGCCTGCACCTGCTGGTGCTGTTCCTCGATCAACTCGAAGACCGTGCCACCCCGATGGGCGGCTTCTTGCGCGATCTGCTCCAACGCTAGGACCTGCTGCTTCTGCGCGGCCAGGTCGTTCCGTTCCGCCTGGATGCGGGCCTGCGCTTCCAGCACGACGTGCGCCTCGGCCTGGCACTTTTCCTTGATCGTCGTCAGTTCCAGCGTCAGCACGTGGACCCGCGTCTCGGCCTGCGACACCGCCGCCTCCTTTGTCCGCACCTGGGCCCGCAAATCGGCCACCTCGGCGGCGGCGGCGGGCTTGGGCCCCGAAGGGCCGGCGTAGAAACTATGGTTTCCATTTTATTGCAATTCATGGCAAGTATGATTATCTTCTCTTGATGGACCTCTTCTCTCTCGCGCGAGAACTGAACCCCTGGTGGACCGCCCCCCCCAGACCGCCTCTGTTTGTTCGCGATATCGTCCCAGAATTGGTGTCAGCTTTGCAGCCTGCCAGAGCGACCGAAAAGCACAGGCGGGCGCTGATTCTGTCTGGCCTCAGACAAGTGGGGAAGAGCACAGCCCTCAAGCAGGCTGCAGCACGTCTGGCTGCCATGGCCGGGCATCCGGAGAAGGTCATGTACTTTGACCTGGGCGATCCTCGTGTGGTCGGCGTGACGATTGAAGACCTGCTGGCCCACACCGGGTTTTTGGCCGAGTCCGCGGACCAGAAGGTGCTCTTGCTTGACGAGGTGGCACACGATCCAAACTGGACCGAATCCATCAAGCGGCTCGTGGATCTGGGAGAACGCGCACCAGGGCTCTTGGCTGCGGACTCCGCTGCTGCCAGGCTGAGGACCAGCGCTGCCGGGGAGAGCGCCCTCGGGCGACGCACCAACAGCACGCTGGAGCCTCTCTCCTTTGCGGAGTTCGCCCGCTCGCGTGGGATGTCGGTCACAGACCCGCGCGATGCGGACGGGTTCCTCCTGGGTCAGCTCGCGGATGAATACCTCCTCCGTGGAGGCATGCCCGAGCACGTCTTCTCGGAGCCCCCCCTACCTATCGAGGAGGTCCATACGCGCCTGCGCCGCGATGCCGAATACGCGGTCTCCTATGATGCGCCACGGGTCCGCGAGGTCCGCGAGGTAGAATCCCTGAGGCAGGTCTGGTCGATGCTGGCCCGCGGGATTTCGCTGGCGCCCAACATCTCTCGACTCTGCACCGATCTTGGTATTAGCAAACAGACGCTGACAGGCCTGATCGGTCTGCTCCGTGACATTCTCTTCGTTCGTGAGCTGCCGGTATATGGCAAAGGACCCAAGGCGCCTTTGCGTCACCCGCCGAGGCTCATCGTGGCTGATTGTGGCCTGGCCGCCGCACACCTGCTCCGCGCCCGGCTGCGTTCCCCAGAAGAGCAGGGGCTGCTGGTCGAGGCGGCGGTGGCCCGCCACCTGGCGGAGTTCATTGAGAAGCGCGCGCTGCCCCCCCTGGCCTATGCTCGCTACGAAGAGAGGGGCCGCACAGAGGAGGTGGACTTCGTCGTGGAGTTGCCCGATCCAGGTGCGGTCGCGCTCGAGACCAAGTATGGCACGGAAGGGAACGACGATCGTGAAATCCGGCGGCTTGCTGCGCGGGCGCGCATCATCGGGGCGCATCGCGCCTTGCTGGTGACACGCCACCCGGCCCTGCGCCGCTCGACGGTGGACGGGATGGCAGTCGATTCCGTTCCCCTGTGGCGCTTCCTGTGCTGGCCTGGATCTGCCCTACAGGGGGAGCTTGAATCATGAGCAGCGATGATAGCTATCTGGGCCGGAGCGAAGATCAGCGTCTGGAGTTCAAGGGCCCGGAAGTGCACGATGAGGATCTGATCAAGTTGATCGTCGCCTTTCTCAACACCGAGGGAGGGCGGCTCGTGATCGGTGTGCGAGAGGAGCGGGGCATCGCGGTGGAGGAGCTGGGCGTCAAGGAGCCCCACGCCTTGCTGGAACGGATCGTGCAAAGGAGCATCGCTCAGATCCAGCCCTCGCCCGCCGGACTGGTGACCGGGAGAATGGTGTTCACCCCTTCAGGAACCCGCCTTGTGATCTTTGATGTAAACCAGCCCAAAGAGGGTCCCTATGCGATGGCCAAAGGAACTGGGTTGCACTTCTTCGTGCGGCAGGGTGCGCAGGTAAGGAACATGAGCATGGGCGAACTCCTTCGCCGAGCGCGCGAGACGCCTCCATCGATAGATGAAGCCGAGTCAGAGGATGCCTTCCGCCGTGGCATCGCCTGCGCTGAAGAGGGAGCTTTCGGCGATGGCGTGGCATTGTTCGTAGGCTTCCACCCGGCGCGGGGACAGCTTGTGATCGATCGCGAAGCGCGAAGCGCCGCGGTGATCGATCCAGCCCGGCCAGCCCGGTGGCCCCCGGAGCACCTGCTGGCGGAGCTATGTAACGAAGTGCCATTCGCTCACCCACAGGTTGCTCCAGCCAAGACCCCAGCACATCTGGGAGACATCATGATGAGGAGCGATTTGCCAATCGTCCTACCATCGAGCGCCCGTGACTGGTCGCTCGGGCTGGCGCCGCACATGGCACCACGGCATGAGGGTGATGTCATCCGGTTTGGTCGAGAGAAACCGCTCTCTCGTTATGTGGAGATCAAGAGCACGGGGTTGGTGTGGGGGGCCATGCGCCTTGAGGCGGGCTGGCCCGGCCTGCACCGGCTCTTCATCCAAGAAAAATCCCTTGAACCGGGGCTCCTGACGCTCAGGGTCATCGATCGCGCAGCTCTCGTCTTCCTGTTGTCTGTGGCACGCTTGACAGGATTCTTCTGGAGGTCCCTGGGGGGCCCGAAGTCTGGAGAAGGGATGGTCCACGCCCGTTCGATCTTGTTCTCCAACTACAAGGTGTTCTGGCAATCTTGGGGCGATCCCATCGGCTTCACGTCCCCATCTGACCTGGTTGATCCTCCGGTTGACTCAGGCATCATCCAGATCGATGCGCGTAGCTTCATCTCGTCACCTGATGAGACGGCGATCATGCTCCTGTCACGCCTGTTCGTGGCCAGCGGATCCTACCTGGATTCGTCTCGAGTCCTGAATCAGCTACGCTCCTCATAAGCCGGTGGATGAAGTGGTCATCCTGGCCGTGTGGTCTAACGCCCGCGGTGAGGGTCCCCCGCTCTAAAGATCGGTTCGGAGAGATTGGCAGACGCCAGCGACAGAGCGTAGGTAAAATGAGGGCGGGTATTTGGCCTCACGCACGATGCGCAGCTTCTCGGCGGGGCTGAAGCTGTTGCGCTTCTGCGCCGGTCGAGGCACCTCCGTGCTAGTTTCTTGCCCCTTGGGCCCGTCGTTCGGCTTCGGCATTTTGGTCGTCCATTCTCCGCCCTTTGCTACACAGATTTCTAGCAGCAGGCTGTCTCAGACGACGTTGGCACACAGGGTCCCTTACCTGGGGAGATCTCGCCCTGCGCCTGAAAGGGTGACGTCACCGCCGGAGTGGAAGCCGAACCGGGGTG
>JBBRLA010000796.1:0-3539 GCA_038231615.1 Polyangia bacterium | reverse complement strand
GCACCTGGTCCAGCTTCTTATGATAAGCCAGATACACAATACCAAAGCCCCCGCGACCCAGCTCGCGCCGGAACTCGTACCTGTCCTCGAAAATCGTCGAGTGGATACCTGGCCCTATCATGTCCTTCCGGCGCACCTACAAGTGTATCATCGCCCTCGGAGAGTTCGTGAGGGTTCTCATTTCCTGACGAGGAGAACCAGCAGACCGGCCACCAGCAAGCCAATTGACACCCCCAGCAGTATCCACCAGGTCGGAGGCCCTAATTGGTCCGACCGCTTCGGGGCGGTCCGTACCGTGGGAAGTGGCGGGAACAAGACCGTTGGCGGCATGGCCTTCGGAGACAGTAGGTCGGTTGGCGGTACGTGGAGAGAGGGTTGCGTGTCCGTTGGAGACGACGGAGGTTCGGCCAGGGGCTGAGTGACGGGTGATTGCGGAACTGGCTGCTCTTCGACTGCCGCCTTCTCTGCAAGAGGCGGAGAGTGGGACATCTGGGGCTTCCAGAGCACCGTGGCCAACCGCGCTGGGAGCCGCCGGGTAAATGGAGCACGGACAGCCCCGCTGGCCAGGGTCATCCCCGCGCGCTGCGCCACAATCTCCAGGGCATTCACCATGTCTTCCAGCGGGATTCGACCTTCACCCTGGACAGGGGCGCAGGCTGCCGCGACGATCTCTTCTAGAGGGGCAGCCAACTCTGCGGTCAGGCCCGTCTCAGGCGAAGGCTGGAGACGGGGTGGGGAACCGGCCAGCTTTTCCAGCACGATTTCGACGAACGGCCCCCCGAATGCGGGGGTGCCGGTCAAACACTCGTAGAGAATCGCGCCCAGTCCGAACACGTCGCTCAGTGCGTCGGCTTCCTGCCCTTCGCCGAGGAGTTGTTTGCCCGGACGGTACATCAGAAGATCAGCGGGGGAATCCACGTCCAGGTGGGCGCGCAGGCGGTACAGCGAGTGCCACATGAGGACCGCCCGGCCTGCATAACTGCCCTTGGCGTCGGCGTCTATCAGCAGGATGTTCTCGGGCCGCAGGTCTCCGTGGGTCAGACCGTGCTTGTGAACGGCAAGCAGGTCGCGGCCCAGCCCGATGATGATAGCCAACGCGCGCTCCAGCTTCAGTGGGCCGGAGCTGAAATATATGCGGAGAGGCTGATGTGCCCGAATCAGCCTGCTGGCGAAGGCCGGCGTACCGTCGGTCGTCATGAGCGCTTCGATCGGCACGAGGCTGGGCTGCTCGTGTGGCGGTCGTTCCTCGCGCAACCTGTTCAGCACTTTCAGGTCGCCGAGTACCTTTCGGTAGCCCTCGTCAGCCAGCGGGGAGAGTTTGTGGCGCAGGACGAGGATCAGACTTTCGCTCTTTTGCAGGCGCCCCAATCCGCTCGCCACGTAGACGGTCCCCAGTTCCTCTTCTCCGAGGACACGATCCAGGAGGTACTCGTTCTGTACGGTCTCGCCGAGCCGGGACTCTGCAACGCGATCCGAAGCAAGATCCGTCATGGTGGCAGCATACGTTGACTGGCCGAGAGAATGCAACGCCAGGACCTAGGCCAGGGGCTGTCCTACCTCTTGGCTACGCGGCAGACATACGATGATGAGCGTCTCCTGCCAATTTATGCGAAGCTGCCGACCTCTCATCCATCACCAATAGGCTACTTCCCGATGCCATAGGCTAGCCAGGCAGGGTGGACTTGCAGGGCCCGGGCTAGGTCGGCGATCAAACCGATCGAGCTATTTCCCCCGCGTCCTTCGAGGATACGGTAGATCGTCTGCCGGGTGACGTGGCTGCGGTCAGCGAGATTGGCAACCGACAGGCCGCTGTCGTCAAGCGTCTTCTGAAGTCGCTTGGCGACCAGAGGGCCGAGTTCACCTGTTCGACGGGCCACACCGGAAGCCTCATCGGAGAGTGTTCGATGGTCAATTTCCGACGGTGATTATCTATTTTGTAACATTTATTTGACTTTATTAAATGATTTGTAACATATAAGTTATTAATTGGTCATGTCGTCGGCATTCCTGACGGCTGGCATCATCTATTCGGAGATTCCCATGACCTCCCACCCCTGGGCCCAGACCCTGCGCGTCGCTCGTGAGGCTGCGCATCTCAGCCGCGAGCAGCTTGCTCTCCGCGCCGGCCTCTCCGCGACCACCCTAAAGAACATCGAGACCGGCCGCGGCCTCCCCTCCCGCGCCAGCTTGCATCTGCTCCTCGGCGTCCCCGAACTCCGCCTCCACGGATTCCAGCCCCAGGACCCCGACCATTCCTTTGTTCCCAACTGCTGGCTCGCGCCGGAATTCGACCCCATCAAGATGGCCCGCGAGCTGGAGCGTCAGCTCAACGGGCGCGGCGGGCATCTGGACCAGACGACGTTGTACTTGGACCCCCTCTCCGCCGCCTGCTGGTGCGCGCTGGCCGAGGAGGAAGGCTACCTCGCCGCCCGCGCCGAGATGCCGCTCGACCGCGCCGCCCTGCACGCGCACCGCTGCGCCGGCTCCGGCTTGGATGTCATCGGCCTCGGCTCCGGCGACGGCAGAGATGAGGTCCGCCTGGTCCATCATCTGGTCCGCGAAGCCAGCGCCTTCGCGGACAACCGCGACCTGCGCCTGTACTTGCTGGACATCAGCCAGCCGCTCCTGGGCGCCGCCTACCGCCATGCGGATTCGCTCCTGGGCAGGCACGGGGTCACGGTCTTTGCCATCCAGGGCGATTTTCATCATCTATCTCGCTACACGCAGCTCTTGTGGGCCCCCGAGCGCAGTCACCGACGGCGGCTCGTCTGCCTGTTCGGCAACACCTTCGCAAACCTCCACAACGAGATCCTCTTCGTCCGCAACAGCCTGATCGGCTTCGCGCCGGGGGACCTGCTTTTGCTGAACGTGCCGCTGGTATGCGCCCCCGCGGACCGCCCCGACGAAGTGCTGCGCAAGGACCCGCGGCTGTCGGGGCGGCTGCCGGAGTCGCTCTCGGGCATCCAGGGCCGCTATGAGGAATGGCTAACGGGCCCGATCCGGCGCTATTGCAAGGGCGTGCAGGGCGTGGAGCTGAGCACGCACCTGGACACGGCGGCCTGCCCAGTCCCTGGGTCCTACGCCGCCGAGGTTCGCGCCAGGGTGCGCCTTGTCAGCGGCGAGGAGAAGTCCTTCTCACTGATCTATCTAAAACGCTACGACGTGCAGAAGCTGGTGGAGTGCATGCGGCAGGAAGGCTGGGCCCCGGTGGACGGCTGGAAGTACGCGGAGCAGCACCACCCGCGGCTCCTGTATCTGTTCCGCAAGCAGGGGTAGCCCCCGACCCCGACAGAGTTGGTGACTGCCAGATCAAGGGCGGCGAGAGGGTAGGTAAAACGTGACCGATTTTGAGACCCCGAGGGTCCGGCCGGGAAAACGGCGATCGCCACTACAGCCAGCATGACCTGAGCGCATCTACGTAAATCCGAAAGAAAGACCACGAAAAACGACCTGCAACACCCCATTCGGCACACCGCCCCGAGCCGCCGCTGACTTGCATCAGTGGGCCCCTCTTGCTGAGTCCTCGTAGTCCTCCATCG
>JBBRLA010000795.1:0-3547 GCA_038231615.1 Polyangia bacterium | reverse complement strand
TTTGGGGCTTTTTTGCCTCATGCGCCCACCTGGCGGTTCATGTAGCGCTCCGCAGCGCTGGTCAGCAGGGACAGGTAGGCCGCGGCGCCCCCGGTTCCCCGCGGCCGGCCCACCTCGATCATGTCGTCGAAGAACGCGTCCATGCTGTCCTGGTCGCGGTAGATGCCCCTGTCCGGCCACAGCAAGTTGTGCAGCCGCCGCAGGTCGGCCTGGCGCCGCTCTGCCCCCAGGCCGCCGGGGCCGTCTTTGGGCGGGATGGCTTCCTTGTTGAACAGGCGCACCTGCCGACTCTCCAGCATCTGCCCCCAGAAGGGTAAGTGGTAGCTGTCGAAGAAGTCTGAGAGGCGCTCCATTACCTCCTGCTCCTTCGAAGAGCCGAGCGCCCCCTCGCCGGTCTGCCCGTGGAAGTAGCGATAGTACCAGGGCAGCACATGGGGGCGCGCCCGCAGCCGGTCGCCACGCAACAGGTCCTTGTAAAACCCCACGTGTACCACCCCCGACAGGAAGAGCCGCCACAGGGCGCGCTTGACGACCTTGCGATCCAGGTGCCGCAGCGGCAGGTCGGCCCAGTCGAGCAGGTTTTCTTCCAACGTGGGCTCCACGTCGCGCCGCGGGCCGGAGAAGTAGCACGGGCTGCCGCGGTCGGTGGGCGGTGACAGAAAGAACTCCACGCCACACAGCGCGGCCAGCAGGTCCACAAAATGCGCCGGGTTGCGCTGCTCCGCCCCGCCCGCGGCGTAGGGCATGTCCCGCGTCGGGCCGCTGTCGCCGATCCAGTACATGGCGTCAAAGTCCCAATCCTTGTTCTCGCGCAGGTGCTGATAAAAGGACGTCGCCGCCTTGGTGGCCAGGGCGAAGTCCTCGGCGCGGGCGGCCAGCTCGGGGTTGTCCTTGCCGATCGGCTTGAACTTGAAGTAGGGCAATAGCGCCGCCACCCCGATCTTGAGTTGCCCTGGGTTGCGCTCGGGTACGCTGCGCAAAAAGCGCGAGATGGGGTGGATCGCCGAGGCCCCGGTCCCGCCGAACACCGAGGCCGCCAGGAACACCCGCGCCCCCGGCCCGTCCAGGTCGCCGCGGAGCTTGGCGGTCAGCTCGTCCCAGGGCGGCTCGTTTGCTGCCTGCGACACCAGGGCCATGGCGGCGGCGCCGATGGCGGTGTGGCCGCGGAACCCCTGGTCCAGGTTCAGCTCGCGCTCGACATCGGTGAAGAAGAGGCGGCTCACGTCCTGCTGGAGCGTGGGCAGCACGTCGAAGTTGAGCACCTTGCCCAGGGTCGCCCCGGGCGGCACCGGACTCCAGGTATCGAAGCTTTCCAGCTCGGTGTGGAAGAGCTTGTAGGGCCCCAATCTCCCGCGGCAGGCGGCGTGCAGGGCATTGTAGGTATCCAGAAGCCCCTTCACCCGGCTGGCGTTGCCGTTGGACTGGTCGGGGTCGATGCGCAGGAGGCGCAGCTTGTCCGGTCCCAGGCCCGCGGCGCACAGATGCAGCACCGCCTCCAACACGCGAGTGGCGCTGCCGCCGGCGCAGATGAGGGTGTTCACGCGTCCTCACCTCGGCCACGGGAGCGCAGGAGCGGCCCGATGGGACGGTAGCGAAAGCGGGTCGGTGTCACCATCGGCAGGCAGCACAAGACATAGGCGCAGAGCAAGGTGCCGACGGCCAAAAGCCCGCCCACCCGCAAGGCGCCCAGGGTGGCGGGGACGTTCGATTCGGGGAAGCGGCGGGCGTACTCCGCGGTCAGAAGCAGGGCCGCGGCCAGGCCCGGCAGGGGCGAGAGGAAGAGCCAGCGCAGCGGGGTGTAGGGCTGGAACAGGTCCTGCGGCCGGCGGATGCGCAGCGTGCGTGCATGAATCGCATACAGGATGACGATGACCGCCGTACCGGCGATGAGCAGGAGCACCGCCCAGGCGGATACCGTCTCGGTGAACTGCGCCCAGGTCTCCAGGGGCAGCTCCGGGTCGAAGGGCCCGGGGAACAAGAGACGGGACATCATCGGCTCAACCTCATTCGCCACGTCCGAAGGCCAGCAGCAGATCCAGGAAGACCACGTCCTCGGTGATGGCCTGCTGCATGGCGCGCACCAGGTGGTCCAGGTGAGGGGTCTTTCCGCGCTCGATCGGGCCGGTGGCTTCCTTCACCCAGTCCGGCACGTCGAGGTTGCCGCCGCCAGCGCGCACGCGGATGCGGTAGGCGTCCCACGAATTCGCCGCGGGGCGCGGGGCCGGCACAAAGAGCACCACCGAGCCCGGCTCCTTGGGGTGCTGTTGGGCGACAGGCGTGAACGCCGCGGCGCCGCCGGGCCGCCGGACCTCGTAGCGCAGGTCCCCGAGCGCTTGCAAGGGCACCCGCAGGTCCCCGGTAAGGCGCAGCTTCAGCGATCCATCGGCGGCATCGCGGGGCGGGTGCCGTTCGAGGAACGACGCGAAGTGCACCGTGTCCTTGCCGCAGGGCAACTCCTGAGGTTTGCGGAAGGCACCCCAGAGTGGGTCGGCTCCGTCGCCCTGGGGACGCACATCCTTGACGATCACCGGGGTCAGCGCCGGCTGGAAGCTGTGTCCTGCCCCCAGGTGGCGCAGCACCCGCTGCTGCAGCTCCGCCAGGGCCGCAGCGCTGGGAGCGACCGCCAGCAGGTAGAAACGGCGCGGGGGCGGGGCCTGGTCGCGGGCGTGGCGGAGCGGCTGGAAACGGGTCTGGAAGGAGAGCAAAAGAAGGTGCGGCGCCCGCTCGGCCAGGCGGCGCAGGGCGTCCACCAGGGTGCGCTGGTCGGTGTGTGTGTCTGACTGCTCCATGTCGGAGATCAGGATGGAAGCGCGAGCCGGCTGGTCGTTGGACCGCGACGCCACGCGATCCGAGGCCAGGCGGACCAGGGCCTGCGCCAGCGGCGTGCGCTGTCCGTGATAGAAGGCCGGCGTCAGCACCCGCACCGCTTCCCCCTCGCCAGTGGCGGTCTCGACGGGATGGGCGCAGGCGTCCTCGCACACCGCGTGTACCCGATAAGGGAAGCCGCCGCCAGCCAGGCGGCCCAGCAGGTCCTCCAGCATGCGCGGGTAGTCCCCCTGCGGCACCATGAACCCGCGCATGGAAACCGAGGCATCCAGGTACAGGTCGACCTGCGGACGTGCCGCGGCGGCAAGCGCCTCTGCACAACCAAAGGGCCGCAGCAGTTCCGCCGGGGCAGGCATGGCCGGAGGCGAACGGCTGCAAGCGGTACCGCTGGCCTGTTCGAGCAGCAGGGCGGTCATGAAAAGGCACCAGCCGCGTCGTGTGAGGTAAAAGGAGGGTCCGGTGCGGTACCCGGCCTCCCTGGTAAGAGCCGCCATAAGATCCAGTCAGCCGAGCTGGTCACACAAAGGGAATAGTTTAGCTTCCCCGATAAAGGCCGGGGGTGTCAAGGAGATATGCAACCGGCAGGCCGCAACCGCGACCGGCTACCTCTTGATGCGGATCAACTCATCGTCCAGCACCGCCGCCTGAGTCTTCAGCTCCGTCACCGCCCGCTCCAGCCCCGCCGCCGCGTCCCGGTGCCCGGTGGCAATCCGCCGCAGCA
>JBBRLA010000794.1:0-3548 GCA_038231615.1 Polyangia bacterium | reverse complement strand
CGGGGCCTCATCATGATGCCGGGGTGACCTCTTCGTGTTGCCGGCGCGACGTCATCATGATGCCAGGGTGACCTCTCGCAGTGGTCACCCCGGCATCATGATGACGTCACCCGGACCCATTCATGAGGTCCCCGCCGTCCTTTGGAGGCCCCTGCCGCTGCAGGTCAAGGCCCTGCTGGACGCCGCCGCGGCAGACAACGCGGTGGCGCACGCCGGACCCATCCACAGAATGCCTGCCGAAGAAGGGTGGCTGGTGATGTTCGACTTGCGCAAGACGGTCCCGTGGGCCGAGAAGCTGACCACAGAAGAGGTCGAGATCGAAGGCAAGCGCATCTGGGTCATCGGAAGCTGAGGCTGTTCCGCATGGCGACCCGCGCAATGTGAGAAGATGGCAGAAAGGAGAACTGCCATGATGCTTCGTCCGAGCCTATGGGTCGCTGTCATCGCCCTGGCCACCTGTGGCCCGGCCGCCCCACCGACGCCCACCTGCACCGATGGGATCAAGAATGCGGCCGAGACCGACGTCGATTGCGGGGGCCCGACCTGCGGGCCCTGCGCAGACGGCAGGGTGTGCGGCGCGGCCGCTGACTGCGCCTCGGCCCACTGCGAGACCAGCCTGTGCCAGCCGGTCCTATCGGTCAGCAAGATCGTGCCCCCCCGGGGACCGATCGCGGGCGGCACGATGGTGACACTCAGCGGCAGCGGGTTCCGCACAGGGACGACCGTTTTGCTCGGAGGGGCATCGGCGCCCGACGCCTCGCCTGCCTCACTATCGGAACTGCGCTTCACCAGCCCCGCCCACGCGATGCTCGAACGGGTCGACTTGACCGTGCAGGTAGGCGCCCAGAAGGTCGTCGTGCCGACCTCCTTCCGCTACCACTGGACCACGGTGGGCCTGAGCACGACGACCAACTCGACCTTGCCCGGCCCCGCCGAGGGGATGTGGCTCGGTGACCTGAACGGGGACAAGCTGCCCGACGTGGTGACGGCGAACTTCGGCAACGCCAACGTGAGCGTGCTGCTCGGCAAGGCCGGCGGCGGCTTCGCTCCTGCCGTGAACTACAACGCCAACTCGCAGCCCAGCCGCGTCGTCGTGGGCGACTTCGACGGCGATGGCAAGCCCGATATCGCGCTCAGCAACGACACCGCCGGCACCGTCAGCGTGCTGATCAACAAGGGCGACGCGACCTTCAAGGGCCCGGTGGCCTACCCTGCGGGCGGCGCCCAGGCCGTGGGCCTGATCGCGGCGGACCTGAACGGCGACGGCAAGCTCGACCTGGCCGTGGCCAACAGCGGTGGGACGAGCCGGGTGGCGGTGCTTGTCGGGACCGGTACCGGCACGTTCAGTCAAGCCGTGTCCTACCCAGCCGGGGCCGGGGCCTACAACTTGATCGCGGGAGATTTCACTGGCGATGGCAAATTGGACCTCGCGTGCAGCTACAACACAGGCCAGATGAGTGCCGGTGTCTTCGTCAATAACGGCGATGGGACCTTCAAGGCCCGAACTGATCTGAAAGGCGGCGCCAGCTTCGGCCTGGCCGCCGCGGACTTCGACCAGGACGGAACGCTCGATCTCGCCCTTGGCTCCAACGCAGGTCCCACGCTGGTCGTGTTCCTGGGCAAAGGCGATGGCAGCTTCCAGGCGCCGGTGACGACCATGGGCCTGGTCGGGCTGTCCGGGATGGCCACTGGCGACGTCAACCGCGACGGCCTGCCGGACCTGTCCATGGGCTCAACCACCGGCGTCTACCTGCTTCTCGGCACGGGCGATGGCGGCTTCGGTCCGCCCATCACCAGCAGCGGCCTGGATCACAACTACACCCTCGCCATCGCCGACATGAATGGCGATGGCAAGGATGACCTGGTCGGCGTCAACCAGGTGGTCCCGCGAGTGAGCGTCCTGCTCGGCACCGCCCAGTAGCGGAAGTCGTCTTCGACGATCACGATTCAGCTCCCGATGACCCAGATGCGCTTGCCCTCGATCTCGACCTCTTCGGTGGTCAGCTTCTCGGCCCAGGGGACCTCCTTGCGCAGGTCAAAGATCACCACCCACCCCTGCGAAAGCCCGGCCTGGTCCAGGTAGCGCAAGAGCTGAGTCAAGGCCCTGACTCCGGTGGTGGTGTCTCGCCGGAGCTTTACCTCGATGGCGTGGCGCTCGCCGGCAAACGAGATCAGGAGGTCCAGCGCCCCACGACCCAGCGCGTATTCGCGTTCGATCCGGCCACCACCGTTGATGATGCGCTGGAGGAAAGCCATCATCATCAAGTGGGGGCCTGCCTCCTGATAGGCGAAACCTTCCGCCGCCAGATGGCCGTCCTCTCGCCAGAACTCCTGCCACTCCCGCATCAGCTTGGGCATGTCCAGCTTGCCGTCGGGGCGACGGTACCACGCCGGTTCAACGCCCAGGGAGATCTGCTTGACGAAGGTCAGGGCGCGCGGGATGACCTCCTTGTAGATCGGGTTGGCGATCTCCATCACCCCATTTTTGATCCGGCACAACCCCAGGCCCAGCAGATAGGCCACGTCGTCATCCAGGACATCGCCCGACAAGTGCCGGCCCATGAGCATGGGCTCGATGATCTGCCGCACCCGCGGCTCACGGAGCTTGTTGATCAGCGAGTCGATGTGGGTGCGGCGCTGAAGGATGATCGTCTCCTTGGCGGCATCGACGTGCGCCGCCGTGATAAACACGGAGCGGTCTTCCGCATCGCGGTTGACGATCTGGTCGGCCATGGCGTTCACCAGCCATGGGTGCCCCTGCGAAAGATAGAAAATGCGCTCGACCGCGTCTTCGGAAAACACCTGGCCCGTCCGGGTGGTGTGCTGGCCCAGAAGCTCCCGCACATCCTCCGGGGTGAAGGGCAAAAGTGTCGAGGACTCGGCAGTGATGTTGAACGGCGAGGTCGTGCCCAGCCAGGACACGGCATGCTGGTCCTTGCGGCTGAGCGCGTAGTCTCGGACCTGGCGCATGCCGATGAGCGCCACGCTGTAGGCAAAGGGGAGCTCGGTTCGGGCGAGATATCCCTGCCGAAGCTGCGTCAGGAAGGCGACCATGGTGCGCCCGACCAGGCCGTCGGCCTCGTCGAAGAGTACCACCAGGGGGCGAGAGACCCGGCGGCACAGCTCGCGCAAATAGTGCAGCACCGCCGTGCTCGGATTGCCGTCGGGGGCCCAGGGTGGCGGAGCGACGCCCGGCAGGTTGCGCAGCACCGCTTCGTCCAGGTTCTGAAGGATGGTCCACATCCCGCTCTGCGGCTCGGGATCCTCGCGCGCCGATTCCAGGTCCACCCAGATGCAGGCAAATCGGTCACCGGTGTTGTAGTGACGCACCAGCCATTGCGCGGAGGTGGTCTTTCCGGTCTGCCGGCCAGCGTAGAAAACGAAATACTTCTTTTCGTCTACCAGATTCCAGAACTCCTGACATCCCGTCGTCGGACATTTGTTCAGGTCGGCATTTCGATGAATGATTTCTTGGGCCGTGCGGCGACCCTCCCCGAGGAGCGGGCCACCTTCTGGCTGCGTTAATCATTCATCGGGCACCTGGGGGT
>JBBRLA010000793.1:0-3551 GCA_038231615.1 Polyangia bacterium | reverse complement strand
AGACCACCCCATCGGGCACGACCTTCCTCATGAGGCTACCTGGCTGATGGCAAACATTCTGATCATCGACGACAACGAGAGCATGCGTGAAGGGATGGCCGCGGTGGTGCGGCGCATGGGCCACAAAGTCCACGCCTGCCAGAGCGGCAAGGAGGGGGTGGCGATGTTCGTCAAAAACCCTGCCGACTTCGTCATCACCGACCTGCGCATGGAGGGAATGGACGGGGTCGAGGTGCTGCGCCGCATCCGCGAGCTGGACCCGGACTGCCCGACCCTCCTGGTCAGCGCCTACGGTACGGTGGAAAGCGCGGTGGAGGCGATGAAGCTGGGGGCGATGGATTTTTTGACCAAACCCTTCGCGCCGGAGGTGGTGCGGCTGAAGGTGGAACGGGCGCTGGAGCTGCGTTCGATGCGGCGCCTGAGCGAACGGCTCTCGGCGGAGAACGAGCACCTGCGCGGCAGCGATGGGGGGCGCTACAACGACATGGTCGGCTCCACCGACGTGATGCGCAAGGTCTTCGCGGCCGTCGATCGGGTGGCCCGGGCGGACACCGCGGTGGCGATCTACGGCGAGTCGGGCACCGGCAAAGAACTGGTGGCGCGGGCCATCCACCAGCGGAGCAAGCGCAGTCAGGGGCCGTTCATCAAGGTGAACTGTGGGGCCCTGGCCGAGACGCTGCTGGAGTCGGAACTCTTCGGCCACGAGCGCGGCGCCTTCACCGGGGCGATCAAGCGCAAGCTGGGGCGGATCGAGCTGGCCGATGGGGGGACGTTGTTTCTGGACGAGATCGGCGAGATCTCGCCGGGGATGCAGGTCCGGCTGCTGCGGGTGCTTCAGGAACGGGAGTTCGAACGGGTCGGCGGAGAGCAAACCATCAAGGTGGACATCCGGGTGGTGTCGGCGACCCACCGGGACCTGCAGAAGCAGATCGAGAAGGGGGCCTTCCGCGAAGACCTGTACTATCGCCTGCAGGTGGTGCCGATCGTGGTCCCGACGCTGCGGGAGCGGAAGGCGGACATCCCCGAGCTGGTCACCCACTTCATCCACAAGCTGGCGCCCCGGGTGAACCCACAGGTCACCGGGATCGACGAGGAGGCGCTCCTGCGCCTGTACTCCTATCCCTTCCCCGGCAACGTCCGGGAACTGGAGAACGTCATCGAGCAGGCGCTGGTTTTCGCCGAGGGCCAGCGCATCGACCTCGCGTCGCTGCCGGCGGGCGTCCGCGGCGTCGCCGAGCCCCAGGCGGGGATGCTCTCGGTGCCCAGGGGGACGCTATCGCTGCCGGAGATCCTGGAGGACCTGGAGCGCCAGTTGATCCTGAAGGCCTACGAGCAGGCGCAGGGGGTGAAGACCGAGACCGCGAGGCTCCTAGGGCTGAAGACCAGCGCGCTCTACTACAAGTTGGAAAAATACCGCATTGGGTAGATTGGCAACGCTCAGCGTTGCACGATTCCAAGCCCCACCGACGGCAACCGCCACTTTCTAGCCCCCACTCCAGAAACCACGAACATCGGCCAAAAACGGCCAACAACCCCTATTTTGCTACGGGGTGAACTGGCAGCCCCTCGACGACAATTTCTTCCGGCTCTTGCTCAGCCCGGGACCGCATTCGCTCCAATGTCCCTTCGAAGAAATCGGCCATGGCTCGTGCGTTCTCGTGGCGCTCCTCGACTGTGTCGCCTGGTGGCATTGGAGGCAGGAAATCCCGCGGAGAGGGCCTACCTGGGCGAGGGCGCTCAATCGCTGGCACTCCGCCAAGCGGGAAGTTCGGAGCTGTCAGCCGCAGTGCCCCGTACGCTGTCAACCTGCCCGGGGTATGACGATAGACCTCTTTGAAATACGCGTATTCCTTGCCCAGTTCGGATCGGACCCATATCTGCTCTTGGAAGTAGACCGAGAGTTCCTCGCCCTCCGGGATGTCGTCCACCAGGCCGCGGGCCAACTCAGAAACTGAAATGCCTTCCTCTTGCGCCTGGCGCTGCGCCTCCGTCTTGTCCTCCTGGCGGCAACTGAGACGCACGAGGTGGCCGCCAGTCCGGCGAAACATGATGCTCGTATCTCTCTTAGACGTGACCGTCTTAAAGTAACACGTCCGCCGTCAGTCACAAGGGGAACCTTTGGGCGCTATGTCGTTTTATATGCAGATATTTTTGTGTGTATACACGCTGTAAACATCAAAATTAACTCTCCAGTGTATAATTTTACAGCTAGCCTCCTAATGTATGAAACTTCTTGAAGACCGTCAGCAAACGCAGCGTCAGCGCGTCGTCCGTCGTCCGTCGTCCAGGCGCTTGATCGCGAAATTGTAGATCACCATCCCCACTATCGAGATACCTCCCAGCCCGGCGAACCACAACCACATCGTCTGGGGATGATAGGTGTCCCACAGCAGTCGTGTCGCATCCGCGGCGCTGCCATGGATGCCGTTTGCCAGGGTCGGCAGGACATTGTCCTTGCTCAGGGCAGCGATGGTCTTGGCCGACTGGTGCAGGTGATCCACTAGGTAGCGCCGCGCCAGGTTGACCTTGTCACCCCCCTGCTCGTAAAGATGCCCGGAAAGCCAGTCGCCGATAGCCCAGCCGATACCATTGGGCACCTCGCTGTAGCCCATGTAGAGGCCCTTGCGATGGGCCGGGGCGATGCCGGCGATGTATTCCTTCAACTTGGGGCTGGCCGCCATCTCGCCGAACGAGAACACCGCGATCCCCACAACGACGATCGAGCCCGATCCTGTGTTCCCGAGGATCAGGATGCCCACCGCCGAGACGCTCATCCCAATGATCATCGAGACCAGCGGCGTGACGAAGTTTGTTAAAAAGGCCACCGGGACCATGAACAGGACGATCAGGAAGCTGTTGGTGTTGATCAGCAGCTCCTGCGGGATCTGCTCGCCGACGCAGCCCCGCGCGGCCCACGATCCGATGTGCAAAAATTCGCCCATCCACTTGAGCAGCGGGGCCGAGTCCACCCAGTCGTCGATCACGTTGGGCAGGATATCGAAGACCTGATTGTACATCAGCCAGAAGGCGGAAAAGATCAGGATAAAGCTGAAGAGCCGCGGTTCCAGCAGGTACTTGACCGAGGTCCGCAGCACCCGCAGCGCCGAGGTCGGCCGTGACGCCTCCAGGGACCTGGGCGGCTCGGGGAAGGTCATGAGCAGAAGGAAGTTCGCGCTGATCGCGATGGCGCAGGAATAAAAGACCCACTGCCAGTTGTGCGTCCGCAGCCGGCTGGCGAGCATCGGGCCCAGAAGGCCGCCGATGTTCACCAGCATGTAGAACAGGCCCCACGCCACCGAGGCCGTCTCCTGCCGGATGGACTGCGCCAGAAGCCCCTGGAGCCCGGGCTTGAACAGGCCCGACCCCACCGAAAGCATCATGCATCCCAGGAAAAAGAACGGGTAGCTCTTCACATGGGCCAAAAGCAGGTAGGCGGCCACGTCGATGCCGCAGGCCAGGGCGATGATCTTCTTGTAGCCGTACCGATCGGCATAGCCGCCGGTGAACATCGGCATGAATGAGGTGATGAGGGCCCACCAGAAGAAGATCGT
>JBBRLA010000792.1:0-3562 GCA_038231615.1 Polyangia bacterium | reverse complement strand
GGGGTGCGCCAAAATCTGCTCCGGCCATGTGCTTCTTCCTGAAATGACACTTCATCAACGTGACTCTTTATAGTCACATTGCATGTGGTAGCGGCTGGGATCTCGGCTGGTCGTTATTGTCAGGCGCCGCGGTCCTTTGATCGCCAGGCGCCGCGGTCCTTTGATCGCCAGGCGCCGCGGTCCTTTGATCGCCAAGCGATCAGGTGCCGCGGTACATCAGGGGCAGGAACATACGCCGGGATCGCGATCCCGGCAACCCGCTTCCCTTTCGGGTGCGCTCCTCTTTCACTCCAGCTTGTGCTTCCGTCGGGCCTGCTCCATCGCTTTTTGGTACTCGATGTCCCAGGCCGCGGTGCCTTCTTCCAGGTTCTTGATGCGCCGCCGCACCTCCTGGTCCAGCTCTTCGTCGACGTGCATGTGCTTCTTCAGCAGGGCCTGCACCTTCTTGCGCATGTCCACGTCGGCGGCGAAGATCTCCTCGACGTTGGGCGAGTGCATGAAGATTTCGAGAAGTTGGTTGGTAAGGTAGGGGATGCACTCGTCGCCGATGGCGAAACCCCGTTCCTCGGCCATGATGCGCTTGGTCCGGGCGAACTGGCTGTAGGGCAGCTTGCGCTGCTCCATCAGGTCCTTGGTCCGTTCCGTCAGCTCCCGGTCCATGCGCAGATATTCCTTCAGCACCGCCTCGCAATCGAGCTGGGCCTCGGCGACGTTCGGCGCATCGATGTCGCCATCCTCGCGCAGCTTGCGGATCAGGTCCTGGGCGATGGCCGGGATTTTCCCGGAGTAGAGCCTCATGTTCGCAGTCCTTGTTAGAAACCGCGCGGAGCATACGTGCGGGCCTGCGGCAGGGTCAATACGATTGGAAAGATTGTCGCGATAGACAGCCGCGGCGCCTGGCGCTTCGCTAACGACAACCGCGGCGCTTGGCGCTTCGCGATTCAGGACTGGACGACGAAACCCAGGGTCAGCGGGCGGCCGGCGCGGACGATGTCCACCGTGAAGTGGTCCGTCAGGCGCAGCCAGGCGGCGGCGCGCAGGGCGTCTTCGGGTCCGTTGAGGGGCCGCCCATCGATGCGCAGCACCACATCGCCCAGCCGCAGCCCCGCCCGGTGGAGGAAGCTGTTGCGCAGAAGGCCGATCAGCCGGAAGCCTCCACCTGTCGCCGGGACCAAGTTGACCTGCCCGGCCATCGACATCGGGTCGGCCAGCGCCCGGAAAAGGTCCGCGTGCGGCAGGACCGTAGTCGGGCCCAGCGGCGGCGCATCCGCCGGCCGGGTGGTCCCATCAGACGGGCCCTCGCCGATCTCGGGGAGCGGGGCCGAGGCCGCAGGCGGGACATAGGCGGGTGCCGGGGGCGGCACGAAGGCCGGTGCCGGGGGCGGGACATAGGCGGGTGCCGGGGGCGGCACGAAGGCCGGGGGCGGCACGAAGGCCGAGGGCGGCACGAAGGCCCTGGGCAAAGAGGGGGCCGCCTCGACGATCGGGGATTCATCGGGGGCCGCAGTCACCACCACTGGGGGCAGACGCCGCGGGCGCCGCTGGGCTACCTTCTTCTGAGGCGGCGTGGTGATCGGCAATTCCTCCAGATTCTCGCCTCGCTCCAGGACCAGGTGGTCATCCTCCAGCACCACGATCGTGCCGCCCATCAGGGTGTCGCCGACGCGGCGTAGGACATATTCAGCGGCCTCTTCGTCCCACAGCAGCGCCTGGGCGCTCGATAGGATCACCCCCACCAGCCGGTGGCCCTTCTGTGCGGGGGCCTCCGGGGCCGAGGCCGGAGGCGGCTGAAGTGCCGCAGCGGCGGGGCCCGCTTCCTGGGCAAACACCGGAGAGGCGAAGGGGAATGACGCAAGGACCATGGCCAGCAGCGTTCTCTTCATGGTTCGCTGCAAAGCAGGTGCCGTGCCAAGCCTCGCCACCGCGCTTGTCCTCCGATCGCCGCCAGATCCCTGGGACCGCGGGGCAAAACGGGCGGGTGACCGCGGGATCGTGAACGGTCCTTCACAGGCACCGTGAATCCCCGACCACGGGCCGGCAGAACAAGACCCGGCGACCGCCGGAACGTGCCGGTCTCGGCGGAGCCAGCCCACCCAGGTCCCCTGACTGATGTTTCCCCCCCGATCGCGTCGCCGCCTGCTCAGGGATGGCCAGCCCAGGATCGTGTGCCTGATTGGCACGCCTGCTGTCGGCCCTTGGCCGCGTTGCCCGTGAACCGGCCGCAGCAGCGGGCATCGAAGCAGCGGGGCTTGGGCTCGGAGCGGCAGCCGGGCTCGAAGTTCCCGAAGGGCTGCCTCGGCCGGGGGATGGCGGGGATACCGGTGTCGGTACATGGGAAGCCAGGTTGGCGATAAGCCCATCGAACATCTCGTCGTTTTGGGCGTTCCGCATTTCACTCATGGCCTTTTCCTGGGGCGATTTCCTGGGGGGGCGATCGGCGATCGCCTGATCCGACGCGGCCAGCGGTCCTAGTGGAGGGGACGGGGGAAGCCGTGCCTCCTTTGCGAGGCTATCGCGGCGCACTCGACGTTTGCGCGCCTGCCGCCGCTTCAACACATCTTCAGCGGAGAGCATCGCTTGGCGCCGCTCCTCATGATCGGGGCGGACGAAGGGCTGGTCGCCCTCCGATCGCACCTGGCGCACCACCGCCATCGCGTCTTTTACCGCGCCTGCCTGCTCGGCCAGATAGCAGTCAGCGACCCGCGCGGTCAGCGCGGAGAGCATGGAGTGGAGCGTCAGGTAGCCCAGGGCGCGATCCTGTTGTCCCACCAGGTTAGCGCCCTCGATCGGGATGTCGCCAAAGAGCGCCGGGTCCTGATCGAGGCCCCGGGCCACGGAGCGGACAAAGGTGTCGGCCTGGTCGAACACGTGCCCGGCCAGGGCCATGCGTGCGCCGGGCAGAAGCACGGTGCGGGGGATGATCGCGACAGCGCGGATGATGGGATCGATGCACTTGAAGATGTCGGAAGCGGCGATGGTCATGTACAAAACCTCTGTGGTGACGCGCTGGACCTGTGTGGTGACGCGCTGAACCTGTGTGGTGACGCGCTGGACTTGTGTGGTGACGCGCTGGACTTGTGTGGTGACGCGCTGGCGCCGATAGCCAGCATTCAGAGGATGTGCGAAAAGCCTGAGGATGCAAGCCGAACTGCGAGAAAAAGCAATAGGGTCTACCTGATCACGATGTGGACCAGCCTTCAAAGGCTGATGGCACATGCTGACCGGGCTGATTCGCCCGGAGATCCGCGCCACAACGGCGGAGATCCGCGCCACAACGGCGGAGATTCACTCCACAACGGCGGAGATCCGCGCCACAACGGCGGAGATTCACTCCACAACAGCGGAGATTCGCTCCACAACAGCGGAGATTCGCTCCACAACAGCGGAGATTCGCTCCACAACAGCGGAGATCAGCGCCACAACGACGAGAGCCGTGCCACAACGGCGGGTGTGGACCCACGCAAACTCGCGAATGCGAGTCCGCGGGGAGCAGAATGTGCGTCGCTACCGTTGCCCTCACCCCATCCCTCTCCCGCAAGCGGGCGAGGGGGTTCTGAGCGTT
>JBBRLA010000791.1:0-3578 GCA_038231615.1 Polyangia bacterium | reverse complement strand
GGCGGGGAAAAAGCGCGGCGTTTTCACGGCGCCGTCTGCCAGATGCCAGCCCATGTTAAAAGGGCTCATGCACGACCCGGTTTCCCAGGGGCCCCTATCCGACTTGCTGGTCCTGGACTTGTCCCGGGTGCTTTCCGGCCCCTACTGCTCGATGTATCTGTCCGACTTCGGCGCTCGCGTCATCAAGATCGAGCACCCCGACAGCGGCGACGACACCCGAAGCTTCGGCCCACCCTTCGTCGGCGGCGAATCCACGTATTATCTTTCCGTCAATCGCAACAAGGAGTCCGTGGCCGTCGACATGAAGACCCCTGCGGGACAGGCCCTCATTCGCGACCTCGCGGCCCGTGCCGACGTGCTGCTGGAAAACTTCCGCCCCGGGGTCCTTTCTCGCCTGGGCCTGTCCTACGCCGCGCTGCACGAGAAGAACCCCCGCCTCATCTTTTGCTCGATCAGCGGATTCGGCAGCGGATTCGGCCCTTCCGCCACCCCCGGCAGCCCGGATGCGAAAAACCCCTGGACCTCCCGGCCGGGATATGACGTCGTCATCCAGGGCATGGGCGGCTTTGCCTCGCTGACCGGCGAGCCCGATCGCCAGCCCCTCAAATCCGGGATCTCCATCGCCGACTTGGTCGCCGGGTTAAACGCCACCTGTGGCATCCTCCTTTCCCTGCACGCCCGCCACCGCACCGGCCGAGGGCAGCATGTCGACATTTCCATGCTCGACGGCCAGGTGGCGCTTTTGACGTATCATGCCGGCATGTACTTGAACGCCGGCCAGGTCCCAGGCAGGATGGGCAACCGCCACCCTTCCATCGCCCCCTACCAGACCTACCCCACCGCCGATGGCCACATCAACGTCGCCGCCGCCAACGACACCCTGTGGCGCACCCTGGCCGAACTGCTCGCCCGTCGCTACCCCGACCGCCAACCGGATCCGCCCCTGCTCATCGACCCCCGCTTCCGCACAAACGCCGATCGCGTGGCCCACCGCCAGGCCCTGGATGCGTTCCTTTTGCCTCTCTTTGCCTCGCGGCTCAGCGCCGAATGGCTGGAGTCCCTGGACGCCGCCGGCATCCCCTGCGGACCGATCCTTGACGTGCCCCAGGTCCTCAACCATCCCCAGGTGCAGGCCCGCTACATGGTCGTCCCCTTGCCTCACCCGGCCCTCGCCGCCCGCGGCGGCCCCGGCGAGATCCGCGTCACCGGTGTCCCGATCAAGCTTTCCGAGACCCCCGGCGCCGCCCGCACCGCACCGCCGCTCCTGGGGCAGCATACCACACAGGTCCTGCGCGAGATCCTCGGCCTCTCCGAAGAGACCCTCGCCGACCTTCAGAAAACCGGCGTCATCGCCGGATCCACATGACCCAGGTACCCATCGCCCCCGGCAAGGACCAGCTCGTCCGCGGCCTGACCTTGATCGATGCCACCTCCCTGGTAGTCGGCACCATCATCGGAACCGGCGTGTTCCTCAAGACCGCGGTCATGGCACAGCAGGCCGGCACCCCCCTCATGGTGCTGGTCACCTGGGTGGCCGCGGGCGTGCTCTCCCTGGCTGGGGCCCTGACCTACGCTGAGCTGTCCGCCATGCTGCCCCAGGCTGGCGGCGAGTATGTCTACCTGCGCGCGGCGTACGGCGACGCCCCCGCCTTTCTCTACGGCTGGATGCGCTTCACCGTCGGTTCCACCGGATCCATCGCGATCTTCGGCGTGGGTTTTGCCACCTTTCTCTCGGCCCTGGTCCCCATGGACGGGGCCTGGGCCCATCGCACCCTGCACCTTTTCGGCCAGGAGATCCATTGGAGCTTCGGCCCCAGGCAGGTGGCCGCGGTGGCGGTGATCCTCTTGTTCTCGGGCATCAATTGTGCCGGCGTGGTGCTGGGCGGGCGGGTGCAGTCCGGCCTGACCCTCCTCAAGGTCCTGGGCATCGGCCTCATCACCTTTGGCGCGTTCTTCCTGTCGCAGACCGGCACCTGGGCCCATCTGGCCGCCCCCGCGACCGCCCCGGCATTCTGCGGCGTGCGCGCCTTCGGGGCGGCCATGCTGGCGGCCCTTTGGGCCTACGACGGCTGGAACAACATGCCCATGGTGGCCGGCGAGGTCCGCGACCCGGAACGCAACGTCCCCCGGGCGTTGCTCTCGGGTACCATCCTGGTGCTGGGGGTCTACTGCCTGGCCAACCTGGCCTACTTCTATGCCTTGCCCTTCGATCAGGTGCAAAGCGCCAGTTCGACCCGCTATCCCGCTGCCCTTCCCGTGGCCACCCGCGCCGCCCAGGCCTTCCTTGGCGTCACTGGCGGCAAGCTGGTCTCGGTGGCCTTTGTCCTGTCCACAGTGGGGGCATTGAACGGCTCCATCCTCACCGGGGCCCGCGTGCCCTACGCCATGGCCCGCGACGGCCTCTTCCCGGCGGCCATGGCCCGGCTGTCCAGAGGCACCCGCGTGCCGGTCTTCGCCATCTCCGCCCAGGCCCTATGGGCCAGCCTCCTGGCGGTCTCCGGCACCTTCGACCAGCTCACCAATTACGTGGTCTTCGCCGGCTGGATCTTCTACGGCCTGACCACTTCCGCGGTCTTTGTCCTGCGCAAGAAGATGCCCGATGCCCCGCGCCCCTACCGCGCCTGGGGCTACCCCGTCCTGCCCCTGCTCTTTGTCCTGTGCGCCGGATGGCTGCTGGTGAACTCCCTGCAAACCAGCCTGGTCGAGTCGGCCCTGGGCCTGCTTCTGATTTCCCTGGGCCTGCCAGTGTACTTCTACTTCCGCCACGCCGGCCGCGATGGCCAACCCACTGTATGATGAGATAAATCATGCCCCTTTATAATAAACATTTACCGTCGCTGGATTGGCCTGCGCAGATTATGCACAAAAACACGGATTTGTTGAACCATACAAAGCTCTTCCCTATAGTCGCGCCGTGCGCAAACACCGGTCTCTCGTGGCTCTCGCCTTCGCCGCGGCCCTTGCCGCCTTCGTGGTCCATGACTTTTCCTCTCCCGCGCTCGTCGAGCACGGCCTCCCCGCGGAGATCCTTCCCCGAAGCCGGGCGGCGCCGATCCCCGCCGATCCCGCCAGCCTGTTGGCCCTCGCCGCCCCGGCGCAATCGGCCCGCCCCGACGCCGCCATCCGACACGTCGTCATCGTCAGTGAGGACGGCATGCGCCCGGACCTTTTCGGCCAGCAGGCGATGCCCTGGCACGAGCGGATCGCAAAGGAGGGTTCCTACTCCTACCACGCCCGCACCATCCGCACCGCCTCGACCTTGCCGGCGCACGCCTCGATGCTCTCGGGTGTCGATGTCGATCAGCACGGCCTCACATGGAACGGCTGGCGCCCAGACCGGGGCTTCATCCAGGCGCCGACCATCTTCCAGGAGGCCGGCGAACACGGTCTGCGCACCGCCGCCTTCGTCGGCAAGTTCAAGCTGCGCCACATCCTGCCCGCGGGCACCGTGGGGGTCTTCAAGCGCCCCGGTTACTATTGCAAAAAGGTCAGCGAGGACGCCGGACGCTACCTGGCCCGGGAGAAGCCCGACCTGGCCTTCGTCCACTTCACCGATGCCGATGAGGCAGGCCATGCCG
>JBBRLA010000790.1:0-3579 GCA_038231615.1 Polyangia bacterium | reverse complement strand
GCTTTGGCTGGTCGATGCCCCTCTGCATCTCAACCCAGGTAAACTCCTCGGCCTGCTTGATAAGGGCGATGGTTTTGGCGTAGTCACCGCCGGTCTGGTCCATGATCAGCCGCGCCGCCTTCTCGACGAGCCTCGGTGGGCACCCGGTGTTCTCCGGGTCGCTCAGAAAATCGACGAGATCGGAGAGTTCCACCCTACCGAGCGGCGGCAGCGCGGAGCAGCGGAACTGGTCGGTCAAAAGGTCGTTGCGTTGCTGGCGCATGAACTCGGCAAAGGGTTCGAGCTTCTCCGGTACCAGCTCCAGGGCCAGGTAGCAGACGATGCGCATCTCGGGCGGGCAGTCGTGGCACAGGAGCTGCTGCCCGAGCTTCAACCATTCGACGAGGTCGGCCTTTGCCAACGCCCCGGACTCGGTCTTCTCGCCGAAGAGGCCGAAGTCGAGCCACAGCACCTGGGCACCCTTGGTGCTGCGTCGCAGGAGGTTCTTGGTGCTCTCCCCGGATTTCGCTCCCAAAAGGCAGCGCAGGGAATCGAGCAGCTCTTCGCGTAGCGGGACCACCGGAGTACCTGGATCGGTGCGCAGCCGTTTGGGGAAGCCAACGTGGACGCCCAGCACCCGGGCGGCGTTGTGCCGGGACAGGCTGTCCAATGCTTGCCATGAAAATTGCTCGACGAGGTTTCCCGGGCTTGCGCACGCCACGATTGCCTCTACCCTTCGGCTCTTGCTCTTCAGCAACTCACGGACGTGGTGGTTGACCTGGGCCCGCTGCGCTTCCCGGCCCACGCGTAGATACGCGTTCGGGTCCAGCCCGTGCTGTTCCAGCGGAAAGCTGTACGGCATGGCTTGGCTCAGCGCCTGATACGCGGAACCGTTTTCGCCGATCCGCTGCAGCAACCGGGCGATGAAGGCCCGCTCGTCATCCTTCAGCAGCGCCAGCCGGGCCTGCTGTTCGTTCACGTCAAGGCCCAGCAAGTACCCCACACTGCGCACCCCCGGGAAGTCCAGGCTCAGTTGCAGTGCCAGTTCCCGCTGATCCTCAGCCTTCGCAGTCAGCATCCGTGTCACCGACGCCTCCACCGCGTCGCGCTTGCGGCAGAGGCTGACGAGGTCTCGCTCAGCCTGCAGTACCGCGCTGGATCGGTCCATCACACCAGGCCCTGCTGAATCATCTCGCGGATGACCTCGAAGTAGATCGGGTTGATGCTGTACTTGCCCTGCGCCGCAATCGGTGAGAGCACCGTGAAGATCAAACCGGCCCGCCCTGGATCCGCCTCAAGCGTCAATTCCCGGGCGCCCGCCCGAACTGCCCCGATCACCGCCTCCACCGCCGTCAACGAATCTGGATCACGCACCATCTGGCGCACCTGCTGCTTCACGAACTGCCGGATCTGTTCTACGTCGATGAGCACCCCTTCCGGCAGCCGCCCATAGAAGCGCTGCCACAGCTGATGGCAGCGGCGCAGGAACATGCCCACCTGTCCGCCAGAACCTTCTTCCAGCCACTCTACGGCCTGCCTGGTGAATACCTCCGTGCCGGCATTGAACAGCTCGATGTGTCGTTGATAGATGGCGATGTGCTGCTCTGGGTCCATCAGCGAGACCTCGACGAAGTCCTGAAAGTCCTTGTCCCGGTCGGTGAAGGTGGGCTGCCGGACCGTCGCCAGCACCACCACCGCCGCCGGTTTTTCCCCCAGCGAAGGTGGCTCTGCCAGCACTTTGAGGTGATCGACCAGAAGGTCGCTTTCCGGCTGGCCCTCTTTCCCTTTTCGATCCAGGAGGTCCAGATCATCTACAAAAAGCAGCACCTTCTTGTCCGGATAGAGCCAGGCCAGCACGTCCATACCGTAGCGCAGGATCTCCACCAGTTCATGTTCGCTCAGGCTGCGCTGGACGAGCTTGTTTCCTGTTCCAGCACGCTCTTCGGTGCGGTCCAGAAAGTTGATCTCGAAGGGCAGTGCGATTCCCTTGGCCGCGACGTCCTGCGTGTGCGCGACCGAGGTCGAGCGTTCCACGGTGAACTCGATGCTGTCCCGACCCACCACGTCTTCGTATTGCGAGAGATAGGCCAGGTATTCGTCGAGGATGCCGGTTTGTCCCCCGGGGACCTGATCCGGCGACACCGAGCGGATGCGCTCCAGGATCTTGAAGTACGCCTCTTCGAGGACGGCACGGGCGGTGCCACGGTTGTTTGCATTTACAGTCAGGAAAAGGTAGGGCAACCCGGCCTGCCGGGCCTCCAGCAGCAGTCGATGGACGAAGTGCGACTTGCCCGAGCGCGGCATGCCATGAACGGCGCAAATCTTTCCCGCCGCGATGGGCGCCCGCAGCCGGTCCATGCCGAAACGGAGTTCAGGCCCTCGGTTGCAAAACAGCCGCCCGATGAGATCCTCTTCGGTGGGCGGGTTGTGGTCAAAGAGGTAGTTGGGTTGCCGGATGGAAGACATCAGAGGCTCCGCGTGATTGCCGGAAGCATAGCATGGCCCCCCGATGTGTCGAGAGTGCTCACAGCTGTTCCAGGTCGTCGCGGTCCTTCACCAGGGCACAGAGCGCCGGCAGGTTCCCCAGCGGCGCCTCGCGCAGTTTGGCCGCGTCCATCCCCTGCGCCCCCAGCACCGCCAGTCACAGCAGGAACTCCGCCGTCGCCGGCCGCTTGCGCAGCTCGCGGGCACGCAACTCCACCAGGCGGGCGATGGCCGCGTCCACCAGGTCGTCGCCGACGCCCTCCAGCTCCCGCCGCCGGGCGGCCACCGCGCGGCGCAAAAGGTCCTCGTTGAACTCGATGTGGTGGAAGATGCAGCGGCGCAAAAAGGGCTCCGGCAGGCGCCGCTCGCTGTTGCTGGTGATGACCAGGAAGGGCGGCGGCGCTCCCTCCCGGCGCTCGATCCAGCGTTCTTCCTCGCGCACGTAGAAGCGCGACTGGTCCAAAACGCCCAGCAGGTCGTTGGGGAAGTCCCGCGGCGCCTTGTCGATCTCGTCGAGCAGGACGATGGCCCCCTGCCCGGTTTCCAGCGCCTTCCACAACGGCCCCTTGACCACGAAGGCGCGGCGATCGAGCTTGCCGCCTTCCTTCGCGGCACCGGGATCGTGCGCCGCGTGGAAGTAGGCCACGTGGTCGAAGTGGTAAAGCAGGTCTTCGGCGGTGGTGGTCGAGCGCACGTCGAGCTGGTAGAGCTGGTAGAGCTGGTCGGACGCGCCGAAGTAGTGGGCCAGCCAGTGGGCCACCTGGGTCTTGCCGGTGCCGGGCTCGCCGGTCAGGAGCAGCGGCGCCCCCACCGTCAGGGCCACGTTCACCGCCGCGCACAGGGCCTCGCCGGGCTGGAAGGACGGCGCCGCCGCCCGGTGGTTCAGCAGGGAGGGGACCTGCCGGCGCTGGAAGCGGGCGATGCGGTCCTCGGGAGGATGGTCGGAGTCGACGAGGCGATACATGCTCAAAAGGTCTCCGTCAGGCTGGTGTCGTCGGGCTTTATCGGGTCGATGTCCTCCAGCAGCTTATACCAGGTGGTCTCCTCGGCTTGCTTGATAAGAGCGATGGTGCCGTCGTAGCTGCCCCCGGCCCGGTCCACGATGAGCTGCGCCGC
>JBBRLA010000789.1:0-3590 GCA_038231615.1 Polyangia bacterium | reverse complement strand
CAAGATCTGCGCGCCTGTCTGGACCGCGACGAGTGCTTGGAGCGCCTCGGTCGGCTGCTCGACTCGACCCACGTCATCGGCGTGCTCCTGTCGCGCCCGGCCCCCACCGCCTTCCGCCTCCAGGTCCAGCTCTTCGACGTGGACGTGGGCGAGACCGGGGCGCGCATCGACTGGACCTGCACCGCCTGCGGCATCGAGGAAGTATCCCGCCACCTGGACTCCCTGGTGGAAAGTGCCGTCGAGAAGGATCACGAAAGGCCGCGGGCCACCCTGGTGATCCGCTCGGTGCCGCCCAATGTGGACGTGCAGATCGACGGCCGCAAGGTCGGCTTCACCGAGCTGGAACGCCACGTCTTCGCCGGGCCGCATGAGATCGTCCTTTCCCGCCACGACCTGGCCCCCGAGCACAGCCGCATCGACGTCAGCGCCGGGCAGCGCATCTCCCTGAGCTTCGCCCTTTCGGCCCAAGGAGCGGCGGCCCCGGCGGTGCCGGTGGTTATAGAGCGGGGGAGTAACCTGACCCCGGGGGTCATGCAGGCCGGGACGACGCAAGGGGGCGTCGGCGCTACCGGGCCTTTATCCGTCGGGCGGCGCTCGCGCTGGAAACTTGGCGTGGGGATCACCCTGCTTTCGGCCGGGCTCGGGGTGGGCGGGATCGGCGCGGGGGGTCTGGCCATCAACGATCGCTGCGTCGAAAACCCCTGCCTGACTGTGTACCACACGCGCACATCCGGGACCATCGAGATCGCCGCGGGGGCGGCGCTCATGATCGCGGGGATCGCCCTCATCTCGGTGGACGTGCACCAGCAGAACAAAGATCAGCCGGCCGGCAAGCGCCCTCGTCCTACCGACGATCAGGTGACGCTCCAGCCCTATGCGGGCCCGGGCGGCTTCGGCCTCTTTCTGGCTCGGCGCTTCTGAGGCGCGTCATGTCAAGGAGATCCCAAATGCCCGTCTCACGCGGCCTCGGCCTGTTGCTGCTGCTGGCCCTGCCAAGCTGCTTCCTCTACGAAAAGGTCGCGGCGAATTGTCACGACCATGGTTGCCAGGCGGGGCAATACTGCCCTGACAATGGCGACGTCTGCCAGCCGGGGACCGGCCCTGGAACTGACATGAGCATGCCGGCCGACCTGACCGGGAAGGACCTGGCCTCCCTGCCCGACCTGCTCCCGCCAGCCGACCTGCGCCCGGAGTGCGCGACCGAGTCCGACTGCCCCGCCAACTCGGGCCTGACCTGCAAGGCCGGCAAGTGCGTGGCCTGCGCCCTGCACACCGATTGCGATAGCCTGGTCTGCGACGTCTACCAGCAGAACGGCAAGGGCGGAAGCGGCAAGTGCCTGGACCTGTCGACGGTCATCTACGTGGACAACAAGAACGGCGGCGCATGCAGCGGCATCACCGGAAACCAGATCGACCCCGTGTGCTCTATCCCCGAGGCGGTGGCCAAGCAGGACATGACCAAGACCAACATCCGGGTCAAGGCCAGCTCGGCGTTCTACGCCCCGCTGACACTGACCGCTGGCAAGACCGCAACGATCTACGGGCCCGCCGCGCAGGGGGGATCGGCCAAGATCGGCGGCAGCATCGCCGCCGCCGCGGTGATGGAGTTGGGCAGTTCGACGTTGCTCATCGATGGCATGGACATCAGCACCGGTGTGATCGGGGTACGCTGCGCGGGCCCGGCGACAAACCTCACGCTGCACCGGGGTACGCTGACCGGGTTTTCTGACGGGGCCATGATCGTTACCGACTGCAAGTTGGAGATGGACCGCATGACGGTCAGCGGCAACGGCAGCGGCGGGGCGCTGACCTCGAACGTGATCCTCACCGGGGCCAAGGGCTACTCGATCACCAACAGCTTCATCATTCAGAACAACACCCAGGCCTCGGCGGTGATCAAGCTCGACAGCGCGAGCACCGGCCGGATGCGCTTTACCACCGTCGCCGACAACATGACCGCGTCCGTGGTGGCGGCGGGGCTCGATTGCAACTCGGTCACTTCCGGGCCCGACAACCAGATCCAGGACTCCATCTTCTTCGGCAACAGCAGGGACCCCATCAACAAGGTCCAGATCATCGGCAGCTGCGCCCTTTCCCAGGTCGTCGTCGGGATCGGCGACAAGACTCCGAACGGCCTGAACCTGAAGAACCCCACTTTCACCGCCCCCCTGACCGGCGACTACCGCCTGAAGGCCGGCGCCGACAACACCTGCTGCATCGACCAGGCGATGGGCATGGTCGACCACGACTACTTCGGCGCCAAACGCCCGCTCGGCAAGGGCTACGACATCGGCGCCCACGAGGCGAACTGACGCCCTTGTTGATAGACCAAGGGTCAAAGAAGTAGGCTTCAGTGAAGGGGTAGCTGATGATCGCCAGTGGCCACCGCGTAGGCAGTTATCGGATCCTGCAAAAGATCGGCGAGGGCGGGATGGGATCGGTCTTTGAGGCCGTTCATGAGTCGATCGGGCGGCGGGCAGCCGTCAAGGTTCTTCATCCCGAGTTCGCCCGAGATCCACAGATCAGTGCCCGCTTCCTCAATGAAGCCCAATGAAGCCCGGGCTGTAAACATGGTGCAGCACTCCGGCCTGGTGGGCATCTTCGAGTTCGGTCAGACGCCGGAAGGGGACGCCTACATGGTCATGGAGTTTCTCGAAGGAGAGTCTCTCCGTGACCGGATCCAGCGGGCGGGAGGTGGACTCGGCCCTGTGGCGCTTCGACTGGGCCGACAGATTGCCTCGGCGCTGGCTGCTGCCCATCAGAAGGAGATCGTCCACCGCGACCTCAAGCCAGACAACGTCATCCTGGTGCCCGAGCCGGAGATCCAGGGAGGTGTTCGCGCCAAGATCCTTGATTTTGGTATCGCCAAGATTTCAGCGGAGTCCCAGGTTCCGACGGCGGCAAATCGAACTCGAACGGGCATGATGATGGGGACGCCGGCCTACATGGCCCCAGAGCAATGCCGCGGCGCTGGTGTCGTAGACAAGAAAGCCGACGTCTATTCGCTGGGCGTGATGCTCTTCGAGATGATATCCGGGCGTCGGCCCTTCATCGCGGAAGGGCACGGGGACGTGATCGGCATGCATCTCTTTGTCGAGCCGCCTGCCCTCGGGTCACTCATGCCAGGTCTGGCCAATGAGGTAGCGTCGCTCGTACATCGGATGCTGGCCAAGCAGCCGCAAGCTCGGCCAAGCATGGCCGAACCGTCAGCGCCGGCCTGGCCATCCGGGTGGCGCGCTTTGCGGGCGTCTCCGTGGATGACGTACTCAGCGGGAAGTACCCCGCTCCGGGGGCTTGCCCCTACTGCGGACGCCCGCCAGATCATTCGACCACCGACGCTGGCACGGTAATTCGCAAGCCTGCCCGGCATTTACGCCGGGGTACCCCAAGTGGCAGGCAAAGCCCGGGATATACCCCAGAGTGAGGTATAAAATACCCCAGGGTGGGGTATATTAAGCCCCAGGGTGAGGGGGCCCCCCTCCTTGGGGTGGGGTATATTAAGCCCCAGGGTGAGGCACTTTAAACCCCAGCATGGGGGGGTGTACGCTCCCGGAAGGCCCTTCCCCCTTGCACTCCGGCCCTGGGTGTTT
>JBBRLA010000788.1:0-3591 GCA_038231615.1 Polyangia bacterium | reverse complement strand
CAACGACGGCGAGATGTACATGTGGGCCGAGCGGATGTCGTTTGACGGGATCGAACCGGAGGAGGTCGAGATGGAGGGCGACCTGCTCAAGGTCCAGGTGCGCGCCCAGAGCGGCCAGCACGGCGGCGCGACCAACCTGGCGGTGCCCGCTCTGGACGACGACGAGAATGACGATGACGGGCAGGACGATGACGGGAATGACGACGAAGGGCAGGACGACGAAGGGCAGGACGACGAAGGGCAGGACGACGACATGAAGTAGCACACGGTCGACGAGTCATCGAAGCCCTCACTCCTCTTTGGGTTCAAGAGGTGATGTTGCCGATGGTGCCGCAACAAGAGGCAGCACATTCATCTGGAACAGATGCCCCTCTTCCGCCAAGAGATGCCCCTCTTCCGCCAAAGGATGCCACTCATCCCGCCAAGGAATGCCACTCATCCCGCCAAGGGATGCCTCTCATGCCGCCAAAGGAGACCTCTCATGCCGCCAAAGGAGACCTCTCATGCCGCCAAAGGATGCCTCTCATGCCGCCATAAGGATGTCACTCATCCCGCCAAAGGATGCCTCTCATGCCGCCATAAGGATGTCACTCATCCCGCCAAAGGATGCCTCTCATGCCGCCATAGGATGCCTCTCATCCCAGCAAGGGATGCCACTCATGCCGCCAAGAGATGCCACTCATGCCGCCAAGGGAGACCACTCTTCCCAGCAAAGGAGACCACTCTTCCCAGCAAAGGAGACCCCTTCCCAGCAAGGGAGACCACTCTTCCCACCAAGGCACCGGCTCCCGGACACTCTTGATCCATTTGTGGATCGGGGCGGCGCCTTGGTCATGTGCGGGATCAACTTTCTTTTCCATTTGCCTGCGCGCCGCCGGCTGTCGTTCATATTGAAGTGATGGTCCCGTGAGTCGCCCAGAGCTGGTCTATGGGACAGAGCAGGGCCTTGCGGCCGCCCCTCAACCTTTGCGTCCGCCGCCCGCTCACCATCGGACCAACTCAACTGATCGATTCATTCGCGCCAGCTGAGGGTCTAGACTGTAGACTGTACAAACTAACGCTTGCTGGGTCTTTCCGCGCGCACCCTCGTCATCGATCTCAACGAGTCACCGGAGATCTCCCCGGCTCTGGCTAGCAGCCCACCATCCACACCAGCTTGTCGGCGACCTTCTTCTTGCGCAGGTAGAGTTTCTCCTTCCACGACTTCTTCTTGCGCAGGTCGAACATCACCAGATAGCCCTGGTCCAGGCCCGCGGTGTCCAGGTAGCGTGCCACCTGCGAAAGGGCCCGGGCCTCGGTCTCGGTGTCCCGGCGCAGCTTCAGCTCGATGGCGTGACGCTCGTGCCGCCACAGGATCAAGAGATCCAGGGCCCCTTTCCCCAGCCCATATTCGCGCTCGATGCGGCCCCCGCCGTTGATGATGCGTTGCAAGAAGGCCATGAACATCAGATGCGGTCCCGCCTCCCGGTAGCTGAAACCGGCAGCAGCGAGATGGCCATCCTCGCGCCAGAAGATCTGCCACTCCGTCATCAGCCTGGGCATGTCCAGGCTGCCGTCCGCTCGTATGTATCCGCTCGGCTCCTGATTGATCTGGATCTGCTGCCCATAGCTCAACGCCCGCGGGATGACCTCGCGATAGATCGGGTTGGCAATCTGCAACTGTCCTCCCTGACGAACAGCCAGCCCCAGGTCGAGGATATAGGCGATGTCGTCGTTAAGCACGTCCGAGTCCACGGCCCGGTCCCCCACCAGCATCGGTTCAATGATGCGCCGCACCCGGTCCTCGCGCAGCCGCGCCAGCAACGCATCGATGTGGGTGCGCCGTTGCTGGATGATCGTCTCCTTCGCGTCGTCTACATGGGCGGCGGTGATCGACACGCCGCGGTCTTCCACGTCGCGGTTGACGACCCGGTCGCAGAGCGCGTTGACCAGCCAGGGTTGTCCCTGGGACAGGTAAAACACCCGCTCCGACGCTTCCGGCAGGAATACCTGCCCGGTCTTGTCGGTGTGCTGCTGGATCAGATCATTCACGTCCTTTGGGGAAAAGAGGCTGAGGGTGGGGGCCTCCGCGGTGACATTGAAGGGCGAAGAGGTACCCAGCCAGGAGATGACGCGACGGTCTTCCTGGGCCACGATATAATCGCGTACCTGGCGCCGTCCAATCAGCACCACGCTGTGCGGAAAGGGCATCCTGGACCGATCGAGGTAGCCCTGGCGGATCTGGGTCAGAAAGGACACCATGGCCGGACCGACAAGCCCGTCTGCCTCGTCGATCAGGACCACCAGCGGGCGCGCGGCGCGGGCGCTGAGTTCGCGCAGGGCGTGGAACACGGCGGTCTGTGGCGTGCGCAAGAGCACTTCGCTCTCGCTCTCGGGCCAGGCCAGGCCGGGCAGGTCGCGATGGATAGCTGCGTTAAGGTTCTCCAGCACCACGCGAAACGCCGTTTCGGGATCGGGGACCTCGCGGGCGGTCTGGATGTCCACCCAGGTACACAGGTAGCGCTCGCCGGGGTTGTAATGATCGACCAACCAGCGGGCGCAGGTGGTCTTGCCGGTCTGGTGGCCCGCGTGCAGGACGAAGTACTTGCGCTCATCGACGAGCTTCATGACTTCGCCGAGACGGGGAGCGGGCGAAAGCATGTAGTGCTCGCCGGGGACGCAGGGGCCGGCGGTATTGAAGGATGGGATCATACCGGCAGCATGCCGCATGTCGGGGCGATGTCAAGGTCATGCACCGCCGTTGCGAAGAGGTCTTCATGTCGCCGGTTTGCCCAGGCTCAGCGGCGAGCGTGCAGAAGCTTGTTAATTTCGCCGCGAGAAAACTGTATACAGCGGATTGACTTGAACTTGATGACTGGCAAGGAGCACGGCATGGCGCGGACCCGATTTCTCACGGTGGGGGCTGGATGGAGTATCGCGTGGGCCCTGGCGCTGGCCGGTTGCAATGACTTCACCACCGGTCAGCCCGGAGAGCCCGAGGGGCCGCTCACGATCACCAAGCTGACGCTCCTGGACCAGGACAGCCGGGACGTCCCGATTTTCACGGACAACTGCAACGCCCCCGACGTCAAAGATACCCCGAAGTGCCAGGGCGACGTCTTCCGGGAACTCTACGGCCTCGGCACGAGTCCCCCCAACCCCGACTCGGGGGAGTTCATCCGGGTGGTCTTCGACAAGGTGCCGCTCCTGCTTTCCGGGATGCAGGTGGAAAAAGTCAACAAGCAGCCCATGCAGCCGCCGGACTCGCTGGTGCTGGCCGACATGAGCGTCGTGGACCTGGGCTGCGACGCCCCGTGTCAGGTCGCCCCGCTCTTGAAGACCCTACAGATCACCGGCACGCCCTTATCGCCCACCCCCACCGATCCCCGGTTCGCCTACGGCCCGGCGCTACAAGTGCAGGTCATGCCCGACGACATGCACCCGCTGGCCGCTCTGGAGCCGGACTCCCTGTACCGGATCACCGTCAATCCGGGTCTCTCCGGCCGCGATGGCAACAAGGTCCTTCTGGATGCCGACACGATCAAGCTGCTCCAGTTCACCACCGAACCCTTTCAGGTCCTTCAGGTCGGCATCGGCGACACCGCCGGCGAT
>JBBRLA010000787.1:0-3596 GCA_038231615.1 Polyangia bacterium | reverse complement strand
CTGTTTCGCAATCGTTCCATCCACGACGTGGTCACCAAGCTCGACTTGGCCCTGCCGGGTGCATCCCCCAGCGTGGCCTCCAGCTCCGCCACCCAGGCGCGTGTTCGCCTCGGCGAGGAGCCCATGGAGTGGCTCTTCACCGTCTCTGCGTCCCATTGGGCTCATGACAGCGCCCGCCGTCATCTGTGGCGTGGACTCGCGCTCTACGGAGTCGACGGCACAACCTTCCGGGTGAGGTGAGCCGCCTCGCGGGCAGCGCGTAGGGTCTGGGCCCAGGGGTGGGGGGTTATGGGTTCAGTTTGTACATGGTCTAAATCGATTCGTCAATATTTGGATGATTTCCGAGTTAGATATGTCGATCTTTGATCATTTATGGGTACGTGTTAGCGACGGAGAGTGACTCGTGGAAGACCGAATCCGTTGCACCATGGCCTACCCGCTCGTCTCAAGAAAGCGCGCAAGGCCGCAGGGCTCACCATCAACGGGCTTGCCGACCGGGCCGGCGTATCCCGCAATCTCGTTGCCGAGGTTGAAGATGGAGTACGTAATCCCATCATCGACAGCGCAAGGAAACTCGCTGATGCGCTGTGTCTCTCGCCTTCGTTTCTGGCCTACAACATCGACGCCCCCGTCACTAATGCGGATTATGAGTCTGTGGGACAGAGGCTCGCCGCCGCAAGGTCGGCAGCAAAGGTGTCCAAGGCTGCCGTCGCCCGAACCGCCGGTGTCGCTCGCTCCATGCTCTTCTATGTCGAGCAAGGTGTCAGCCTACCGAGCCTCGCCATCGCCGAACAACTGGCGAACGCGCTAGAAGTCTCGCCGGGCTGGCTGGCCTTCGGGGAGGGGGAGCAAGTCTTGCGCCGACGCAGAGCCCGCAAGTAACCTGCTCCGCAACAAGAAGGAGTTCGAACAGGTCCGCGTTACATGCGAACCCTATCTTGGCAAGTGGCCCTGAGGGTTGAAGGAACACACGGCGAATCAGAGGGATCGGGAACGTGTTCATCATGCCAAGATGCCACCGAGCGCATGTGCAAGCTCTTCAAAGTCAGACGGGAATTCCTCCTTCTGGCCTGTGAGCGCCGCCCATTCGTGAGTTGCTTGGAGTGCAGCCTTGAGGTCGAGGCTGAGGGCGGAAAGGACCTGTTGAAGGTGGCTCGGTGCGACTCCAACAGGGCCCGCCTCTGGCTCAGCTCCAGCGACGAAGCCCCCGTAACAAAAAATCGCGCTCCATGATCAGCTCTCCGATCTTCTGGAGCAGTTGCTCAGACTGCTTTTCGGCACTCTTGGGCTTTCCCGCCGCGAACGCCTCGCCGGCCCTGGCCATCAGTTGTCGCTTCCAGGAGTAAATCTGCATCGGGTGGATTCCGAACCGCTTCGCCAGCGCTGGCACCGTCTCATCCTCCCGTAGCGCAGCCAGCGCGACCTTCGCCTTGAAATCGGGGTTGTGCTTCGTTCGCTTCGCCTTCATACGCCTGCTCCTCTTGGTTGGGGAGCAGAGCACTTTATTAGCTTAACCAGTGGTCCGAATTTTGGGGTCCACCTCTGCGCGTCGATCATTTTGCATTATCGCGGCGGCGACTCCAAAGGAATTGCCCGAGGGCCTGCTAGAGCCGCAGCGTCGCGGCGCCCAGCATGTGGCGGCTGCCCGCGTCCTGGACCACCACCACCGCCCGCAGGTCGCGCGGTGCGCCCTTTTTCTGCGGCAGTGGGGCCGACCCCGTGAAGTGCCCGCCCGAGACCGCCCCCAGCCTGGTGAACGAGCGCACAACCGGCGCGTGAGGCAGCGTCCGCCCGGAGTTCTCCCCCCGCTGTACCGCCGTCTTCAGGCCGCCCTCGGTCAGGGCGAGGAACACCTCGGGGCGCCCCGCCCCGTTGCCGGCGAGGGTCACGCGCACGTCCAGCCCCCCGTCAGGCTTGCGGGAAAGTTCCACGCTGGCCGATGGTGGCCGCCGCCTGCCGGCGATTGCCTCGCGGAGGCGGCTGCCGCTGGAGCCGACCATCTCGATCTCCCCATCGACCACCGCCTGCGGCGTGTACACCCGCTGCGACCCCAGCGCCGAGGCATAGCCTCGCTGCCGGGCACTGTACGACGGGTCGGAGAAGGGGTCCGCCCAGCCCAGGTCGTTCCAGTAGTCCACGTGCATCTCCAGCGGGATGATCTGCACGCCGCGGATGGGCTGGGTGCGATCGAGTTCCCGCAGGATCTCATCCGCCGGTGGGCAGCTTGAACAACCCTCGGAGGTGAAGAGTTCCACCACCACCGGCACCGCAGGATCGCCGGCGGGCGGGTCGGCGCTGGCGGGCCCCTCCGGCCCCAGGAAGGCGAGACCGCCAAGAATCGGCAGGGCGAGCAAGGTCTGAAGCAGACGTCCTCTCATGCCATCAGGATGCAGCCAGAGAGGCACGGTGACAACCTTCATCGCCGCCGCATGCCCTATTGCTTCGCCCCAATCGCCGCCGCACGCCCTATCGCTTGCCCCAATCGCCGCCGCACGCCCTATCGCCTCGCCCCGACCGCCGCCGCACGTTATGATGTACGCTTTAGCATGAGACCTTTTTTTCCCCGGGCTGGCGGGCTCGGCGCGAACCTGCGCCGCGGGTTCCTCGGCCTTTTGTCCCCCGAGGCCCCGACCATCGACCTGCAGCTCCTGGGCAGGACGCTCTTCCACGCCGCGGTGATCGGCGCCCTGGCGGGCCTGGTGGGGGCCGGGTTCTTTTACGGGCTGGAATGGCTCCAAAGCCTCTTGTTGGACGACCTGGCCGGCTACGTCGCCCTCCGTGCCCACGGAGAACGCCTCTTCGTCTCTCACGGGGTGCGGCAGTTCCGGCCCTGGCTCCTGGTGGTGCTCCCCGCCGTGGGGGCGCTGCTCGGCGGCATCCTTACCGCCAAGGTCGCCCCCGAAACCCAGGGGGGCGGCGGCGATGCCATGATCGACGCCTTCCACCACCACGGGGGCATCATCCGCAGGCGGGTGATCTGGGTAAAACCCCTGGCCTCCATTTTGACTTTGGGCACCGGGGGCGCCGGGGGCCGGGAGGGGCCCACCATGCAGATCGGCGCCGCCATCGGCTCCCTGGTGGCGCGCTACCTGAAGGTTACCCCGAAAGAACGCCGCATCCTCCTTCTGGCCGGGGTGGCCGCCGGCATGTCGGCGGTCTTCCGCACCCCCCTGGGCGCGGCGCTTCTCGCGGTAGAGGTGCTCTACCGCGACGACTTCGAGTCCGATGCCCTGATCCCGGCGGTCCTGGGGAGCGTCGTGGCCTACTCGGTGGTCATCTCAATCTTTGGCGAATCGACCCTCTTCGCCCACGCGCCGCGCTATCCTTTTGTGCCGGCCCACCTGCCGCTCTACGGCCTTCTGGCCATCCTGGTCGCCATCCTGGCTGCGGTCTTCGTGGCCATGCTCCGCGGCGTGCAGAAGGTCTTCGCCGTGTTGCCGGGGCCGAAGTGGATACGTCCGGGGATCGGCGGGCTGCTTCTGGGGGTGTTCTGCACCCCGATCATCCTCATCGTCGGCCACCGCATCGGGGCGCCGGGTCAGGGGCTGGGCCTCATGGGGGGCGGCTACGGATCGGTGCAGATGGCCATCACCGGT
>JBBRLA010000786.1:0-3597 GCA_038231615.1 Polyangia bacterium | reverse complement strand
GACCTGCCGCGCCGCCGGGTCCAGGCACGATCGCCAGTCAACGATGCCATCGTTTTGCGAGTAAATCGACAGGAAGCGCAGTGCCTCCGGCCAGCGGGCCCGCGCCTGCCCCCACACCCGCTCGCAACAGCCCCCGCCCCGCCAGCACGAACGCGAGAGCAGCCCCGGCACCCCCAGCGACCCCAGTACTCCCACCACCCCGATGTTGATCAGCACCAGTGGATGCACCGCCAGTGGATCGAGATGCGGCGAGCCCAATGTGATCAGCCCGGCGCAACGCTCCGGCTGCCGCGCGCACAGGAGCCGGCCCAGGGACCCCCCCCGGCTCTGCCCGATGATCACCGCCTTTGCCCCGGTGCGATCGGTGTGCTGCACGAGGCGCGCCTCCAGGTCTTTCAGCGCCGCCCCGGCGCAGCCCGCGTTCAGGCGCATCCCCGCGCCGGTCGTGCGGTAGCCCGCCTGCCGCAGCCAGCGGCCCAAAAGGGCCAGCGAGGCGTCCCCCGCCAGATAGCCCGGAATCAGCATCACCGGGCGTCCCTTGCCCGCGGGCACGCCCGTGCCCGAAAAGATCGGGTCCGAGAGCAGCGTCACCAGTTCCAGCGGCCAGCGTCCCTCCATCCACAGCGGTGGACGGCGCAGAAAGGCCCGGGGGGCGAAGCGCGCCCGCAACGCCTTGCGCAGGTAGCTGGAACCGGCCTTCGGCTCGGCCGACGACACGCTCGTGCGAAGACGGTGTAGCATACCTTCAGTTTGCGCCCTCCCGACCCGGTTGGCCACTTACGCGAGACGCGAGGCAACGAACATGGGACCTCTGCACGGAACCAAGGTGATCGAGATGGCCGGCATCGGCCCCGCCCCCTTCGGGGCCATGATGCTTGCCGACATGGGCGCCGAGGTGCTCCGCGTGGACCGCCCCAGCTCGGCGGCGACCTTTGCCGGCGATCCGCGCCTGGACCTGCTCAACCGCGGCAAGCGATCCCTTTTGGTGGACCTCAAGAACCCTGGCGGCATAAAGACCGTGTTGCGCCTGTGCCAGGGCGCCGATGTTCTGGTGGAGGGCTTCCGCCCAGGGGTCATGGAGCGCCTCGGCCTTTCCCCCGAGGCTTGCTTTCAGCAAAACCCCCGGCTGATCTACGGTAGGATGACCGGCTTCGGCCAGCAGGGGCCACTTTCCCGCGTCGCCGGCCATGACCTCAACTTCATCGCCCTTTCCGGGGCGCTGCACGCCTTCGGCAGGAAGGACCAGCCCCCGACCCCGCCGCTGAACCTGGTCGGCGACTTCGGCGGCGGCGGCATGATGCTGGCCTTCGGCGTGGTTTGCGCCCTGCTGGAGGTCCGCCGTTCGGGCATCGGCCAGGTGGTGGACGCCGCCATGGTGGATGGCACCGCGACCCTCCTGACGATGTTCTACGGGATGCTGCGGCAGGGCCTCTGGCAGGACCAGCGCGGCGTCAACCTCCTCGACTCGGGCGCCCCCTTCTACGACACCTACCGGACGAAGGATGACCGGTGGGTCTCCATCGGCCCCCTGGAGCCTCATTTCTATCAAGAACTGATCGTCCGCGCCGGCCTTGACCCACAGGCGTTCCAGCCACAGTACGACCTGTCTCGCTGGGACCACCGCAAGGCGTTGCTCGGCGAGGTGTTTTCCCGCAAGACCCGCGACGAATGGTGCGCCCTTCTGGAAGGGACCGATGCCTGCTTCGCCCCGGTGCTCTCCCTTTTAGAGGCGCCCGAGCACCCCCACGCCCGCGAGCGCGGCACCTACATCCAGGTAGATGGGGTTCTGCAACCCGCGCCGGCCCCGCGCTTCAGCAAAACGCCCCCCGAGGTGAAAAACCCGCCGCCGGCACCCGGGCAGGACAGCACCGCGGCCCTCTCCGACTGGGGATTCACCGATGAGGAGATCGCCGACCTTCGGGCCACCGCGGCGATCGCCTGACCGTTTTCCTTTTTCCGGTCAAGCACATGCCCGACGCGGGTGCAGACACCTTTGGGGTAGGCTATAGTCTGCTCATGAGGCACCTACATCTCGCCCCGGCCGTGCTGGTCCTCCTTGGTTCCGCGCTCTTGCTCTCGGCGTGCAACAGCTCGGCGCCGGGCGACAACGGCACCGACATGAGCGCCTCCCCCGACGGAGGCACCGTCGGCAAGCCGGACCTGCGCTTCGACAGCGACGCCTTCTTTGCCAAGGACCCGCCGCTCATGTACTGCGGGCTCGACGGCGGCACCTTCCCCCCGCCCAAGGTCCCCGGCGGCACCCCGGACTGTCCCGACGACAAGAACCGCGAGGGCTGCCCCTGCGACACCGTCGGCACGCAGGCGCCCTGCTGGCCCGGCCTGCGCAAGAACCGCATGCTTGGCATCTGCAAGGACGGCATCGCCACCTGCGTGCAGTCGAGCGAAATCCAGAGCACCTGGGGCGCCTGCCAGGGCTACGTCCTGCCCGTGGAAGGCGGCACCGGCAAGGACGCCTGCGACTGCTTCTCCGGCGGACGCTGGGCGATCAAGAACCTGGTCCCCTGCTTCTATGCTTTTGGCAATACGAACTACGGCAGCGGGGGGACCGCCTCCAGCATCCTGCACGGCGATGGCACCACCACCTGCCAGGACTTCGGTGGCGGGCCGATCATGAAGCCCTCCCAGGACTGGTCCCCCGACACCGTCACCGTCGATTGCGAGGGCCACTTCAAGCTGTGCTACGCCCTGAAGGCCGGCGACGGCAAAGCGCCCAAGGTCACCGACTGCACCATCGCCGAGGTGTGTTCCGAGGCGGATTACACCCAGGTCAACATGGCCCAGACCTTCCCGCCCCTCAAGGCCTTCGCGGCGGACAGCTCCAGTTCCGAAACCTGCGCGGTGCAGTTCGTCAAAACCGGCGGATATGGCGAGATGCGGGTGGACGGCACCTCGATCACCTGTGACAAGGTGGTCAAGGTGTTCAACCGGGTGACCTACTGCCCCCTTGACTGCAAGCCCGGGGACCCTCGTGCGCAGTGCCAGAACTGTATGGCCGGCGGCTCCGGCAACTTCTAACCAGAGTCTGGATCAACCCGCGCCGGGTTGGTTCAGGACCAGAGCGCCTGGCGCATGCCGGTGAAGAGCGTCGCGCCTCGCGTATCCGGCGGTCCCCTGCCGTCCGCTCCTGCCAGGTGGCGACCAGCGCCCCGAAGGTCTCGCGCACGCAGCCTTCCACGGCGTTCTCGATGGCGATGGCCAAAAGCGGGCGGACCTCCCGAGGCTTTATCCCCCGGGGCGGGAGCGGCAGGTCGGGCGCCTGATGCCGGCGGGCCAGTGCCCCGGTCATCTTTTTATGACGCACCTCATCTCGCGCCGCCCGCGCCGCCGCCCGGGACAGGTGCGCCGGTGCCCTATGGGCCAAAAGCTCCGCCTCCAGGATCTCGAAGGCCTCCACCGATGCGGCCTCGAGCTGCGCCATGCAGGCGAAGTGGCGGCCCACCCCGACCAGCACGGTGGTGCTGGCGCCGCAGCCAGGGGGGAACGGGGCTTGTGACAGATCCGGCGTGCCGGCGGTGGGCTCACCGCTGCAACCCACCCAGGGCAGCGAGGCCATCACCAGATTGCGAAACAGGACAT
>JBBRLA010000785.1:0-3604 GCA_038231615.1 Polyangia bacterium | reverse complement strand
TGGACGCGATGAGCATCATAGCCAAGCTCTACTTCGAGGGCCTGATCATTCCCTCTCCCGCCGCCTCCCCCGAGGGGCCTTCCCGAAACAACCGCCCCAGCAACCTTGACCACGCCAGTCATTCCCACCAAGAGCACGAACCAGAGCAGCCCAGCAGGGAGCTCGCCCTGGCCGCTCGCGAGGCGCCGCGGGCGGTGCGGTTAACCGATCGCGAAGCGCCGCAGGCGCCGCGGTTCACCAATGAACGGCACTCCGCTTCGCCGCGCACGCCCGATCAGGCTATGCCGCCCACCCCGGTGATGGCCGTGTCAGTGGGCAATGTGATTCGCTTCCCTTCGCCCCTCTCCGCTGCTTCGGCCAACAATGCCGTGGTGTCGGTACAAAGCGGCTCCGCCAGGTTGCCCCCTGCCTGGAGCATGACCGAGGAAGCAGCGTCCCGCGCCCCGGCCCCCACGAGCCGGCCCCCCGCGGAGCCCAACCCCAACGATTTGCTCCAGGCGGTTGCCGGAGAGACCCAGATCGTCCCCAGGATCGAGCCACCCGAGGCCGAGCAGCCAGCGGTGATTGTCTACCAAGACGAACTCATCGGGGGAAACTGCGAATCCGGCCCGCAGTCCCGAGATCCGAACGCCCCCCAGGAAATCATCGAGGAACGCAACCATACCGAACGGATGGAGGTAGTCGAAAGACCCGAACACCGGGCCTTACTGCCCTACATCCTTTCCTCCGCCCTGATTGGCGCGGGCGTGGCCCTGGGCTTCTTCATCCTCGGCGGCGTACGGGATCAGGGGAGTCCTGCCCTGAACGTCAAGACCTCGCCTCCCTCCCTGGGGGCCCCCTTCCAGGGCAAGGACCTTAACACCTCTCCCGGCGCCTCCGCCCCCGGCGCCTCCGATGCGCCTCTTCCGGTCGATGCCTCCTCGGAGGCCGATGCCCCCCCAGGGGCAGACGCTTCCCCCGGGCGAGTGGACGATGCGTCCCCCACTGCCTTAGCGTCCGTACAGGCCCAGGCCGAAGCAAGAGCGGGGACGTCTCGGCCCAAGCCCCCTCCCCTGCTCGATCGCCGGGCCTCCCAGCTCGCCGCCGACAAGGCGTTCGCGCAGAAGAAGCTGGAGAGCGCCAAGACCATCTGCCTATTGGCCGTCGTCTCCCTGAACCAGGGCCAGAACGCCCGGGCCTCCGACCTCGCCCGTAAGGCACTGGCCATCGATCCCAACGCAGCCGAGGCCCACCTGGTGCTGGGCACCCTGGACCAGGCCAACGAGCGGCTCGAACTCGCCCGAGGCCACTTCGAGAAATACCTCATCCTGGCGCCCCACGGTGAACATGCAGATGAGCTCAGGGCTGTGCTAAGACATATGCACTGATGCGTGTCCTTGGTCTAGAATCCTCCTGCGACGAGACAGCCTGCGCCATCGTCGAGAGCGCGCAGCAAGCCGTCGAGAGCGCACAGCACAACGGAGCGCCGGTCATCACGGACGATTCCACCGGACTCCGCGTTCTGGCAGACGTCATCTCCTCCCAGATACAGACCCACGCCCGCTTTGGCGGGGTTGTCCCCGAGATTGCCTCCCGCCACCATCTGATCAACCTGATCCCCGTCCTGGATGAAGCCTTCGCCACCTCCGGCCTCGGCCTCGAATCCATCGACGCCATCGCCGTGACCAAGGGCCCCGGCTTGATCGGGGCGCTCCTGGTCGCCCTGCAGGCGGGCAAGGCTATTGCCTTCGTCCGGGACATCCCCCTCATCGGCGTCCATCACCTCGAGGGTCATCTCCTGGCGACCTTTCTCAGAAACCCCGAAGCTCCCTCCCCGGTCCCGCCCTTTCCCCATCTCGGGCTCCTGGTCTCAGGCGGCCACACCTCCCTAATCCTGGTGGAGGGGTTTGGCCGCTACCGCACCCTGGGGGCCACCCGGGACGACGCCGCAGGCGAGGCCTTCGACAAGGTCGGCAAGATGCTGGGGCTAGGCTACCCTGCGGGCCCGGCCATCGATCGCCTGGCACAGGACGGCGATCCTACCAGCGTGACCCTCCCCCGGCCCATGCTGGGACCCAAGGGCGGCCTCGACTTCAGCTTCAGCGGCCTGAAGACCGCCATGGCGGACCACTTAAAAAGGAACGGGCCGCCCGCCGACCCGCAAGCCCTGGCCTCCCTGTGTGCCTCCTTCCAGACTGCCGTGGTCGAACAGCTCGTCCGCAAGACCCTCTTGGCCCTCCAGCAAAGACGGGTCGGCGCCCTGGTCCTCTCCGGCGGCGTCGCCTGCAACCGGGGACTCCGGGCCGCCTTGGCTGCCATGTGCCTAGAGCGCGGCCTCTCTTTTTATGTCGCGCCGCCCCGCTGGTGCACCGACAACGCCGCCATGATTGCCTGTGCCGGCTACCATCGTCTCCGCGCAGGAGAGCGTTCCGACCTGACCCTCAATGCCAGCGCCACTCTCCCCCTCTGAACGCGAAGCGCCGCGGTGATGCTCACCCCATGCCAGTGAATGATCTCCAAGCCCCAGCGCTAGAGCGCCCTCCCAGCGTCCGAGACCTTCTGGACCGATACGGCCTTGCCGCCAAGAAGAGCTGGGGCCAGAACTTCCTAGTGGATGATCACGCCTATCGGGCGATCCTTGCCGCGACCGCCGCCACCCCTGCCGACACCGTCGTCGAGATCGGCGCTGGCCTGGGCACCCTGACCTGGCGACTCCTGCGGACCGGCGCCACCGTGATCGCCGTCGAACGCGAGCGCGATATGTGCGTGGTCCTCCGGACTGAACTTTCCCTTTACGCACGCTTCCAGCTCCGGGAGGAGAACGCCCTGGAACTGGACCTATCCCCCATCGCCGAGCAACACGGCGGCCCTCTCCTCTTGGTCGGTAACCTCCCCTACCAGATCGCCTCCCCCCTGATATTCCGCTTTCTGAGCACCCGCGCCCTAGTCCACCGCATGATCTTCATGCTTCAGCGCGAGGTCGCCGATCGTCTGGTGGCGGCCCCAGACAGCGAGAACTACGGCGCCATGGCCGCCCAGGTCCAGATGCTGGCCCGGGTGCGCACCATCCGCCGCGTCAGCAAGGGATGCTTCACCCCTCAACCCAAGGTCGAGTCCGGCGTGGTCCTGATCGAACCTCGCCCAAAGCCCCTGTGCCCGGTGCGGGATCTGAAGACCTACTCCCGGGTGGTCAAAGCCGCCTTCGCCCAGCGAAGGAAGACCCTGCGCAACACCATGACCCATGCCTTTGGCGAGGCCGGCGCTACCGCCCTGCAGCGCGCGCAGATCGACCCGGGCCGGCGGGGCGAGACCCTGTCCATTGCCGAGTTCGCCCGTATCGCCGACACACTGCCAGAGACGGCCCTCGAAACCCCAGACGAAATCGGCACTTTGACCGACCCTGCTTGAACTCCTCGAAGTAGACTCAAGGGCAGGGCCTGGGGTCACTCACGAAGCGCGTGCATGGCATGGGCGCATGTGCTATCTTCGTACACGGCAGATGCTTCATGCCTATGGAATCGGAAGCGTCCTGAACGAGACGTACCGCCTGGAACGTGAACTCGGGCGGGGCGTCCTCGGTACAGTCTACGGTGGCTCCAACCTGATCCAGGGGGGGGTGTGTGTC
>JBBRLA010000784.1:0-3605 GCA_038231615.1 Polyangia bacterium | reverse complement strand
CACCACGCAAGCCACCAGGGTAGCGCCCTCGCCGAAGGAAGCCGGTCTGAAGCCCTTCCCGAAAATCCCCGGGGTCAGCAGGACCACCCGGGCCATGCGATCTGTGCCCAGGGAGAAGTCCGCTGGCAACGCGGGAATGGCAGCTGCTGGCGCCGGCCTGGCGAAGGAGACCCGCCGCTCGCCTCCCAGGAACACGGGCCCCTGGGTCATGCCTTCGCCACAAGCGAATACCAGGCCCAGCCGGTCGCGGCCCTTCGTCGAAAAGCGCAGGCCGTCCATGGTGAACAGGTGCTCGTCGCGGGACGTGCCTGTTGCGCTGTCGATGGAGACGTGGGTGCGCGATTCACGGACGAGTGCGTCCATGCCAAAGGCCGGCGCAAGGGGGACCTCCCTGGGGCCTGAGTCAGGTTGAAAGAGCCATTCTTGCAACTCCCTCCAACGCCAGAACGCTGGGCCTGGAGTCGGCTTGCCCTGCGGGGCCTGGTCGGCGATGCCGACGGGGGTGAGTTTGGAGAGGTCTGTCATCCCGCCTTTCGGTGCACCCCAATCGAGAGTAAGTCGGTGACGGATGAGGTGATTGGAGGGGGGCTGCGGCGGGTTTTCAAGGGGGCGGTAGAACACACAGTCGCGCGGGGCCGGGAACAGGTTTTCCTGTACATCGCCGTCTGGGCCCAGAAGCGCCAGCCAGGGCCCTACGATTGGCACCTGCTTTAATTCATTGATTCGCTGCGGGCTGAACTCGCCGCCGCTCTCCATCCCGATCCGGGTCCGCACCAGCCCGGCCGTGGCCGATGGCAGGGGGAAGGGTAGCGATCGCACTCGCTTCGCCAGATACGCGGGGCGCCCACTGCCGATAACCAGCGGGTCTCGTGGCTCGATTACCCAGGCTCGCAAGGTACTCATCGAGCTTCCTCCTTCAGCGGGCCCCAGGCGTCCTGGTAGGCGGAGAGGAAGACCCGAGCGATCTGGATTTCCGCCGAAAGAGCCTTCACTGCTTGAAGGGCATCCAGCGGCAAATCCGACGAATTTCGTGTGAAGCACTGATGCAAGAGGTTATCTACTTCCTTGGACAGGCCTTCTGTTCCGCGCTGCTGCCGCTTGCGACCAATCACCCTGCGAGTCAGCGCCACGATTACGTCGTGCATCTCCACCCCTACTGACTGAACCCGGACACCGGGTTCCCTGACCTCGAAGGGCGCGACCTCCTCCTCCAGTTCAAAGGCGACGCCATCGGGCAACTCATCGCGATCCAACAACCGACACCACCGGTCGATGCGCTCGTGCAAGGGCCTGGCATCCGGGCCGTTCTCGTCCCAGCGTCCCGTGACCTCCAGCGTGCCGCCGCTGCGCTTGCTCACGGCGATGGCCAGCGAGTTGCGGCTTCGCTTGGCCAACTCTTCGGCAGCCCTGGCCAGTGCCCGTATGTCCACCAGATCGTCCATGAAGTGTCCGATGCCCAGCCCGATCGACATGGTCGGCGCTGTTTCGCCGAACAGCGTCTTCAGCCGCGTCTCGAAGATCCGGCGCAACTCATTGGCGCAGCGGAGCGCCGAATGCAGGGGGAGGAAGGCCATCACATCATCTCCGCCCGCGTAGACCAGTCCCCCACCATGGAGCTCGACGATCTCCCGATATTGCTCGACAATGTCCGACAGAAGCTTGCTCAGAGCCTGATGCTGCTCCAAGTTTTTCAGCCCATCAATGGCGTTCCCCATCTTGTCGCCGTCCCCGAGCAGAAGCGCATAATAAGGAGAGGGTGCCCCGGCGTTTCCTGCGGCCTCGAAGACCTTCACAAGGGCGGCGCGGGCTGTCTTGACGCCACTCTCCCGGCTGCTTTTCGCCAGGTCCAGAGCATAGTCCTCGAAGACCTCGCTCAACCGGTCGGCAAAGAGCAGCCTTCCATCCAGGACCTCCTTCGTTCCCTGCCGGCCCGCGAGGCCTCGTGGGGCGAGAGTCGGGGACGGGTCGCCGTCCTGGTAGGGCTCCACAAGGGGGTTGAACACCGTGGTTTTCAGGGAGACCTTGTGTTCGCCGGGGCCCTCGAGCGGAAGCCGCAGTCGATCAAGATCGAGCAAGGGGGCCAGTCGTTCTACATAAGCCGCCACAGCCGCCTGGTCGCGTGCTTCCATGCGGGCGATGCGCGTCAATATCGGCTGCGCTGCCACGTGCAGGGAGGTGTACATCGGCGGTCGTCGGCGCCACTTCGGGGGACTCTCTTCGGGCCTCAAATCTCCTCCGAGGCGTTTGAGCAAGTCCACTCCGCAGAGTCGTTCAGCCCTCTTGCCCTCGCCCTTGACCTTGAATTTGGTCCGCAAGAGGCGAGCCTTATCCAAGTCGGGCGCCTCGTCGTAGAGCGATTCGTCGATCACCGACTCCCGCTGCCCGCATATGGAGCACTTGGGAACGCGTGGCGCCGCCTTCCAGGGCACCGCTTCCCAGGTGCGGGTGTTCTTCCGCGCGGACAGCAGCCTCTCTGCGTCCCGGCGGGCTTCCCCGTAGTCGCTGCCGATGGGTACGGCGACCCATGCGTACTCGATCAGATCCTGCACATGCGCCATCGCCACATCTCGATGGAACCCCGGATGCTCCTGGATGCCATGGAAGGCGCTGTTGGCAAGCTCTTTCAGCAGTGCTTCCATCCGGTCTTTCCCGGCCTGGGCTGCTTCGTGTGGGTTGCCAACCTGGGCGACAATCTTGTTTGCTGCGGCATCGCCTTCAGGGTCGGTCGGAAAGATGAGCGAGTCCTTCCCGGCGACTTTTTGAACGCCCTTCGCGACCGCGAGCGCAAGTTGGCTCAGCATGAATGAGCCGAACCAGAGATCCTGCCCGCGTCTCGCGGAGGCAATGAAATCCTGTACAGGCCCCAGGGAAACCATCAGCAGAGTGTGCATGAGTTTAGCTGCGACAGGTAGCACGGTATGCCTTCCATGGGCAAGCGATTTGCGACGAAGCTGGGAGAGCGTGTTTGGTCATGTCGTGATGCACTTCGGTTCGGAAATCTGGTTTCAGTAATGAAGAGACGCGATGTCAGAGAAAATCCCTCGCACATCTTCAAGTTCTTTTTCTACCAACGAAACCAAAAGGGGCCACGGCTGACCTGATACGTCCAGAGCAGCCGTGGCCTGGATGCAACCAGGTCAACTCCGGCAGGCACGGCGAGTGCATGGCGCGCCGCCTCATGTTCACGCCGCCGCCTGGGGTATAGGCCCGCCGCCAGCCCCAGAAGGACCCTTTGCACAAGGTCCTCTCGGAGCACCTGCACACCTTTTTGCCCCAGACGGACCAGGCTTCCGACGGCAAGGGCCTGCCCTCCTTCGTCAAAAAGGAGCTTCTGGGGCTATCTGGATTGCGGCCTTTTGTGCAAGGGCGCCGTCCGGGTGCACCGCGCCCAGTGCACCCACAGCGCCGTGGTGGCGCTGTCGTTCAAGGGCCCAGGCATATGCCCAAGCTGCGGCGGGCGCCGCATGAACGACAACCCCGGCGCACCGGGTGGAGCGGGTCCTGCCCGATGTGACGGTGCGGCAATGGGTGGTGAGCCTGCCGCACAAGTACCGCTTCCTGATCGCCCGGGACGCCCAGCTGCTGCACAAGGTGCTGGGCATCTT
>JBBRLA010000783.1:0-3635 GCA_038231615.1 Polyangia bacterium | reverse complement strand
TCTCGGCGGTGGTGCGCAGGTCCCCGGGGTTGCTGCCGAAGTCCGGCTCGGTCAGGCCGAAGCAGCCGATGATCTGGCCGTGGGCCATCCCGGGCAGGTAGCGCTGCTTCTGCTCATCCGAGCCGAAGGCATGGATGGGGTACATCACCAGCGACCCCTGCACCGAGGCGAAGGAGCGCACCCCCGAGTCGCCGCGCTCCAGCTCCTGCATGATCAGCCCGTAGGCGGTGGCGTTGAGTCCGGCGCAGCCGTATCCGGTCAGGGACGGCCCCAGGGCCCCCAGCTCCCCCAGACGCCGCGGCAGGTTTTTAGGGAAAGTCCCGGCGCGAAAATGCCCTGCGATAATGGGCATGATCTCCTCATCGACGAAGCGGCGGAAGGTGCCTTGGACCAGCCGCTCCTCTTCGCTGAGGAGTTCTTCGATGCCGTAGTAATCTACGCCGCGGTAGGCCATGCACTGGCTCCTGTTCAGTTCGGTCGCAGGATCAGGTCGAGGAGGTACTCCTGCCCGCTCCTGGCGAGCACCGAGTCATGGGGGGTCTCGTCGTGGACCAGGGTGAAGCGGGGCGCCAAGCGGTCCCGGATCTCTTGCCGGGTCGCCGGGAAGGGCGGCCCACCCGCACGCCCGGGGACGTGCTGGAAGCACCAGAAGAGCCCGACGTAGCGCCCCCCGGGACGCAGGAGCGCCGCCACGGTTTGCACGTATTCGTCGCGCCGGTCGGGGTCGATGGCGCAGTAGCAGCAATGCTCCACCACCAGGTCGTAGCGCCCGCGCTCGCCGGGGTCCGCCGGGAGTGTCAAGAAATCCGCCAGCCGCCATTCGATTGTCGGGCCCTCGGACGGCGAGAGGCGCCGCGCCTCGGCCAGGGCGCTGGGTGCCAGGTCCACGGCGACCACCCGGGCCCCGGCGGCGGCCAGAAGGCGCGCCTCGTGCCCCCGCCCGCAGCCCGGGACCAGCGCCAGCGCCCCGGGCAGCGGCGGATGGGCTGTCAGGTGGCGAGACAGAGGTGGGGCCGGGCGCATGAGTTCCCAGCCGTCGCCTCCGCTCTGGTACTTGTGTTCCCAGGCCTCGGCGGCGGAGAGCCCCGGGGGGTCGGGGACGCGGGGGTGGGCCTCCCGTTGCGCCACCTTGACCAGTTCCCGCAGGAGCGAGAGCAGGTGGCGGTAGGCTTCGCCGGTGAAGTGCAGGGAGGCCAGGTGGCTGGGGACCTCGCCCACCTCGCCCATGCTGGCGCCGTGGCGGTGCAGGAGCTTCCGCTCGTCGGCGTCCGTGGGCAGCTCGTCGGGCTGCTTCATGCAGGCCACGGTCAGCGATTCATGGTCCGGGTCCAGGTCGAGAGAAAGGTGCTGTACCGGGCCGCCCCCCTCCTGGGCCAGGCGCACCAGCAGGGGCTCGGCGGCGGCCAGCACCCGGTCGAAGGCCGCCCCGGACAGTTCGCCCGGGACCTGGCCCGCGGCCTCCGAAAGGACCACCTGGCAGGTCCGCTCCCCGACGTGAAGCTTGAGGCGCACGAGATCCACGGCTAGCCGAACACTCGCTTCACCAGGTCGCCCGCGACGTCGATCTGCACCAGGTCGTGCAGATCGCCCACCGGCTCGCCGGCGATGAAGACCAGGGGGAATTCGGTCTTGTGGGCCTGGGTCAGGGCCCAGCTTCTGGTGGACTCGTCGTCGGTGACATCGTTGACGACGTAGGGCACCTCGCGCCCCTTCAGTACCTCCTCGACCTTCTTGCGGGTGCGGGGGTCCTGATCGGTTACGTAGACGATCACCGGGGCCGGTTCGCGACGCGCCCGGGACAGGACACCGCCCGCCGCGGCCTTGCGGTGGGCCTCTTCCAGGTCGCGGTACTCCTGCTCGTTGCGGGCCATCTCGTCGGCGGAGCGAAGGGGCCTGCCGGCAAGGTCGTTGACGAAGGAGACCGCCTGCCGGGTCCAGCGCACCGGCGAAAGGGCGTTGCCCCGCTGAGATTGGAGGGCCGAATGCAGCAGGACGCGGGCCTGCTTCAACTTGCTGTCGAGCATGGTGTAAGAATGTCCTATAATGCCGCCTCCGCCCTGTCAAATCGACCGGGGGAGAGTCATTTTAGGAAGAAGCACATGGCCGGAGCAGATTTTGGCGCTCCCCACGGCTTCGCATTCGCTCAGCCGCGTGGGCCCATTCCACAGCGACCGAGGGAGCGTACTACTGTACGTGACCGACGGAGCGTGGGGGCACTCCCCACGGACTCGCATTCGCGAGTCCGCGTGGGCCCACCCATGGCCTCGCGAATGCGAGGACATGGGGGAGAGGTACGCCAAAAGATGCCCGGTCCAGGTGCTTCTGTTCAGGCGACGACGCGAAGCTGGAGCTTGCCGCTCTGATTCAGTGAGGTGACGTAGTCCGGGGCGCTGGGGACCTTGGCGGTCAGCGGGTTGTCGTACTCGGGCAGGGCCAGGTCCTTGTTCTTGGCATAAACCGCGTGCCGCCCGTTCTTCTTGTACCACTCCGCCACCGTGGCGTTGGCCAGCATCTGCTCGACGATGTTGCGCCAGCCGACCCCGGTGTTGTAGGCGCAGAAGCTGATCTCGCCCATCTGCGTGCCGTAGGGGATGATGCACATCTCGGTGCGGCGAAAGTCGTAGTTGAACAGGTCCTGGAACCACATGCCCGCCACGAAGAGCACCCGCCACTCGAACTGGTCGGCGTCCTTCTCGAACTCGCCGACCTTCTTGCCCCGGGCCCCGATCTGGGAAAGGAACTGCCGGAACAGTTCGCGAATGCCGTAGCCTTCCGGCGCGGCCTCGGGACGGAAGTTGCGCACCAGCGCCAGCGCGGTCTGCACCAGCATCACCGGCTTGGGCATGGCCCCATCGGCGATGGTGCTGATGTCGAGCATGAGCTGCTCCATGTCCAGAAACTGCGAGAGCGGCACCATCTGCTTGGTCTTCTTGTTCACGAACAAGATGGTCCCGATGCCGCAGTTCGGGTGGCACCCGCAGTTCACCGCGCCGAAGGGCGCTTCCTTGTCCAAAAGGTGGTCCGTCAGGTCGGAGAAGGGCCCCATCGCCGAGAGCGGGAACCAGTCGCGCAGGGGCTCGGTCACCCCGGTCTGGATCTTCACGTCGTGGGCCAGGTGCGAGAGGGTGTAGCGCTGCTTCTCCCGGGTCTCGTCGTCGATGTCCTCGTCCCGCCCGGTGAACGACACCGGCTGGAAGCTGACCACGGTGATCTTGTCGCTGTTCTCGATGGCGAAGCGCAGGATCGGGCCGATCTGATCGTTGTTCACCCCGTTTATCACGGTGACCACCAGGATCACGTCGATGCCCACCTTGTGCAGTTCTTCGATGGCGCGCAGCCGCACGTCGAAGAGGTTGCTGATCTTGCGGTGGGCGTTGGCCTCGTTGGTGACCCCGTCGAACTGGAGGTAGGCCATGCGCAGGCCGGCGTCCTTGGCCTGCTGGGCGAAGCCCGGCTCCTGGGCGAAGCGCAGCCCATTGGTGGCGCACTGCACGGAGAAGTAGCCGACCTCGCGAGCGTAGCGGATGGCATCCAAATAGTGGGGCGACATGGTGGGCTCGCCGCCGTAATACTGGATGCTCATCTGCCGCCGCGGCTTCACGCTGTTGCTGTCGTCGAGGATCTTCTTGATCTCG
>JBBRLA010000782.1:0-3638 GCA_038231615.1 Polyangia bacterium | reverse complement strand
TTGCAGATCGCCGAGTAGGTAGTGGCACACGCCGAGCTGCGACAGCACCTCGGCCTGCCTCTTCGGGTCCTGCGCGACCCGCGCCGTCTGCAGCAGCACCGGCTCCATCGCGACCTGGCCCCTGGCCCACTCAAGGCCCTGCTTGTCCTTGGGGATGCGCCGGAAGAAAGGGTCCATCGAGGTCTGCGGCACTCCCTTGATCCGGCTCTTCTCCGGCACGGGTTCGAAGCAGAAATCGACGCCCGGGAGGGCGAACTCCGTGAACTTCGTGGGATCGTGAATCGTGTCGATCATGTGCAATCCTTGCGCGGTCAATTGCCGTCGGTAACTTGATTTTGGAATCTGCTACCTACCGCAATGCAGCGGCCGTGGCAAGAGCAAAGCGAAAGCGTGCCTCGCTGCCCATCCCAGGACCGGACTGGACAGCAGACCCGTCAAACGACGCGCAAGTCCGGCTTTTCTGTGTAATGGCGACGGTCTGGGGCTGCGCTGCTATTCGTTGTCCTCCTCGTCGTCGCCAAAGAACACTCCCATATTGATTTCATCCGCCTCGAAGGGCTCTGCCCGGATCTTTGCCGTGCGCTCCGCGCTCAGGATCTCCAGATACCCCCCTTTTTCCCAGCGATAGACTTGCAGCGTCTCCTGGATGGGCTCGATGAGCCAATAATGTCCGACCTGGGCGTGATGATAGATCCGCTTCTTCTTGATGGTGTCGTTGGTAAAGTTCGAAGGAGAAAGGATCTCGCAGATCCAATCAGAGATGGCCAGGAGGACGGATCCCGTTGGGAACGCTGACAACTTCTCGCGGCGCCAGCCCACGATATCGGGGCGCAGCGGGTCTTTGATGCCGGGGAAGGCGACCAGCGCCTCCGTTGCGAACCACCAGCCGCCCGGCCAGCGCCCCCCGGGTTGGCGCCCGAAGCGATGCTTCAGGCGACTGACCACATTCGTTTGTGCTCGGCCATGTTCCCCGGACGTCTCTTTTTCGATGAGTTCACCGTTGAGGATTTCGTAACCATGGCCTTCATCGGGCAGGGCCAGGAGATCCTCAACGGTGGCGAGCCGGGGCTTCGTCAGGACTGCTGCGCTCATAACGTCAGCATAGCGTGCTTGGAGATCCTCTCAAACGAGGAAGTCTTCGACAGCTACGGCATTCAGCGGATCTGGTAGTGGATAGGACGGCTGTTGGAGAGCCGGCGACGGAATCGCGCCTGGCCGGCGTGCTGAGTATCAGACCGCCGCGGAGAAGCCCCGTACGCGTTCCTGCCAGAGGACGCGGTATGCGTCCTCCAGCGCGCGGGTGAAGGGGACGGCATCGCCCAGGGGCGAGTCGCGCGCGCGGTCGCGGGTGAGGCGAACAGCGATTTCGACGTACTCATCTGGCGTGCAAGCGACCCGGTCCGGAAGGCCGGATCTCGACGAAGGCCCGGCCCTATGTGTACCGGCCGTTCCGACGGGAGCTTTGGCGAGCTCCTGGCGCGAGCGGAGAGTCCCCGATGAGAACGGTCGAGTACGTCGCTGGAACCAGAGCGGACCCTCGTTGCGACGGAGGGGCCGTTGTGGCAGGGTGACACCATGAAGATGCGCATTCCGCTGGGTATTTCCAACTTCAGGGAAATTCGCAGCGAGCGTCTGACCTACGTCGACAAGAGCCTGCTCATCCGCGACCTCATCGACGACGCTGCCAAGGTCATCCTCTTTCCCCGCCCGCGGCGCTTCGGCAAGACGCTGAACATGTCGATGTTGCGTGCGTTTTTCGAGCCGTCCCCGGAGGATCGCTGGCCGCTCTTTCAGGACTTGGCGATTGCGCGGGCCGGGGACGCCTACCGGGCCCACCACCAGGGGTACCCGACCGTCTATTTGACCTTCAAGGACATCCAGGAGGACTCGTGGTCCCAATGCGAGATTGGCATGGCCGGAATCCTGGCCGAGGCGTGCCGGGAGCACCGCTACCTGCTGGACGGACTTCCGGCGGAAGAGCAAAAGGACTTTCTGGCCCTTTTGAGCGGTGACCTTCGCGGCGCTGAGCTGAGCACGACCCTGCGGATCTTGACCCGACATCTATCGCGACATCATGGCCGGCGCGTGGTGTTGCTGATCGACGAATACGACACGCCGCTGCAGGCCGCGTACCTGCAGGACTATTACGGGCCGGCGGTGACGTTCTTTCGCAGCTTGCTCTCGGGGGTGCTCAAGAACAACGACCACCTGTACAAGGGCGTGCTGACCGGCATCTTGCGCGTGGCCAAGGACAGCATTTTCACGGGGCTGAACAACCTGGAGGTCTACAGCCTGCTGCGCCCTGAGTACGCCGAGTTTTTCGGGTTCACGGAAGCCGAGGTTGTCGTCCTACTGGACCAGGGAGGTTGCGCGGACAACCTCTCGGAAGTGCAACGCTGGTACAACGGCTACCTGTTCGGCGGCCAGGTGATCTACAACCCCTGGAGCGTGCTGAGCTACCTGAAGAGCGAGGAGCCGCAGCCGCGCCCCTACTGGGCCGAGACCAGTGGGAATGATCTGATCCGCGAGCTGATCATGGAGCAGGGCAGCGCGCTGCGACCGGACTTCGAGCAGCTCCTGCGCGGCGAGGCCATCGAGAAGCCGATCCTGGACAGCGTGGCGCTGCGAGATCTGGAAGGCAATCCCGGATTGCTCTGGGGTTTTCTGCTCTTCACCGGATATCTGAAGGCGCTGCGCACCCGGGTGACCGAGGACGGCACGACGCTCGCATGGCTGGCGCTGCCCAACCTGGAGGTGCGCAGCATCTACGTCTGGCGCTTCTCGGGCTGGCTCACGAACAGCCTGGGCGGCGATGCCGATCGGCAGGCGTTCCTGTCGGCGCTCCTGGCGGGAGATGCAGAGCGGGTGGAGGAATATCTGGCGGAAGTGCTGATGCGGCACGCCAGCTTTCATGACACGGCAGCGGTCCCGCATCCGGAACTCTTTTACCATGGGTTGGTCCTGGGCATTCTGGTCAGCATGGGCAAGGAGTATGACGTGCGTTCGAACCCGGAGGTGGGGCATGGGCGTTGTGATTTGCTCATCGCGCCACGGCAGGCGGGGCGAGCCGGGGTGGTGCTGGAATTCAAGGTGGCAGACCGGCGCAGGCGGGAGACACTGGCCGGGGCGCTGAAGGCGGCGCAGCGGCAACTGGTGGAGCGGGACTACGCGGCGACGCTGCGGGCGGGAGGGGCAACGCCGGTGCATGAGTTGGCGGTGGCCTGGTCCCAGAAGGACGTGCGGGTGGCCCATGCTCGATCGGGGGTAAAGAAGAAGGCGCTTCGCGGGAAGAGCGGGAAAAAGCAGTGAGCGACCTGAACCAGCGGACGATGCGCGAGACGGAGACAAAAACAACGACAACGAGGCCATTCGCCTGTCCTTTCAGCGCAGAGAGGCGCGCGGCATCAACCAGGGCAAAGCCGAGGCATTGCTCGGGGTCCTACAGGCCCGGGGCCTTTTGGTCTCTCCCGAACAGAAGGAACGGGTCCTGCACTGCCAGGATGGGGCCCTGCTCGATCACTGGCTGGTGAGCGCCCTTTCCGCGTCGTCCGCGGCGGCAGTGCTGGAAACCCCCTGATCTCGGCCTGCTCGTATCTCCGCCGTCGCGGCGTCGTTCATCGACGAAGGGATGCCGGCGC
>JBBRLA010000781.1:0-3640 GCA_038231615.1 Polyangia bacterium | reverse complement strand
CTTCATTCTGCCGACAGCGATGGTGGATCCCGCGGTAGACCTGCTGCGAGAGCCCCACCCGCAGCGCGGCGAGTTGCGACTCGACGAACGCCCGCAGCGTGGCCCCATGAGGCCGCCCGTCGGACTGCATGCCGGGAAAGAGCAGCCCGCGCAAGAGGTGAAGGCACCGCCGCACCTCGCTCACCGAGGGCAGTTCATGTCCCGGGGCCACTTGCAGGGGCCCGTCGCTGGCATAGGTGGCGATCAGCCGCTCCGACAAGGTCGGGCCGCCGGAAGAAGGGGGAATGACGCTCGCGCTCATGATCCCACGAATGCTACCCCGTCTTCCTCAACAGTAAAGGGGGCAGATGCGCCTCGGGTGCCAGTAGCCGGTAGTATCGATTCCTTCCCTCGGCCCCTCCCTCGATCGTACGATCCTTCCATGAGGATGCCTGCACTGCTGCACAAGGTCGCCGTCCTGCTCTGCCTCCTCTTTTCCGCGCCCGACGTCCTGGCCGAGACGCCCCCCGGCGCGCTGCTCATCGCCTTCCACGTCTACCTGCCGCCGCCGGTCAAGGACTACACGATCAGCATCTACAAGGACGGCCTGGTCGTCCTCGACCAGCGCAAGGATGAGAAGGACCGGCACTTCAAACCGCGGGTTGTGAAGCGGAGGGTCGATCTGGTGAGGCTGAAGGAGCTGCCCTTCGGCGAGGCGCCCAAGGAGATGCAGGACGCCCGTTCCCTGATGGAGCGCCTGGCCAACGGCCCCGAGCCAACTCGCTGAACCAGGACAGGGCCACCTCGTCAGTTGGCGTCGCAATAGATGCCGGGCTTGGGGATGGGCTTGCAGGTGTTCTCGAACCTTGCGGGAAGCCCATCGGAGACGAGGATGCGCGCGCCGTCCATGAGGACGGTAGTGGAGGTGGGGTCCGGTGGTTGCCTCGGAATTGCCGAGTTGCCCGACAGGCATCCCCTGCTTCACGTGGTCGCCTTTCTTCACCTTGACCGAGCCCCTCTTCATGTGCGCGAGAAAGCTCCACTCCCCGTTGCCATGGTCGATGACAACGCAGTTGCCGCCAACGCCCCATGGGGGATCGGGCAGCGTGAGCAGCTTTTCCATGTCTTGATTCCCGCTTGCCGGGTTGTCATCGACGTCGTCCCGGGCATAGACGACCGTGCCGTCCCCTGGTACCAGGACCTCCTGGCCGAACCCGATGAAGTCCTCATTGCGCCTCCCGTCTCCTCGGAGCAAGGCGAGCTGCGGGCCGAGCGCGACGACATCGTAGGCAAACTGCTGGCTGCGCTCCTCGTGGCCCTGCGGCGCACTGACGTGGCCCGTCACCACGAGGAAGTCGCCCCGGAGGGGGAAGCGCAGCTTCGTTTTCTGAACGTAATAAGTGACAGGCACATCGAGCGCCGCAGTCCCCCCGCCCGCCTTGAGACCCACAGTGACCCGATCAATTTTTTCAACGACGAGCTCGTCGAACGAGAATTTGAGTGCATAAAGCGCGTCGGCGTCCGCCGAGAACTTGCCCGGCTTCTCACGGACCGAGGCGAGACCCTCGGCGGAGAATGACAGCGACTTCACAACATGCCCTCCGGCGCACAGGTCAACCGTCGCGGCGGTAGGCTCCGCCGCCTGGCCCTTGGGACCCCGGACCACCAGGCGAAATACGAAGCTCTCGGTCCCGCCCCGCCCATCTCGCCCGTCGTTCTCCTTCTAGACGTGGCGCGGCGAGGTCGCCAGCCCGAGGGCTGACGCGAGAATGAGGGCCACGGCGGTACTGACAAGCATCGGAGTCTGGGTAGGTCGGCGGATCAGTGCGAGACCTGCACGACTGTGACGTTGTCCTTGATCTTGTCGTAGGCAGCCCTGGGGAGGATCTTGCGCGAGACCAGGGTCGCCTTGCTCGCGTAGGGCCTGCCTGCGATGATCCTCTTGGCCTGGGCCTTACCAACGCCCGGTAGCACAATCAGCTCCTCCTCCGATGCGCCGTTCAGGTCGACGAGGCCCTGCTTCCTGGCTTGCCGGTCCGCTGCGTCCAGTGCAGGGTTGGTCTTGGCCGGGAGCGCGGTGGCGGGCGCGGGAGTAGTGGACTTGCCGTCCGCCCTGGCTGGACCATCTGCCGGAGCATTCTTGGCAGCGGGCTGGGCCGCAGCGGGGTCAGCCAGCAGCAGAATCAAGGGAAACAGGCAGAGGCGCACATGACGCATAAGACAACCTCCGCCATCCAATATAGGTTCGCCTCATCCGAGCGCACAACCAGTTTTCTCCGCCGATCCCGATGCATCTGCTTGGGACCAACCGGCTGCAATGAAGCACAAATGCTGTGTGTCTGCGTAGGGAAATGTCGCCAATAAACTACAATGTGTAAACTAGAATTGGCTGGACCAATGTGACCAATGCGCGGTCGAAGGTCGAGAGGACCCAGGGCATTATCTCTCAAGCCGCGAGGGAGCTCTGGCGCAGCAGCGCCATGAGACAGATCGACCTGTTCGACGTGGTGACCCTATGGACGGATTACACCATCTGTGGGGTGGGGCAAGGAAGTCAGGGACAGTGCTATCCAGACTGCTGGCGTGTTATTGCCGTCTGGACTAGGATCGGATCACGATGTCTGTTCAACTCTCGATTACAGTGCCGGAGGAGGCTTTTTCGATCCTGCGCAAGAGCCGCGAGGACTTCGCTCAGGAGTTGAAGCTGGCCGCGATCTGCAAGTGGTACGAGATGGGCATGGTGTCCCAATCTAAAGCGGCGGTCATGGCCGGGCTTAGTCGCGCTGAATTGTTGACCGTCCTCAGCCGATATGGCGTCTCCCCGTTTCAGGTGACCGGCGACGAGCTGCGCGAGGAGCTGGACCGTGCCTGAGCGCGCATGGGTGGTTAACAGCTCTCCGCTGATCGTCCTGTCCAAGATCCGCCGACTCGATCTTCTGTGCTCGCTTTGCCGGAATCTGGTCATCCCGATGGGGGTGGTTCATGAGATCAACGAAGGGCCGCAGGATGATCCAGCGCGTGTCGGTCTCGGATCTCTCACCAGCGCCCAGCGTCAGGAAATCACCGCCATTCATTCGGCCGTCGCTGCCTGGGACCTCGGGCCGGGTGAAACAGACGTCTTGTCGTGGGCCAAGGCCCATCCAGGGTTCGAGGCTATCATTGACGATCGCGCAGCCCGCAACTGCGCTGCGTCGCTCGGGATCCCGGTGCGCGGTACGTTGGGGCTGCTGCTACTGGCGAAGCGCGAGGGACTCCTGTCGGCAGTCAGGCCCCTGCTTGAGCAGGTGATGACCGCCGGTCTACGCGTATCCACAGAACTCGTCTCTGCCACCCTGGCTCTGGCTGGTGAATAGCGCCCGGAAGAATGAGCTGTGCATGCCCACCAGCGTCGGGGCGGGGCACAAAGAGGCGCGGGAACGCCTGTGCCGCTATGTCCTGCGCCCGTGTTAACCATCCCACAGAGGGTTGGGGACGGTTCTGCCTTTGTGCCAAAGTCAATGGAGAACGAGGGAGCGTAAGTCATCCTGGCCACCATCTCTCGCTACCACTCCGTGGTCTGCGCTCCCCCTGCGCGGCCCTCCACCCAGGACGACGACATCTTCTAACTCAGCCTCTCCTCCACCGCGCCTTTCTCTGCTCTTCTTCCCCCTCGTTTTCCTCG
>JBBRLA010000780.1:0-3654 GCA_038231615.1 Polyangia bacterium | reverse complement strand
CCCCAGACCACGTACAAGGCGGCGCGGCAGGTGTCGCGGCGGCTGTATTTCGACAATACCAAGGCCCGTGCCGAGCTGGGTTTGCCGGTGACGCCCCTGGGCGAGACCCTGGAGAAGGCGGTGCGCTGGTTCCGGGAGAATGGCTACGCCCCCTGACGGCCGGGCAGGATCGCTGCGCTTCTCAAGGAGAAACCCCCAGTAGTTTCTCCTACCCTCTTCCTGCAGTATCCTTCAGTGTGCTCAACCCTGACGGTGACTTGATCGGTGGCAGGAGGCAGGCGCCACGACGATGCACCCGGCGGTGGAGGATCTCGGGCCGCGGATCGGTCTGTCTATTTGTCCGCTCCCGTTCGCGCAGGTCGTTGCGAGCGCCCGCGCGCAGCGATGGACTCGCGATCCTTTCGACCGCACCATCGTGGGTCAGTCCGCCGTGGAGGGGCGAATTCTTCTGACCCGCGATAGAACGATCCGGGACCACTACCCGCGCGCCGTATGGGACAACGCCGACGATTCGCTCCCCCACCAGCAAGACCCGAAAGGCACTCTCCGACCCGCCGATGGACGTCGATGATCTACACAAGCTTTTCCGCAAGCGGCGTAAGGCTGGCTAACGACTCGATGACCCCGACCGCACCAAAGAAAATTCCAAAGAACACCGATTGCTTGCGAGTGCGCTTTCCCTCTGGATAGCCAAAACATGAAGCCACGGGTCTACATCGATACGACCATCGTCAGCTATCTCACGGCGTATCCCAGCCGTGACCTCGTACGGGCGGCTCATCAGCAGGTTACGCGCGACTGGTGGGCCACGCGGGATGGGTTCGAACTCTTCGTCTCGCAGGTCGTTATCCAAGAAGCCTCTGCCGGAGATCCTCGCGCGGCGGCGCAGCGTCTCGAGGCGTTGGCAGGAATCGCGCTGGTCGCTGTTACCGAACCTGCGATTGGGCTTGGCCAAGCCCTCGTTCGAGGAGGCGGCCTGCCGGCGAGGGCAGCAACGGATGCCTTGCACGTTGCCGTCGCGGCAGTCCACGGCATCGAGTATCTCCTGAGCTGGAACTGCACCCACATCGCGAACGTCACGTTACGTGGTAGGATCGAGGCGATCTGCCGAGAAGCTGGCGTCGAACCGCCGGCAATTTGCACGCCGATTGAGTTTGTCGAGGAGTAGAGCCATGAAGCGACCCGATCCGATTGTCGACGAGGTGCGAGCGATTCGTGAAGCGCTTGCGAAGCAGTACGACTATGACGTCGAGAAGTTGGCGCGTGCCCTTCAGGCTGAAGAAGCAAAAAGCGAGAGGAAGATCGTTCACCTGCCCCCACGTTTGATCCAGCCCAGCCGAAAAGCCTCCTGATACCAAGCTGGCGCCTGCCCAACAAGTCGTTGCAGCGGTCGGTCATCTGCGTCGCCCCGCCTTCGGTTGGGATATCCGCGCGGTAGGGTACTGATGCTCTCCGAGCCCGTTCTCGTCGTAGCGAGTCGGCCAGCACCTCCTGCCGTGTCAGCCGGTATTGCCTGCTCCAGCCAGCACCGTCAGTCTGCTGCGTGGCCAAGCTGCTATTCGCCATGGCGTAGTACGCCCTGGATACGGCGAAGTCGTAAAGCTGTTCCTGGTCAGCCAGCACTCGGGCTGCGCGCACGCTGACCCTGGCTTTTTTCAGCAAGGCAGTCTGTTCCGGGGTCATGCAGCGATGCCCTCTCGCCGGATGTTTATCAGAAGGGGGCTTTGCTCTGTACGCATCAAGCGCGACCGCGCTGATGCGGGCAGCGCGAGAAGTCGGCTGGCTCCCGATCGACGGCTGGCCCTACGGGGCGGAGGTCGGCTACCCGCGGGCGCTCTACTTGTTCGAAAAGGGCCCGCAGCCGGCCCCGCAGAGGATATGACCCGCTGCACTGTCAACACCGTTCCTCCCGCATCTGCTATGGTCCTCGCCCAAAGATCAGAGGAACCCCATGAACTTTCCGTTTGCCATTGAACCCATCGATCGATTGCGCCTCCAGATCCTGCCTCACCTCTCCCGAGTGCCGATCTTCCCTCTGCAGGATACCCACCTGCTGCCCCAAAATCTGCACCCGGTCGACATTTCGGACCCGCGACAGCGTTCGATGGCTGCGGAGCTCGCGCGTCCGGGGGACTTCATCGCGGTGGTCACGCCGGTCCCCGGAAAGGAGGCGGGCGGCATCGGCAGCCCACCGGTCCGGCGAGTCGGCGGGGCTGGCAAGGTGATGATGCGCTCTCGACAGGAGGACGGTACATATCGACTCGTCGTGCAGGGCGTGATGCGAGTGCAGGTCGAGCAGGGGCTGCTGCCGCAGACTCCCTACCGGGTGACGCCACTGCCCGATCAGGTGCGGCCGGGCCATAACCCCGCTGCGTCCTTGCGGATGCTGGTGAGCATGGCCGAGCGGGTGGCCAGGCACCTTGCTTACAAGTCGCCCAACGGTGAACGTGTCCTTGGTAGCCTATGCCGCGTGATTCACGACCCAGGTGATCTGGCGGACGTACTTACCTGGGTCATGTTCTCGCGCTCGCCCCTGTTCGCGCAGGTGATGCAGGCCGCGGACCTGGAGATGCGGGTGGACCTGGTCGTCACGGGGCTGGCCCGGCTGCTGATGGAGCCGAGTCCGATCGCCCCGGCGGCCCCGAACTGACCACCGGTTGGCCCCGCGGGGGATGTGACCCCGTCTACCCCGGACCCGCAAGGCGACACGCGCGGCGACCTGTCGCTGGCCTGTCGCAGCCGCATCTGCTCGTCCTCGACAATGGTCTGGGACCGCTGGAACGGTTCGGCGACGCGAGGGGGATACCGCTCAGCGAAGACCGGGCCAGGCCGCGATGGGCGCGATTGAGGTCCCGGTGGGTGAGATTGGCGCGGGCCGCCTGAGTCAGGATTGCTTCTGAAGAAGGGCGCCCAGCCGCTCGTTCTCCGCCAGCAGCGCCTGTTCTCGCTGTTCGGCCTCGTCGGCGCGGGTCATCTGCTCGTCGGCGCGGGTCATCTGCTCGTCGGCGCGGGTCATCTCGTCATCAGCGCGGGCGGCCTCCGCCTCCGCACGCGCCAATGCCGCCTCTGCCCGGGTGGGCCACAGGGCCCTGCCGCCGGGACCATGCCCCAGTCGCAGGCGCGTCTGTGGCTTCTTGACGTGAACCAACCAGAAGCCGTAGCACACGCTCTGGGCCCGATCCGCCTCAGGGAGCGCCTCTTCCAGGAGCAGCCCGGCCTCGTTGCGCACCAAATGGGTCAAAAGCTTCCGCTTCCTGCCGGAGAACAGGCGCGGGCCGGTGGCCCGGTCAGGGTCATAGCGGAAGAGTTCGCGCACGCCCATGTCCTGGTACTTGACGATCGTATCGTCGGAGTAGTCCTTCAGGTACTGGTCCGACACCACCTCGACGGCCAGGGAGGGGCGCCGGTCGGCATGTTCCCACACCTTCCACGACTTCACCTCGTCCTGTGGGGTGGGCTCGTCCTCGAAGAGATAGACATCCGGGGCCACGCAGGCTTTCTTGTCGCCCTCGTGGTAGTGGATGAACTGGTTGGCGCCCACCAGCATGGTGCGCCCGAGGGCTTCGAAGTAGTACCGCAGCAAGTCGACCAGGAGGTGGCTGACCTGCCATTGGAGTCCGCTCTCGCCCATGTGGTCGTTTACCAGGTAGGAAT
>JBBRLA010000779.1:0-3659 GCA_038231615.1 Polyangia bacterium | reverse complement strand
GAGTGAGCAGGAGCTTGGCGGAGGAAGAGTCCCAGACCTTGGCGGTGTTGTCGTCGCTAGCGGTGACGATGCGAGAGCCGTCGGGAGAGAAGGAGGCGGACCTGACGGGGTTGTTGTGACCTTGGAGAGTGAGCAGGAGTTTGGCGGAGGAAGAGGCCCAGACCTTGGCGGTGTTGTCGGAGCTAGCGGTGACGATGCGAGAGCCGTCGGGAGAGAAGGAGGCGGACCAGACGGAGCTGTTGTGACCTTTGAGAGTGAGCAGGAGCTTGGCGGAGGAAGAGTCCCAGACCTTGGCGGTGTTGTCGGAGCTAGCGGTGACGATGCGAGAGCCGTCGGGAGAGAAGGCCACCCCGTTGACGCTCTTGCTATGGCCTTGTAAGACGAGGGTGGGTTGGTGGCGCCATGCGCTTTGATCGGCGACTGCGACTAGGCCCTCTCCGCCCCGGCTCACCAGCGGCCCACCGGGTTTTCGCGGCTGCACCGCCAGAATCGCCAGCGCCATCGCCTGCGTCTCCCGCCCCGGCTCCTTGACCAGGGCCGCGGCCCGCAGCCCCTGTTCCACCTGGGTCTGTTCCTGCGCCCGGTCCTGCGCCAGCAGCGCCTGCTGCGACTGCTTCCGCGCTTCCTTGTACTCGACGAAGGTGACCCCCAGCAGCACCATCATCACCAGCAGCGCCGCCCCCATCACGAAGAGCAAGGTCCGCTGTGCCGCGCGCCGTTGCCCCTCGGCCTGGCTGTCCAGCAGGAACTCCCGCTCCTCCGGGGCGATGTCCCCGCGTCCCGAGGCCCACTTTATCGCAGCCGCCAACTCCGCCCCGCGCAGCAGCAGATCCTTGGGCCGCCCCGCCTCCAGCCACTTTTGCAGCGGCCTGGTGAAAAGCCGCTCGGTCTGCTGGCGCTTGACCCAGGCGGCGTCGAAGACCTCGGCGATGATGCGGTTGCGCACCTGCAAGCGCCCGTCGCGCTCCGCGGAAAGGCCGGTCAGCGCCAGCGCCCCCTGCACGGGATCACCCGCCCGCGCCGGCACCGCCTCCCCCCGCAAGAGGCGCCCGTAGAGCCAGAGCATGGGGTCCACCCGGTCCCCCTTGCTCTTGCGCTCGAAGTGCTTCTCCGCGTAGGCCAGGCTCATCTCCCTGACCCGGCCCTTGCTGAAGAAGAGCTTTTTGACCAGCGCCTCCACCGCGGGCGACTCCCCGTCCTCGGCGGCCTCTTGCAGGGCCTCGCAGAGCTTCATGGTCATGTAGGGGTGCCCGGCCGTGAAGCCGTACACCCCGTCCACGTCCATGCCCGCGCCCCGCAGCGCCCCAAACTGCTCGGGCCGGAAATCCTCCAGCACGATGGCCCGGCCCACGTTGAAGGGCGTGCGGCGTTCGTCCTCGATCAGGTCCCCCGGCAGCGCCGCCCCCAGCAGGCAGAAGGTCACCTGCTTCAGCGCGGCGTCGTCGGCGCGGCCGTTGTACAGCGCCCGCACCGCCGCCAGGAAATCATCCCGCGAGACCCCCGGCAGCGCCAGCAGGCCGTCCAGCTCGTCGATGAAGATCACCGCCGATTCAGTGGGCCCGAGCCGCGCCGCCACCTCCTCCTTGATGTAATCCACGAAGGCCTGCACCGGCGTCCCTCGCGCGCGCCCCTCCCAGAAGGCGCTGGGATCGGGCAGCCCGAGCTGGCGGCGCAGGTTGTCGAGCAGCGAGAAGTACCAGGCCCGCGCATCCGACCCCTGCCCGCCCAGGGTGGTCAGGTCCACCGCGGCGCAGCGCACCCCCTGCCCCTTCAGCACCTCCTGCGCCCGCAGGCGCAGGCTGGACTTGCCCATCTGCCGCGGGGCCAGCACGTAGCATAGCTCCCCACGCCGCAGCGCCTCGGGCAGCTCGTCGTCGGCGGGGCGGCGCAGGTACAGGTGCGAGAGCGGCACGGTGCCGCCCACCTGCAAGGGCTTCAAGGCTTCGGCCATCGCGCCTTTGCGAACTCCTCATACAAAGGACAGCGCAGCTGACAGCGGCCGTCCTGCTCCGAGAGCAGCCCCAGGCTGTAGAGCTGCACGTAGGCCGCGTCGGGCGGCGCGCTGCCGGCCTGCGCCCGGGCCAGCTCGGGGCCCAGGAGCGCCTCGTCGACCTGGCGGCGCAGACCCCGCAGGTGGGGGGCGAAGACCTCCGCTTCGGAGAGCTGGTCCAGCTGCTCCTCGCGCATGGCCGCTTCGTAGAGCCACAGCCGGGCCAGGTAGGGGTGCCCGGCGGTGCGCAGGCACAGGCGATCCAACCCCGGCGCCGTGGGCGCGAAACCGTACTGCACTGCCATCTGCCCCACCTGCTCCAGGGACAAAGGCTGCAGCTCCATGATGCTGCTGCGCGCGAAGAAGCCGGAGTGGTCGGTGGAGTCCAGCAGCATGGGCTCGGTGTCCACCGTCACCAGCAGGCGCAGTTGGGGCTGGCTCTCCACCAGACCGCGCAGCAAGCCGAAGAAGTCGTATTCGCCCGGCAGCCCGTGGAGGCGGGCGGCGTTCTCGAGGCAGAGCAGCAGGGGGGCGGTCAGCAGGTGCTGGTCCAGCAACCAGTGCAGACAGGCCTCCGGGGTCCCCTGGCGTTGGAAGGCCAGATCCAGGAGGTCCGCCCGCTCCGGCAGCAGCGCCAAAAGGAGTTGCTCGGCGATCCAGCGCAGGCGCCGGGCCGGGTCGCGCAGGAGGGCCGGGTCCAGCGCGCCCAGGTCGACGCGCACCCGGAGTCCGGAGAGCTGCGCCAAAAGGTGCGAGACCAGGGTGGCCTTGCCGAAGCCCCGGGGCCCTTGCAGGACCACCGCCGCGCCGGGGTGTTGCAGGCGCCGCAGGGCGCTGCGTTCTTCCCGAGGGCGGGGGACGTAGTGGCGGGGATCGTAGGCCGCGGCCGGGGGCGGCAGGTAGGTGGCGGTGGGTCCGGATCGCGCACGGTGGGCCCGGGCCTGCCGGCGGACCTCGTCGGCCACTTCGCAGAAGGCCTGGTCGCGGTGGGGGGCCAGGGAGAGCGGCTTGCCGTCCTGGGGCAGCGGCGAAAGGGCGCCGAAGGGTTCGTCTTCCCAGCCGGCGGTGGGGCGCAGGAGCACCGGGATCACCAGGGTGCCGCGCAGCTTGCGGTAGAGCAGGGCCTCGCGGGCCTCTTCCTGCCAGGGGTCGGCGTTCAGGGCGTCGGCGCTGACCAGCAGCAACACGATGTGCGCGGCGGCCAGCATGCGGAGGCGCTCGCTGCGCACATCACCGCCGGCCGTGATGTTGCGGACGCTGCGCAGGACGGTCCCCTGCCGTTCCAGAGCGGCCAACTGTTTCAGCAGCTCGTCGAGCAGCGCGAGATCCTCGGGGGCGGGGCTGGCGCTCAGGTATAGATGCATGGAGTGATGTATCGGATCGTATCTCGGCAGCCTGCCGGGTTCAATGGGGCGGACCCCGGCCGGGCGCAGTTCCCCTCCGTAGGGATCGTCATGGTCGTGGAGCAAAGTCCCATGATCATGGGACCGGCTACCATGATCTTGGTACAAAGTCCCAATGATCTTGGTACAAAGTCCCATGATCATGGGACCGGCTACCATGATCTTGGTACAAAGTCCCATGATCATGGGACCGGCTGCCATGATCTGGGCACTCTGCTGCACGATCGGCCCCCGACCGCGCTCACGCAGAGACCCGGTTGGGCGTT
>JBBRLA010000778.1:0-3666 GCA_038231615.1 Polyangia bacterium | reverse complement strand
CGCCCGCCCTTCACCTTCCGCGAACTACCGGACCCAGCGGCCCGCTTTCGAGCAAAGTGAACCGACCGCGTGCAATGGCCCGGTAACCCGGCCATTCTCCATTTCTGATTATTTGTGCAAAGCCTTCCCGCACACTGCGGGCAGTGCAGATGAAGACGCCGGCTTTGCCAACGCACTGGCCGGCAGTGCCCGTACAGCCGCCGCGAGGGTGCGCGACTACCTCTCCCGCAAGCGGGAGAAGTAGACGGAGCTTGGTCGAGCTGGGTCAGGCGTGCAGGCGTTCAGTGGGCGGGACGAGAAGGCCAGCGCGGGCCTGTCGGCTTGCGGGATGGGTTGCCCGCCGAGGGTCGATAGGCTCGGGCTCCCTGATCACGCGGCGCATCGAAGCGGCGCGGCCCATCCGTACGAGGCCTATCGAAGCGGCGCGGCCCGTCTGTGCGCGGCCCGTCTGTACGCGGCCCGTCCGTACGCGGCCCATCGAAGTGGCGCGGCCCATCCGTACGAGACCTATCGAAACGGCGCGGCCCGTCCGTGCGCGGCCCATCGAAGCGGCGCGGCAGGGTCGGATGGGACAAAATACCTTATCTTTACCACGATTTACGTAGGTGCGATCAGGGAGGCGGGACTGCGGTAGTGATCAGCGAGTTCCCGTCCTGGCCCTCGAAGGCTCGAAACCAGCCCTCGATTCACCTACACTCTGGGGGCTGCAGCGGACTCCAGTGCCGGAGTGGCGGACTCCGGTTCTGCACGTGACACGGTTACCGTCGCTGTGGTGGGCTCCTGGGCCGACGGAGACACGGGCCGAGGTGGACTTCTGTGCCGAAGTGGACTTGGGCGGCGCGACGGACTCGGGCGCCGGAGGATTCGCCTCCGTCGGGCCCGCCGCTTCCTCCCCGCCCTTCCTCGCGCGTCGGCGATTGGGCTTCCCCTCCCGCGGGACCAGGCGCCGATTGCGAGAACTCTTACATCATCGTTACCACATCCGAAAGAACGCACGGCGCCTGGCGTGCGTCGTCTGCCTGACATAAGATGAATCCGATTGTTCGAGCACGGCACCGCTGGCGTCTGTCCCGTTTGTCGGCGCATCTATCCGAATCTGCCGACCGGACCGGCTCGCCACTGTACCAAGGACGGTAACCCCCTTGACCGGCGCAGCGTCCTCGCCGGGAAGTTCATCCTCGAGAGCAAGCTGGGACAGGGGGGGATGGGGGCGGTCTGGAAGGGGTATCAGCCCGAGCTGGCCCGCGACGTCGCCATCAAGTTCCTGCTGCCCAGGCTGAGCACGGACCCCGGCTATGTCCATCGCTTTCAGCGCGAGGCGCGCGCCGCGGGACAGCTCGACCACCCCAACATCATCCGGTTCTACGATACCGGGCAGGCCGACGGCCAGTGCTACCTGGCCATGGAGTACCTGCCCGGCGAGACCCTTCTGCACCTGCTGAAGCGCGAGGGCAAGCTGCCGCTGCCGCTGGCCTTCTCCATCTGGCGGCCCATCGTCAACGCCATGGCCGCCGCCCACGGCAAGGGCGTGGTCCACCGCGACCTGAAGCCGGAGAACATCCTGCTCTCGCAGCCGGCCGCCGGCGAGCCCCCCGAGCTGGTGGTCAAGGTCGTCGACTTCGGACTGGCCAAGCTGCGGGGCACCGAGGCCGGCCCCTTGAACGACCGGGCCACCGCTACAGGGACGACGATGGGCTCGCCGCTCTACATGGCCCCGGAGCAGTTCGGCGGCTCCAAGATGGCCACCGACCTCGCCGACGTGTTCGCGCTCGGCGTGATGCTCTACGAGATGGTCACCGGCAAGCGGCCCTACCCGAAGTTCTCCATCGGCCTGGTCGCGGGACCGCCGCCCCCGCTCTTGCAGGCGGCCCCCGAGGTGCCACCCTTGCTCTCGGACATGGTCGCGCGGATGCTCGCCGTCGAGCCGACCGAGCGGCCATCGGTCACCGAGGTCAAGGCGGTCCTGGCCCGCCTGCGGGTCGGCGAGACGGCAGCGGTCCGTCGGCGGCGCTGGTTGACAGAGGGGGCGCTGGTCCTGACCCCGGTGCTGGCGCTGGCCCTCCTTTTCAGCCTGATCCTGCGGAACCGGGAGCCGGCCATCGTCGACCCTGCCGCCCAGCAAAAGCAGGCGCTTCGGGTCCTGCAGGCGGCGCTCGCCTCGCCCAGCTCGTCATCGTTGCGGCAGATGGCGGTGATCGAGGTGGGCGGCGGGCTCGATCCCGGCCTGTACACGATCCTCGCCCCGGCGCTTTCGGACCGCGCCGCCGAGGTCCGCGGGAGCGCGGCGGAGGGGCTGGGGCAGCTCTGGGCCTTTCCTGAGGTGCCCGCGCTGAAGCAGCTGGCCGACCACGATGCAGAGGCGCAGGTGCAAGCGAAGGCCGCGAACGCCCTGACCACCTGCGGGTCGATGCCTGCCAGTACCAGCAGGTCCCACATGGGCAGGAAGAGCCGCCGGTCCAGGAACGAAAGGCGCAGGACCACCCGCTGCTGCCCGAGGTCGTCCTCTTCGATGCTGGCCAGGCCGACCGGCAGGAGCATCTCGCGCTCCTGGAAGCGCATGAGCGTCAGGATCTCTGCATGCTCCCGGGCCGGGCCGAGACGGGTTGTGCGAAGGGGGTCACTCATGGCCTGGCAACCTCGGCCGCGCGTCGGTTCGGGACGCTCTCGGAGAGCAGGCGGGGGATGGCCAGGCCGGCCATGGGCGCACAGTTGATCTCGAAGGGCCAGCAGGCGCGGGCCTCGGCCTCGGTCAGGTGGGTTTCGTAGTCGGCGAACTGGCCACGCTCGAAGGCTACCTTGAGGTAAACCTCGACGCGGCCGGGGGACGTGCAGCGAACCAGGTCAATGATGCGATAGGTGGGATGGCCCTGGCGCACGAAGCGGCGGCGGCGCGTGGCCAGGAGGGAGACCCCGGGCTCGGCATGGAGTTGCTGGCGCGCGGAGGCGGCAGCGGAACGTGAGGTTGCTGGTCGGCGCGGATCGGGCATGGTGGTCCCCGTTCTGCTCGGTGAGAACCCACCGGCAGGGCTGGGGCCGGCGGGGGGTGATATGCCTCGCCGGCCTGTTCAATGTGACGCACGGATGTTCTACATAAAAAACACGAACAAGTCAACGTTTTGGCTTTACGGAAGGCGTGCTATCGGAAAGGATGAAGTTGGCGAGCGAAAAGCTCGGAGCACGATTGTTTCAGGCTCGTGAGGAGGCGGGGTTCACGTTTCGGGAGTTGGCGGCGAGAGCGGGTGTCTCTGCCGCAACCGTCAATGACATTGAAAAGGGGCACCGCCGACCGGTAGTGGATACGCTGGAGCGGCTGGCGAACGCACTAGGGATATCACCGTGCTGGCTGGCTTACGGCATCGGGACACAGTCTGGGGAGGCCGATGCGCCGCCTCGGAAGAGAGGGTGACGGAACTCAGGATCGGTGTTTGGCGTGGTGAAGGAATGACGCTCGAAACTGTCTCCCCCGAAGGGGGTGATCAACGTCAACTATTATTGCCGGTTGGCGACAACTATTATTGCCGGTTAGAGCCAGGTTGTTCTTGACCAGGTTCAAGTAGCTACTACTCGTCATCGCCGGGGCTGTGGGCAAGTGGGCAACGCGAAGCGTTGTCCAAGCAGGTGTGGGCAACGCGAAGCGTTGTCCAAGGGGCCTGGGGGCAGCCTGGG
>JBBRLA010000777.1:0-3678 GCA_038231615.1 Polyangia bacterium | reverse complement strand
GAAGCGGGTATTTCATCGGAAAGCTCCAGGTGAGGAGGTCTAGCAGAAAGGCGCGTCCATCGGCGCCGCTGTGCCTCGACATCGCCAGGAGGGAGGCGGTTCTGAAGCGCGCTGTCCGGGAGGCGCGGTGGCGGGTTCAAGAGGAGGATTCGAGTTGGCTCTTTCAAGCAGGCTCTTTCGAGTGGGGGTTCAAGCAGCGGTGGCGGGTTCAAGCGGCGGGCCTGGGCATCCGTCACGAAGATCCATGGAAGCGAGTCACCCGCCGGATGTCGTCATCGAGATCGCCCCCGCCGGCGAGTTTTTGCGCCAGCCCCGCGCCGGGGACCTTGTGATCTGTCCGTCACCGACTCGTTTGGCGGGCGCCCGGGTGGCCCTGGCGCGACAGGTCTACCTGGAGGGGCCCGCGGCGCTGCCCCAAGGGGCTTCGCCGATCCGCCGGATCTTGCTGCCGCCCGGACCTTCCCTGGACGACCTTTTGGCGGCCTACCTGGTGCTGACGCTGGTGACCGCCGACGCGGACGGGCCGGCGTCGGCCGTGCTGCCTCAGGCCGAGCGCCTGTGCAACTACGCCGCGCAGCTTCGCGAGGGCCTCCTGCCGGGCTCGGTCGCGCCGGAGCGCTCTCTGGCGGGGGTCTATCTGGCGCTGCTGGAACTGAACCGGGATCAGCCGCGGGCACTGGTTCTTGGCGGGGTGCGCTTGCTGCAGGTCGCTCTTTCGGCGCTGCACACCGGGCAGAGTTTGCTTCAGCACGACCTGTTTTCCACGGACGAGCATTTCGTCCGCGAGAGGACCTATCTGGAGCAGGATCGCCAGCGTTACGCACGGGATCGCGACGCCGGCCCAAGCTGGCAGGTGCGCGTCGGGCATCTGCGGGGGCATCTGCTCTGCCTGCGGCAGCCGACGAGCATTCTGTTCCGCCTCTTTGTCCATCGCGATCCCCAGGCCCCGGCGGGATACGGCTTCGACCTAGTGCTGGTCGAGCGCCCCGGGGCGAAAGGCCGGCTGCATGTCGCGCTTTTTGCCGATCCGACGCGCCGGCTGCATCTGGGCGGCATCCTGGGGCCGCTGTGTCAGCGCCTCGACCGGCTCGAGCGGGCCGTGGGCGTCTCGGAGGAGCCCTGGTATGATGGCCGGCTGCATCACTACCACCGTCTGGCGAGCCCGCGACAAGGCAGCGCCATCCCGCCGCCCCGGCTGCAACGGGTGATCCGCGCCGCGCTGGGGGCCACGAAGGTCCGGTCTGTCAGCCGGGCCTTTGGGAAAAGGCTGGCGCTTGGCGCGGGCGCGGGGGCCGTGCTGGTGGCGGTGGGGCTTCACGTTACAGGGCTTTGGGGGCTTTGGGGTCCCCGGCAGGCCGGCCCGGTGGTTGCCCGGGGAGACTGGCAGCAGCATCGTTTGCCGTCGGGACCTCCGGTCTCGGGCCCCGAACGGGAGGGCCTGCTTGGCGGCAAGGTGCGCAACTACGCCTTGCTGGTCGCCGCCAGCGACTACGCTCCCCGCAGCCGCGGGGGGCTGGGGCCTTTGCGCACCCCGTGGCGCGACGCCTGTGCCCTGCGCGAGAGGCTGGTCCGCCGCTTCGGCTATGAGCGCCGAAACGTGCTGACGCTGAGCGATTCACCCTGCCTGCGGGACACCGCGGGCCCCCCCAGCCGCGAGCGCATTCTGTGGACGCTGGAGCACCTGCCCATTCGCTCTGACGACAGCCTGCTCTTCTATTACGCCGGTCACGGGGCCATCGAGGACGAGCCGGGCGGTCGCTACGGGTACCTTCAGCCCGGCGGCTGGGAGGCGGCTAACGTGAGTCGGGAGGACCGCGGCCTGCGCATGCGCACCCTGGCCGAACTGCTTCGCGATAAGGTCGCGGCGCGCCACCAGCTCCTGCTGATCGATGCCTGCCACAGCGGGGAGACGGCCATCGTCAGGGGGGGCGACGAGGGCGCACTGGATCGTCTGGACGCCCCGGTGCGCGCCGGGTGGCGCGAGCGTCCAGTCTATGCGGTCATCACCGCGACCCGGAGCGTGGAACTGGCCCTGGAAGAGCGTCTCATCGACTCGCCTTATCCGCATTCGCTCTTCGCGCGGGCCCTGCTGGAAGGGCTCTCGTATGCCCCGCGGGAGGGGCGCGGCCCCCAGGGGAGCCGGACCCAGTGCCGGCTGCGGGCAGACACCGACCCGGCGCAGCCGGATGGCTTCGTGACCGATGGAGAGCTGTTCAAATTCGTGGCGCGGCGTCTGCCCGAACTGCGAGCGCCGCTGGAGGTGCCCGGCCTGCCGGCGGAGGCCCAGAGCCAGGAGCCGGAGTGGAACCCCTGGTCGGCCTGGCCGCGGCCCGGTGACGGCGCTCGTCGGATCGGCGAATTCATGCTGGTGCCGCGGGATGCGCCGCCCGCCCGCTGTGATGGGGAGCCGGAACCTGAGCCCGATGCCTGTCGCCCGGAGCTATGCGCGCCGGTGGGCGTCGGGGGATGACGCAGTGGGGCGCGTTGGAATAGGGCCTGTGGTATGTAAAGGCATGTCGCGTGTCGTGGAGACGGATTTCCTCGTCATCGGCTCTGGCATCGCCGGGCTGACCTTCGCGCTGCACGCCGCGGAGGCGGGCAAGGTGCTCATCGTGACCAAGCGCCGCCCGGAGGACAGCAACACCGCCTGGGCGCAAGGGGGCATCGCCGCGGTGCTGGACCCCAATGACACGCTGGAAGCGCACATCGAAGATACGCTGGTTGTCGGAGACAGTCTGTGCCACCGCGATGCGGTAGAACTCTGCGTGAGGGAAGGTCCCTCGGCGGTGCAGGAACTGATGGATCGATATGGGGCGCGCTTTGACCGGAAGCAGGGATTGAGCGGAGAGCTGGACCTGGCCCGGGAAGGGGGCCACTCCGCCAGACGGGTCGCTCACGCCAAGGACACCACCGGCTGGGAGATCGAGCGGGTCCTTTTGGAGGCCGCGGGCCGCCATCCGAACATCACTCTGCTTTCGGACCACATGGCCATCGACCTGCTGACGATGGCGAAGTACGGCGGATCGGACGCCTGTTTCGGCGCGTACATCCTGTGCCGGGAGACGGGCGAGGTGGACACGGTGGTGGCGCGGGCCACAGCCCTGGCCTCGGGAGGTGCGGGCAAGGTGTACCTGTACACCACCAACCCCGACGTGGCGACCGGCGATGGGACGGCCATGGCCTATCGGGCCGGCGCCGACGTGGCGAACATGGAGTTCATCCAGTTCCACCCGACTTGTCTTTATCACCCCCAGGCCAAGTCGTTCCTGATCTCGGAGGCGCTGCGCGGGGAAGGCGGTATCCTGAAGCTGATGTCCGGGCAGACCTTCATGGAGCGCTATCACCCCATGAAATCGCTGGCCCCCAGGGATGTGGTGGCCCGGGCGATCGATGCGGAACTCAAGCGGTCGGGGGCGGATTACGTCGTGCTGGATATGACGCATCTTTCGCCGGCTTTTCTGGTTGATCGCTTCCCTGCGATCCACGAGCGCTGCATGCACTTCGGAATCGACATGCGGGAGCAACCGATCCCGGTGGTCCCCGCGGCCCACTATTCGTGCGGCGGCATCCTCAGCGACCTTCATGGGCGCACCACTTTGCGGAACCTGTACGCCATCGGCGAGACCGCGATGACGGGCCTGCACGGGGCCTGCCGGCTGGCTTCCAATTCGCTGCTGG
>JBBRLA010000776.1:0-3679 GCA_038231615.1 Polyangia bacterium | reverse complement strand
CCGAGTTGCTGTACCGGGAGTTCATGGCGGACCAGTCGCCCGCCAGCGTGGAGGCGATGGCCTGGATGTGGGACGAGGCGTACGCTCTGAAGACCGACCTCGATCGGGTGATCGAAGCCGAGGCCGCTCCACGAAAAGAGGTCAGAACGCGGGTCTTGTTGTAGGCTTGACGGATGCAAGAAATCGGCATCCAGACGAACGTCGGCGCCCCCCAGGCCAGCCGGGTGCTGATCGAATGGCTCTCGCTGCCAGACTGCGAGCGAGCCGAACTGCTCAACGGCCGCATCGTCTACAAGGCCATGGCCACGATTGAGCAGGGGGACACCATCGGGGGTATCTGGGCGCAGATCGATCGCTTTCGCGGGCGCCTACTCACGGGCGGTGGCTGGTGGCTGAGTCTGGAGGCCAAGCTCTACCTCCTGGACGAGGGAGTGCAGCCCGACATGGTCGGCTGGCGCATCGACAAGCATCCCCGTCCACCGCGCAAGGTGAACGTGGGCACCAAACATCTCGGCGTCTATGTCACGCCGCCAGACTGGGTATGCGAGGTGCTGTCGCCCTCGACCTCATACCGCGACCGGGGGGTGAAGTGGGATGCCTACCACCGCGCTGGCGTGGAGCACTACTCGCTGGTGGACGTGGCCCACGAGATGGTCACGGTGTACCGACGCAACGAGCGGACCTATGAACGGGTCAAGGAGGTCGGGAGAGAGGACACGGCAGTGCTGCCGCCCTTCGAGGGTTTCGAGTTCTCCGGCCGGCGCGTGTTCCTCCTGGCCGCGGCCATCCACGAAGAGGAAGCCGGGTCCAAGCCCGAGGACTGATCATTCTCGCCCCGCCCTACCGCGCCGCCCCTGGTTAGCATGCTACACTTCCTCACAGGAGGCCTGGAATGCGTGTCAATCTGCTGCTTCTGCTGTGCGGTCTGTGGGGCTGCAAGGGCGACCAGGTCTGCGCGACCTGCGCCCCGGACCTCACTGCGATGAGCGAAGACGCGGGCGCCGGCATCGTTGGCCGACCCTGCACGCGCGACTCCGACTGCCCCGGCATCCGCTGCGTCACGGAGGCCCAGGACGGACGCTATATCGGCGGCTACTGCTCGTTCGGGAACTGCGATCGGGTCGATATGGCGTGCCTGCCGGACTCGGACTGCAAGGGCGAGGCGCGCTATGGCGCCGACACGCTGATGATCTGCCTAGTCCGCTGCCGCACCGACGGCGGCCCGGGCGCCTGCCGCCCAGGCTACCGGTGCTGCTCGGGCGCCGGGCCGCTGCGGCTCGAGGGTTGGTGCGCCCCGGAGCAGGGCCAGATCTGCCTATTGAAGTAGGCGGATCAGAAGCGGGCGGCGACGGCGCTCAGCTTCGCGCGGAAAAGATCGGCCGCGTTGGATGAACCTGCTTGAAATGCAGACTCGGATGGTTGGGGTCTTCCCGGAACATGCGATAGGCTTCCCGCGCGCGACGCTGGAGCTGGCAGGGCCGAGAAGGCAGCGCGACGGCGAAATGCAGCTTGTTTTGCACCGTCTGGAAGAAGGCCTGCGTCTCTGGCTCGGAGGGCGCGTAGTCGGCAGCCAGCGCGAGGACCTCCCGCACGCGCAGATACACCCGGCGCTCGCTGGCACGGATGTCGCGGATGCGCTCCAGCAGCTCGTCGAAATAGTCCGTGTGCCCCTTGCCTGGCGGATTCTTCAGGCGCTCGTCGTCCATGGTGAAGCCCTTCACCAGGTACTCGTTCAAGCGCGCGGTCGCCCACTTCCGGAACTGCGTGCCGCGCGGAGACTTCACCCGGTAGCCGACGGCAATGATCACCTCCAGGTTGTAGTGCTGCGTGTCGTAGCTCTTGCCGTCGGTGGCAGTTATCCGGAATTTCCGGATGACTGATTCCTCGGCCAACTCACCCTCGGCAAAGACGTTCTGGATATGCTCGTTGATGGTGCGGACGTCCTTCTGGAACAGCTCCGCCATGAGCTTCTGCGTCAGCCAGATCGTCTCGCCCTCGAAGCGGCACTGGATTCGCGTGCGGCCGCCCTCGGTCTGGTAGAGGATGATGTTGGATTGCGGCGGACGGCTATCTGGCATGGTCAATTCCTAGAGCTGCCCCGTGTATGCTTGGTGCAGCAGCGACTTCTCTAACACCTCCAGCAAGGCGAGCTTGGCTCGTCGAGGGAAGCGAACAAGGTAACGTTCCGGCAGAACGAGTAGTTTCGTTAACACCGTCCCCTTTCCTTCCCTTTGCCGGATGCCGTCCTTGATATCCGCCAGATTTAGGTAGCGCCCCAAAGCCCTGAAGAAAGGGGATCAGAAATCCTTGTGCCGGCTGGTCACGTTCAGGATCGCCGCCCGAATCGCCCCCTCATCGAACTGCCCATCGGGGCTGGTGAAGGCCGCCCGAATGCGATCCTTGAGCGTGTTCTCGATGTCCTGGTACAAACGGACCTTCATCATCGCGTCAGAGACGCGCAGGGCATCCAGCTTCACAGAGAAGTGGCTCACCGCCTTAAGGATGGAGTCTCCGGTGATCAACCCCAGCGCTCGGCTTTGCTGGTCCACGACGGGCAACTGACTGAAGTCGTGGACCACCATCTCATCCACCGCCTTCTGCACGGTGTCGGTCGACAGCACGGTAACCGGTCGCTGCTGCATCTCGATCAGTTCCATGACTGCAAAGGGCATGTTCCTCGCTCCTGCGGACGAACGCCGCGCCGAGGTATGATGATGTCACAGGTCGAAATCGCGGGCGAGCCTTGCCTGGGTGGGTACTGCTGCAATCTTTCTCGAGGGGCGATGAGCCAGAAAGCTATGGATCTCGCTGCCGTACGCCGGGGCCGCCGCCGTTGGGGGGGATGAAGAGAATCCCCCCGTCCTGCAGGGCCCGGAGCATCGCCTTCATCGTGGCCGGGATCGGATTGCGTTTGCCGCTCTCGAAGAAGATCACGGTCGTTTCGTTGACGCCCGCCGCCTCGGCCAACTGTCGCTGCGTCCAACCCAGGAGGGCCCGCGCCGCAGCACACTGCTTTGGCGTGATCGCAGAAGGTTCAATATTTTCTTGACTCTTCAAGTTTTTCTTGTTTTCATTCAGGTCAGAATTCGTCCCGCTGACTATGCCAGGTTTCACGATGGGCATCTACGCGAGCAGTGCGCCTGCATGCGCTGATGCCGTCAGAACATCTTTCAACCTGGTCCGCTTCCCCGGCAGGTGGCCAGGGAAGGCGAGGAATCATGTGCCTGATGGCGCAGGAGGTAAAGATGACCTGTCCTGTTGTACTCTTTGTAGTAGCATTTGCTCAGCATGAGGGCCACTTGCCGGCGTCTTATCAAGTTGGGGAGGCCCAGAAATGACCTTGTGCTGCTTCTGTTGTCGGAGAAAGGGCAGGGTTTCCCGCTTTGATGAGGACTTCATCGGGCTGCTCTGCGACAGCTGCCACTTTGATCTGGCGAGGTTGCTGCGATTGGTCATCGACAGCGCCATGGCACTGCGAGCTATCGACGGGAAAGTGGTGCTGAAGCTGGCAAAGGCGCTGCTTCGGCTAGGATTTCGTTGATCGTATCGGAGAGATCTCCGGCTGGCAGCCCGGCGGCGGGAGGTTTCAGCGTCAGGATGGTTGTCTGGAAAGGACTGGGCCGGTACCCTGCGTCAAATGCGCACTCCGTTCCTGCTGTCGCTTCTGTACGCCGTATCT
>JBBRLA010000775.1:0-3683 GCA_038231615.1 Polyangia bacterium | reverse complement strand
GACGCGGGCTGTGACCATCGCTGTCGTCATCCATGGACTCTTGCTTAAAAAAATAGGGGCAATACCTGCCACGCGTGGTGAGGGAGCTAGACCAAAAACGAGTCGGCAGCAAGAAAAGCACACCCGAACGGGGTAAAGAAGCGAAAGTGGGAAAGGGATGAGGGCCGCGCCGGAAAACTCACGCTACGATGCATTGATACAGCGCCTGGATCGCGTATGGTCGCTCTTTCGTCCTGAACTGAGTCAGCGGTTCTCGGTCGAGCCAGTGGGCACCGATGAGGAAGAAGGCTTTGATGTGTTTCTGGTGTCCGCCGATGGGACGCACGTGCCTCTGGACGTCCTCAGCTCAGGCGAGGTTCAGCTGGTTGGCTTCGTGGGCTGGATGGTGACGCAGCATTTCGAGCACGGCATCATCTGCATCGATGAACCGGAACTGCACCTGGACCCTCAATGGCACCGGCTGATGTTGCGTGCCCTGCGCGAGCTGCAGCCGGCAGCGCAGTTCATCGTCTCGACTCACTCTCCCGGGATCTATGACTCGGCGTTCTCCTTCCAGCGGCACTTCCTGGTGCCAGAGGGAGATCCCCGGATGCGCACCTGGGCGCGAAGCAACGTCATGGACCTGTCGCGGCAGACGCTCCCGTCCCAAGGCACTCCTGGCCTTCTTGTGTAGAGGGTGATGTCCGAGTAGGCCCAGGCCGCCTTACAACATCCCCCGCGTCGCGCCGCCGTGCATGCATCGGGGGGGCCGCACTCGGATGAGCCGCCCCTCCTTCTGCCACTCCGGCGCGGTGCTCAGGCTGGGTATCAGGACCATCTCCGCCGGGTTCAGCGCCACCAGGTCTTCCGTCCGCCAGTTCCGCAGCCCCGCCACCCGTGCCCTCAGGTGATCGACGATCAGGGGGCTCTTCTGCCCCATCACGCCCACCAGGGAGGTCAGTCCGAAAAGCTCGGTCGGCAGGCACAAAAGGTCCTGCCCCATCAGCGTCAGCGTCGATCCCAGGTGCCGCACCATGCGCGCCAGGCGAATGAAGGCCCGCCAGGCAGGGTCTTCTCCGTCCAGCAAGTTCACCTCGTCCACCGCGATCAGGCGCTGAAACGCCCCGTGTACCGGGCTGGGCAGCATCAGCCCGCTCAAGAACGCCGCCAGCATCGGCGCCACCCTGCCGCGCCCCATGTGCGGCCCGCCCAGGTACACGATGGTCACCCAGCCTGGGCCAAAAAGATCCCACATTCCCGGGCCGCCTTCGGGGCTTTCCAGCTCGTCCAGGATGCGCATCCTGGCGAAGGCCGCTCGCTTCTGCGTGGTGTTCAGGTCCTCGGCAGCCTCGATGAAGCTGCGCATCCCCGCGGCGGTAAGCTGCTTGCCCTGGTCCTGCGCCTCATCGAGCATTCTTTGCACAAAGCGTGCACCCTCGTCGGCGCCCAGGGCGGCCTCCAGCCCGGGCTGCCCGAACTGCCCCAGGGGCGCCACCAGCGGCATCACCTGAAGCCCCAGGTCTTGATAGGGACGCAAGCGCCGCAACAGTTCGGGGGTCATCAGGCTCTTGGGGATGGCGATGCGCACCCGGCGAAGGGCCATTGGGCCGACGCCCAGGCGCTGCATCAGCAGGTCCAGGTCCTTTTGCACGGGGTTTTTCTTCAGGCTGTCCAGAAGCTGGGGCAGCCGGTCCTGCTCTTCCAAGTGGAAGAAGCAGTAGCCGCTGGGCAGAAGCAAGCTCGAGGTCAGCGGCTCCTGGGCGTGGACGCTGGTCTCGCACAAGATGGTGCTAAAGAGGGTCTTGCCCATGCCCTGGGCGCCGCAGATGAGGTTCAAATGCCCGCAGTCGCGGGAGACCGCCACGGGGAAGCGGGAGTCGTCGTCGAGCCAGCCCAAGAGCGAATGGGTCCGGGGGACTTCATCGGTGCCGACATAGATGATGCGTTCCTGGAACGAGTCGAAGAGGGCCTGCCTGTGGGCCGCCTCCGCCTCCCGGACCTCCAGATTCCGCAGGGACAAGAGGTACCCCTTGTCCCAGCGGGCGGTGACGTCATTGCACAAGGCGAGGCCGCGGTCCACCTGGGAGATCAGGTGGAGCAGGTCCTGCCGGGACAGGCTGGAAATGGAGGCGCCCAGGTCGATGCACCGGGAGGTGACCTGGTCCTTGGCGGCAAGGAGAAGCTGGGCGCACAGGGCCATGCTCAGGTCGACGGGGCAGGCGGCGGTGAAGGTGTCCTTGTGGAGCCCGGTGAAGACATTAAGTCGATAGTCGCTGGCGGTCATCTGGGTCATGAGGAGGTCCTTTTCGCTAGGATGAAGTCCTTGGCGGTCCTGAGGGAGATCTCGGCACGGGCGGGGGGTTGTCAATGGAGGTTTGTCGATCGCCCCTTGAATTCTTCGATCGCCCCTTGAACTCGGGCTCGCGGTGCCGATGTCCTTCTCATGGATACAAGCCCCACCGCGAACGGCCCCGATGTCCCCGATCTCTTTGCCCACACCGCCCCCTTCGGGCGCCTGCACCGCACCTGCCTGGACGAACTGGACCGGCGCGTCTTCCCCACGCCGGAGGACCGGTTCTCGTACCAGATCGACTGGATGCGGGTCCGGCGTGACACCGCCGAGGACCTCAAGGAAAAACAGCAGTACGCCCGGATCCAGAACAAGGACTGGGGCAAGGAGGAGTTCGTGGCCCGGGTCGAGTACACGAACATGCAGCTGCGCATCGAAGACGAGGGGCAGCACCTTTTACTCGGGTTCCCGACGTCGGAGGAACTGCTCGCCGCGCGGAAGGTGAACTGGCCGGGAAAAAAGATTCAACAGAAGCAGCGCGACAGATACCGCGCCATCGCGCTCGGGGTCCCCGACGGACTGGTCTACTCAGGCCAGTCGGGCGTCAGCCTGCTTTCAAAGGTGGGCCTGATCAAACAGGAGAACTGCTGGCGATTGTGCTGCCAACTGTTGCTGGAAGGGGAAAGCGCAGCCACGGTAGGTCGCGGTATAAAGGCGGCTCGGGAGGCCTGGATGGGGGGCAAATCGAACGACTTCGCGCTGAAAAAGGTGGTGGCGGCGATCGCCGGGCCGCCGGAGCGAAGCCGCGCTCCAGGGATCTCGGGCACAGAGCTGGTCTGGGTGGTCCTCAAGCTGGTAAAGATGCTGGACCGGCGGGAGGTGCAAAAGAGGACGCCGACACCGACGGGCGAGGAGAAAGGAGACATTCCGCCGACAGTGCCGCCGGGAAACGACGGCTGGCAACCGAGGCGGAAGAACGGCCGGCGATCGGGCCCGGCGGGCAAGACAGCTGCGGCGGGGCAAAAGACCGCCGCGGGGCCGATGCCGGCGGACACCTGGGCGGCGGAGAAAAACGGTTCAAAAAATTCGGCACAACCCGGCGCAACTACACAACAAACCGACGATCTGGACCCGAGTCCAATGCACCCCGCGGGCCCGCCGCCAACCACCGCCGCGGCACCGGTCCCGACCCCGGCCCCCACGCCAGCTACCGCGGCCCCCCTCCCGCCCCCCGGCCCCCCGGCCCCCGTCCCGACCCCCGCCCCCCGGACCGCCCCCGCCCCCCCCCCCCCCCGCCCCCCGCCCCCCCCCGCCCCCCCCCCCCACAAACGGTGGACCGAAAATCGAAATACTATTTTCTTCTTCTCGTACGAGTAAAAACTTAACGGTGAAAAATGCCTATTGCGTTAGATTG
>JBBRLA010000774.1:0-3683 GCA_038231615.1 Polyangia bacterium | reverse complement strand
TTGCGGCATCGCTGGCCCATATTTCGCCACTGGACGCCGCCTCCGCGCCACCGGACGCCGCCTCCGCAGCATAGCTGGCCAATTTTCCGTCACCGGACGCCGCTACCGCGACATCGCCGGCCGACATTCCGTCAGTAGAAGCCGCCGCTGCGGCACTGGCCGCCGCCTCTGCGACATAGCTGGCCGAATTTTCCGCCGCCGGAATCCAGACCTCCTGACATCCCGTCGACAGACATCGGTCCAGGCCGGCATCTCGATGAATGATTTCCAGGGCCGTGCGGCGCCCCTCCCGAGGAGCGGGCCCGCTTCTGGCTGCGTTAATCAGAACAAGGGGGGCCCGCTGATGCGAGTCGGCGGCGATTCGGGGCGGTGTGCCCAAATGGGGTGTTGCGGGCTGCGGTGGCGATTGCCGCGTTCCCGGCCTGACCCTCGGGGCCCCAAAACCGGCCACGATTGACTTACGCTCAACGGGATCTGCCCACGGCCCACCTCCTCGGCGTCGAGCTGGCCGGTAGACATCGCCAGGAGCCGTGGTTCTAGACCTGGGCGCTGACTCATGCGTTTATATCAACGATGCGACACGCTCTACCATCTGCCTCATGGTTGCTCTCGGTCTGCCTCGGGGCGGCCCTGCTCTCGCCTCCGATCTATCATGCGCAGGCCAGGCCGCCGCAGGTGCGGCTGCATCCGGCAGGCGATGCCATCGTCCGCATGGGCCCGGCAATCCTGCCTGCTGCTCCGGTCGAGTCCGACTACCAGGCGGCCCTCACCGGCGGTCCCTGGTGGTACCGGAACCCACTCAAGAAGCTATCGACCTGGGAGTCGCAGACCTACCTTCTCGGCCGGCGGGGAGGTCGACTTGAACACGCATCACCTGACCGGAGACGAACACCTGGAGCTGCACTGGCACCTGCTGCATGTGGGGACTGGCTTCGTCGTTTATCTCGGTCAGCGCCGTCACAGACTGGAACCTTGCCAGGACGGCCCCCTCGTCACCCTCTGCCTCCTCCTCGCCCGAAAGTAGTAGATCTCAGGCGGTCTTTTGACGCCGTCTCGGCGATGACGGGCTCCGGGCTGCGAGCGACGGTGCCTGGGTCAACCAACAAGGGGCGAAAGAGCCCGGCGGAAGCACCTGCTGCCACTTGTAGACCCTGTTGGCAATGCCCCGACCAACGCTTCGAAGCCGGCGATCACGTCGAAGAGTTCCTCGTCGATGCCGCTCTGCCGCAAGCGGTGGAAGCTGCCATGCAGGCCCTCCAGCAATTCATCGATGTTCCGATCGGCGCGTTCCATCGCCGCCAGGCGGCTCGCGTTCTCGCTGGCCAGGGACTCGGCGCAGGCCCGGAACAGGGAGATGAAGAGATATTCGCGGATCAGCCTGCGCAGCGTCGCAGTGCCGCCGTGGATGACTTGTGGCAGGTTGGCGGTCGGCCAGCGGACCTGGGCCAGGCCCTTTTGCCAGGCCGCATCGAGAGGCAGCAGGCGCTGGCTGACCGGCTCGTAGAGCGCCCCGGCCAGGGGGCGGTTGTGGAAGACGTACACGCGCTCATACTCGCTCTTGGCGCGATGCGCTTCGCTCTCGATTTGAATCTGCCCGACCAGCGAGGTGATGGACTGGACGGAGTTGGGTACGGAGAACAGACCGATCACGGGCAGGCCGCCGTCCAGCAAGCGCGCCTGAACGCGCTCCCCGACCGCCCAGACGTGAGGTTTGCCGGGCAAGGCGGCGAGGGTCTTGATGGCATGATCCGCCACCACATCATTGAACTGCCCCACCAGCCCCTGGTCGGAGCCGAACACGACGGCGCCGACCGCAGCCAATTTTTCTTTTTTCCCTTCCGGCGAGGACGAGGGCGGGCTTTCTCGAAAGCAGGCGGACAGCCCCAACTCGACGGTCCGGTAGTAATCGGCCAACGAGCGCACCGATGTCTCGTATTGTCCGATGCTGGACGCGGCCAGGGTCTTCATCGTGCGGACGACCGATTGAAGATCTCCGGCGCTGCCGATCTTGCGCCGCAAGCTCGCCGTGGAGTCGCTCATGGGACGGCCGGCTTGGGTTTGGGCTGGAAAGGGGCCAGCACGGTGCGGGCGAGTTGGAGGATGGTGTCACGGTCCTGGTCGCTCAGCTGCTTGGCCGTGGCGAATCGCCCGCATACCTCTTGCGGGATGCCTGTTGCGGCCTCGCGCAGCGCGCGTCCGGCGTCCGCCATCTTCTCAAGCGGCACGGCGTCGAAGAGCTTCGCGGTCAACGCCAGCAGCACGGCGATCTGCGCCGGCACCGACACCGGAGCGAATTGCGGCTGTTTGAGGCAGGCGCGGATGCGCTGTCCGTGCTCGATGCTCTTGCGGGTGCCTTCGTCCAGGCGGGCCCCGAAGCGGGAAAAGGTCTCCAGTTCTTCAAACTGCGCATAGGCCAGCTTGAGGTCGCCCGCCACCACCCGGTAGGCCGCCAGTTGCGCCTTCCCGCCGACCCGTGAGACCGACTTTCCCACATCGACCGCCGGTAGCACGCCCAGTTCGAACAGAGTCGGCGAGAGGTAGATCTGCCCATCGGTGATCGAGATCAGATTGGTCGGAATGTAGGCGGAGATATCCTGCGCTTCGGTCTCGATGATGGGCAGGGCGGTGAGGGAGCCGCCGCCGAATTTCGGGCTCAGGTGGGTGGCGCGTTCGAGCAGCCGTGAGTGGATATAAAAGATGTCACCGGGAAAGGCTTCGCGGCCGGGCGGACGACGCAGCAAGAGCGAAAGCTCGCGGTAGGATCGCGCGTGTTGGATGAGGTCGTCGTACACGATCAGCACATCCCGGCCGGCTTCCATGAAAAACTCCGCGATGCTGGTCGCGGCGTAGGGCGCGATGTACGCCAGCCCCGGCGGGTCGTTGCCCTCGGTCACGACAACGACGGTGTGCGCCATCGCGCCCTTTTCCCGCAAGCTGGCCACCGCCTTCGCCACGGCGGAAGCCCGTTGGCCGATGGCGCAATACACGCACACCACGTTCTGGTCCAGCTGGTTGAGGATCGTGTCAATCGCGATGGCGGTCTTGCCCGTCTGCCGGTCACCCAGAATCAGCTCGCGCTGGCCGCGCCCGATGGGAATCAGCGCATCGATGGCCAAGAGGCCGGTCTGAAGGGGGACGGTGACCGGCGCGCGGTTCATGATGGGCGCCGCGGGGCGCTCGATGGGCAGGCGCTTGCTGGAGGCCACCGCCCCCTTGCCATCCAGGGGCCTGCCGAGCGGGTCGATGACGCGCCCCAGCAGTCCATCGCCCACCGCCACGTCCATGACCCGGCCGGTGCGCTGGACTTCATCGCCGGCGTGCAGATGCCAGTAGGAGTCGAGCAACACGACGCCCACTTCGTCCTGGTCCACGTTGAACGCAATGCCGAGCGCATCGCCGGGAAACGTCACCAGTTCGTCGAACCCCACGCCGGGGAGACCCGACACCTTGGCGATGCCGGTGGCGACGCTCTTGATGGTGCCCACCTCGTGGGGCAAGAGCTGCGGCGAGAAGGTCTTTCGCGCCTGCCTGATTCCAGCGAACGCCCCGTCGAAGGCGCTTTGCAGGCTCTCCGGTTTGCTGCTCATGGGCTGGTGGTCCCGCGCTTCACGAGCTGGTCAACGCTCTTTTCCAGCGACGTCAGATATTCCGCGATGCTCCACGCTACCTTCTGTCCATTGGCG
>JBBRLA010000773.1:0-3687 GCA_038231615.1 Polyangia bacterium | reverse complement strand
TTTTGCGCCCCCGCGACCATGGCGGCAAACTCATCCTGGGTGAAGCTCGGCTGCCCACGCTTCTTGAACAGGGGGTCCATCGTCGCCGCCTGCACCCGCATGACCTCCTCCAGCTTGTCGATCTGGGGGATCTGGTCGGGGGAATAGTTCTGCTTCGGCGGGTGCAGGCACCCTCCCTGGGTGCAGAGCAGCAGAAAGGCCAGGCAGGAGATCGCGGAGCGCATCGGTCACCTCATCTACATACGGGTCTGGGGGCGCCATGAGAGTACGAGGGAGGCACGTTATCACTGCTCGTCCCCCCTTGCAAAGAAGCCCACCTTGGCGCCAAGATACCCACGCGTGACCCCGATCACCCCGGCACGCAGGCAAGAAACCCAAGGAGTTCTTCATGCGCAGATTCTCGCTGCTGACCTTGTTGGCGCTGGGCTGTGGACAGGCTGCGTCCGGGCCTGACCGGGTGCCAGGTTTCGATCCCGCGCCGCCGCCGCCGAACGGGATGCAGGTGCTGAGCCCGATCGTCCACGGCATCCAGGCCGGCAGCGACAACGAGATCTGCACCTGGAGCGACATCACCCTTTCCCGCACGATGGACGTTCGCAAGATCACCGGCTTTCAGACGGAGACCGGCCACCACGTCGTGCTCTACTACACCAACGATTATCAGCCGGCCGGCACCACGCGGCCTTGCACCGACGACGACATGTCGACCTTCCGTTTCATCGCCGGGGCTGGCGCCGAGGGGCTGCCGAGCGAGGCCCCGGGCAGCCTGGTCTTCCGCGTCCCGGCCAAGGCCCAGCTCGTGCTGAACCACCACTACCTGAATGCCAGCGCGAAGCCCTACGACGTTCAGTCCGCCATCAACGTATTTCCCGCCGACCCCGCCGGGACCTACACACCCAGCGGGGCGCTGACCGTCACGGACACCGGGATAAAGGTGCCTCCCGGCCTGTCCCACGTGGACATCACCGGGGTGTTGCAGCATGACTTCAACCTGTGGTTCCTCATTCCCCACATGCATCAATGGGGCAGCAGCATCACCATCACCCGCACCCACCAGGGCCAGGTAGAGAAGCTCTTCGACGTCGCGCACTGGGACCCGGGCTTCATGTTCCATCCCCCCTCGCTGAATCGCGATCCCGCCACGCCCTACGCGCTGAACACCGGGGATGCGCTCAGCGTCCACTGCGAGTGGAACAACACCACCCAGAAGACGCTGACCTTCGGCTTCGAGATGTGCGTGGGCTTCGGCCAGTACGTCGACACCCAGGGCCTGGGCAACTTGGTGTGGGATGCCCCGGGGATGAACTGGGGCGGGTTTTAGCCGCCGCCCCTCTCGGCCCCGTCAGTTACAGGCTGTCGGGAAGCACCCGCACTGCCCGTTGTCGCAGGCGCACCGCGCCATTTCCCCGCACTGGGTCGCGCCGCCGTCTCCCTTGCAACCAAAGGTACAGAAAAAGTTGTTCGGGTCGGCGATCTTGGTGCACAGGTTGGCCTTGAAGATCGGGTTGGTGTCGTCCTTGCATTCGCTCAACCGCTGACAGAACTTGCCGACGCCGAGCGAGTTGCCCTTGTCGCCCGGGTGGCCGCAGGCGGACTTGAAGTACAGGTCGGCCGTGACGGCCATGTCCGCAGGGGTGCCCGGGGCGGCCATGTCCGCGGGGGCGTCGGCGGCGCCGTGGCCGCAAGCGAGGAAGGCCAGGGAGAGGAACGCGAGATGAGCTTTGTTCATGCCGCGCATCCTAGCGAAATCGCGGTGGCCCCGTCAAAAGGAACGTCCGTTCCTGGCGATGCGGGCCAGTTCGGCGACGTGCAGCGGCAGTCGAAACGTGAAGGGGGACGCTCAGCGCCCCGGCTTGCGCATGCGCGCCGCGGTCTCCCGCAGCCCCTCGTGGCTGGGTACGATGGCCAGCGGCGCGTGGGCCTGCTCCAGGTAGGCCGCCTGGCCGGCATCGTCCAGGTCGGCGTACAGGAGCACCGGCACCGCGATGTTCCGGGCCCGGAGAAGGCGCAGGATAAGGATCCCCTGGCTCTCCGCCAGGCGTCGGCGCTGCTCGTCGGATAGGGACGCGCCGCTCCGGCCATCTTCATCCACCAGTTGCTCCCGCGGGGTGCGGCGGAAGTCCAGGTCCAGGATCACCCCGGCGCACGGGACATGGGCTTGTTGCGCGGCGGCCAGCTCGTCGAGCAGCGCCCCGGCGCTCTGGGTATGGCCGAAGTCGAACTCGCTTGACAGAAAGCGGGCGAAGCGGTCCAGGTACTCGCTGCCGTCCTCACAGACCAGCCAGCGGGGCTTCTTCACGCCGGGAAGCATGCGCCGACCCCCTTGGTGTAGGGCGCATCCTCGCGGCGCAGCACCAGGTGGCCGCGCCACTCGTGGACCACGTCGCGCACCAGTTGCAGACCGCGCCCGCTCTCCCGGCGCTCGATGGCTTCCAGGGTCAGCTCGGCGCGGGCCGAATCGCCGATGAGCAGAAGCAGCTGCCTCCTGCCGGTGGCGTCGCGTTCCTCGCCGACGCGGACAATGACGCTGCCGCCACCCTCCCTGGCGACCGCGGCCTGGGCGTTGCGCAGAAGGTTCGAAAAGAGCGTCAGCAGCGCCCCTTGTTCCACGGGGAAGGCCAGGTAAAGCCCCTGTCCCTGAAACAGGAGCGCCGGGGTGGTCCAGGCCCCGCCGCGCACCCGGACCTCCGCCTCGACATCGCCGATCCATGACGAGATCACCCCCGCGCTCAGGCGGGTGCGCGGGGACTGACGCAAAAGGGCCAGCAGTCGCTCGGCGTGGACCTCGCGCAGGCGGGCGTCGATGCGGGCGATCTTGGGGCCGCCGCCCTCCCGCTGCACCAGCGCCTCGGCGCGTCGCAAATCGCGCACCAGCGGACCGAACGCCGGCTCGTTGCGCAGCCGGCGCAGCACCACCCCCTTGGCCCGCGCCGAGAGTCGCAGACGTTCGTAGGCCGCGATGATGACCTCCGAAGCCCGCTCCGGCTCGCAGAGCACCCGCCGGACTTCTTCACGAGATGCCGACCCCGCCGCCAGGAGCCCCAGCACGCTGGTCCGGTGCTTGAGCACGTCATGGCGCAATTCGCCGATGGTCCGCGCCACCTCGGGGAAGAGGGCAGGGCGCCGGGACAGACCGCGGGACAGGCTGGTGCCGCGAAAGAAGAAGAGCAGCAGCGAGAGGGTGAGCACGGACGCGCCTCCCAGTGCGACTGCCCGGCGCAGCACCACCTCACGTTGCGCCCGCGCCCGCGCCCCGGCCAGGTGCTCGCGGGTCGACAGGGCGGCCGGCCGGTTGGGATCGTCCGCCGAGGCGTCGCGAAGGAACCGCAGAAGATGCGCCATCGCCGGTTCAGCCTCGCCGCGGGAAAGGCGCAAGCGGCACAGGGCCCACTCGGCGGCGTGCTTGTGTTTCGCGGCGGCGCGCAGGAGTTCGTATTCTAGAGTGGGAAGAAGGGAAAGCGGCGCTCGCGCGGCGACCCCGGCCAGACGACCCAGCGCCTCGTCCTCGATGGCCGCCAGTGAGGTGGGCGATGCGAAAGAAGCGGGGGCCGCGGCAGGGGAGGGGGCCGCGGCAGGCGATGGGGCGGCCGATGTCGTTGCCGGCCGCTGGGTCGCCTCGTCCCGGTTTTTTCCACCCAGCGGTCGAGCCGGTCCACCCGCGGGCCGCGGCGCTGGATGCATGGCCTC
>JBBRLA010000772.1:0-3692 GCA_038231615.1 Polyangia bacterium | reverse complement strand
CACATCTCGCGGTCCACAAGGACCGGCTGGGGCAGGGGGGGACAGTCTACATGGAAGCGCAGGCCCCCCCGCTCCATGGCGGAGCGGAACTCCTGTGCCAGCTCCGCGGTGAAGGTGGCCAAGTCCAGCGCTTCGAAGCGGGCCTCAGCGCGCCCGGCCTCGATCCGGGCGTAGTCGAGGAGCGCATTGACCAGCCGCAAAAGGCGCCGATCATGACGTCGGATCTGCTGGAGCCGATCTTCCTGCGCCGGGGGCAGGGGACTTCTTGGGTCCGTGAGGGCCTCCTCGATCAACCCCTGGAACAGGGTCAGCGGGGTGCGGAACTCGTGGTTGACATTATCGATGAAGGCCGTCTTCAGGGCGTCCATCTGCGCCAGGTTCGCCGCCTTGGCCTCGACCTCCTGCAGGGTGCGGGCGTTCGCCACCGCTTCTTCCAGGTGCCTGTGCTGGAGACGGCGGAACAGGATCAGCAGGATGGCGATGAAGACCACGGTGCTGGTGGTGGAATAGATGGCGGCCCGCAGGGCCGACCCGGCCAGGAACCCGCCATACGCCGTCTTCCCCTGTCCCTGGAGGGTGGCGATCACCAGGACCACCGAAATCGATATCCCGGCGGTGGCCACGATGCCCGGGATGTCGAGCAGGAGGGCCGAGAGGACGACTGCCGTGTAGCACACCGACATAGACGGGTCCACCAGCCCGAAGCCGGCCTTGGCACCCAGGCCCGCGGAGGCCAGGTACACCGGCAGGAAGCACCAGCCGACGAGCCTCAAGCCGCCCGCGCCTCGCCCGGCCAGCCAGAAGAAGAAGAGGGCGATGGCGACGATCGGGGGAGCGATGACCAGCGTCCTCCAGGCGTCCGGCCCGCCTCCGAGCAGGGTCAGCGGCAGCGCCACCGGCATGAGGCACAGCGAGAAGGCCATGAGGATGCGCAACGCCCTGGCCCGCCAGTAGACGGCGATGTCCGGGTAGCGGTCGCGGGGGACGTCGATCGCGCGACTCCACTGACGGCCCAGCCAGGCGGTCAGGCTCACCGAGTCACGGTTTTTTTCGAGACAGATGAAGAGACCATGAAATAAGGGTACTCCGTCTTGCGGGGGTCGGTCCATGGCCGCGTTGTTTGATCACGAAGACCTTCGATCACGGTGAATGATGGATCACAATGGGACGAGAACGGCCACCCTGCGGCCGATCTTGTCCCCCTATGTGCACATTTTGTGTGGTCGGTCACCATCGCCCCGGCGCGTTTGCTCTGAGAAACCTGTATATTCGTCGCGCCTGTCAAGCTTGGCAAGATGTTTGCGTACATGAAGGGTAGCCGGCTTGATGAAGCAGTGCCAGGGGCACGGCGCGGCGGAACAAGGAGATTGCCATGCAGAATTCGCAGAGTCCATTTCTGTTCGAAGCGGAGAGCCCGATGGTCTTCGGTCAGATGCTCTCGGCGATGGCCCGGACGACGCCAGTGTACTACGACGAGCATCGCAAGAGCTGGGTCTTGCTTCGCCAAAAGGACATCCTGGCCGCCCTGCGCAACCCGGAGGTGTTCAGCAACGCCATCTTCAAGCGCGGGCCGACGGCCTCGACCTTCTCGGCCATGGATGGGGAGGAGCACGCCCGACAGCGGCGCATGTACAGCAAGGCATTTACGCCGCGCGCCGTCCTGCGCTACGAGCAGGACATCGTCGAGCCGGCCGTTCACAGGCTGCTTGATCGGATCGGGCGCAAGGGGACGCGGGGACAGGCCGATCTGGTGACCGAGTTCTGCATCCCCCTGCCCATCGATGTCATCGCGCTGATGATGGGCCTTGCGCCAGAATACGTACGGCCGTGCAAGGTCTGGGTGGACGCGATGATCGCCTGGACCCTCTCGCTGGAGGACCCGGAGAAGATCGCGGTGGGAAAGCGGGCCTACCGGGAGCTGACCGACCATCTGCGGCCGGAGTTCGAGAAGCAGTTCGTGAACCCCGGGCAAAACCTGATGGGCGAGTTCGTCCGGGCGCAGCGAGAAGAGGGATGCGTCAAGCCGGAGGAGCTGATGGACATCGGCGCCGGGCTTCTGGCGGCCGGCTTCGAGACCACGATCTGGATGCTGGCCTGCGCGCTGGGATCTTTGCTTTTGCACCCCGAGGCCCTGTCGCGGGTGCAGGCGGATCGATCGCTGCTGATGCCGGCCATCGAGGAGTCCATGCGCTGGGCCAACTCCAGCGTGGGCACGATTCGCCTGACGACGCGGGAGGTGGAGGTCAGCGGAGTGACCCTTCCCGCGGGCGCCACCGTGCTCCTGTGCACCGCCGCGGCGCACTATGACGAGGAGGTGTACAAAAACCCCGAGGTCTTCGACATCGACCGCCGGCCGAATCACCTGCTTTTCGTCACCGGGCCGCACCACTGCCTGGGGGCGGCGGTGGCACGCATGGAGGCCCGGGTCGGCCTCTCGCTCCTCCTGGACCGCATGCCGGGGTTGCGGCTTTCTCCCCGGGCGCGGCCGGTGTATGCACTGAACGTGGCGGACTCGGCGATGCACGGACCCACCGAACTGCCGGTTTTCTTCGATGAAGATTGTCTGGCCCGGGCCGCGTAAGAAAGGACATACTCATGGATCACCTACAGAACCAGACGACGAGGTTGCGCAAGAACCTGGGCTGGATTGCCATGATGCTGCGCTCCGACTGCGACGCGGCCACAAACTACGACCTGTGGGGGGCGCCGGATCACCTGCGCACGGCGGCGAACATCCCGACGGTCAACATGGGCTACTGGAAGGACGTCCACTTTGAGCAACCGGATTCGATCAAGCTGGCGACCGATGCGCTCTTCCATCTGGTCGATGAGACCGCGGAGCTGGGACCGAAGGATCAAGGGGTGCTGGACGCCGGGTGCGGCTTTGGCACCCATGCCATCTACGCGCAACAGACCTTCGGTCTGCAAAAGATCGTTGGATTGAACCTCTCGTCGTTTCAGCTGCGCTGGTGCCGGCGCCTGTCCCGGGAGGCGCGGCTCACGGATCGGCTGAGCTTCCAGCAGGGATCGGCCACGGCGATGCCTTTCGCCGACGCCAGCTTCGACAAGGTGGTGTGTATCGAGGCGGCGTTTCATTTCCAGCAGCGCACGGACTTCTTTCATGAGGCGTTTCGTGTGCTGCGGCCCGGCGGCGTGCTGGCGATCGCCGACATTCTGGTCGTGCCGCCCAAAAACCGGAAGCAGCGGCTCAACCTCGGCCTTTTGCGCCGTTCCCTGCAGATTCCCGCGGAGAACGTGTATGGGGCCGAGCGCTACCAGCACGAAATCGAAGAGCCTGGCTTCGTAGTGGAGTCGGCGGCATCGATTCGCGAGCACGTCGTCCCTCATTACATGAAGTGGGCGGCCCGGAACACGCTCCACGCCCTCCGCGAGGTGAGCGCAGCGCAGATGCTGAGCACGATGACGTTTGGCGTCTACCCCTGGGACTACTTCCTGTTCAAGGCCCGGAAGCCATGTCCATAGACCGCCTACGGGTCAAGGTATAGCGGGCGGGTCTGAAAGCGATTACCGCGCCGAGTCCGCGGCCCTGGACAGACAGGGACTTCGGCCAGAGGGGAGGAGATCGATCCGATCAACTGAACTGGCAGCCCGTGGGGGGCTCCTCGATGGAGTAAAGCAGAAGCCGCCCTTCTCTTTGTAGCTTGCGATCGTTCAAGATACGACAGGCGTCT
>JBBRLA010000771.1:0-3696 GCA_038231615.1 Polyangia bacterium | reverse complement strand
GGCGTTGACGAAGTCGCCGATGGGGTCGTGGGTCGCCCCCAGCATCTTCTCGATGTCGAGCAGCTCGAAAAACATCATCAGCCGGATGGTCAGCACCGCATCGTCAGCGGTACGAACGTCGAGCACGTCGTGGTACATCTGATCGGGCATCAGCCAGAGCTTCTGGAACACCAGGCCGTTGGGCACCTTCTGGTAGCCCTTGTGGCCGCCGTGTGAGCCATGCCACGAGAAGGTATGCAGCCACTCCCCGGGCATGGGCACGAAGACCTCGGGGCCGTAGACGATGCGCCGGGAGATCTGCTCCGGCCGGCCGCCCGCCTCGCCCTTGGAGTACACCACCACCGCCTCCTTGGCGGCGATCTGCAGGGCGTCCTCCCGGGAAATCTCCAGGTGCACGCGAGGGTCCAGCCAGACGTTGGCCGGGCCCGGGTGGTGCTCCTGCTTGCCGTCGCGGAAGCGGACGATGAGAAACTCGCCGGGGTGGGCCACGTAGTGGGCCATCTGATCGAAGCGGCACGAACCGATCCGCACCCGCCGCGGGCCCACGACGATCTCCATCGTGCCGTCGCGGCGCTTCATCAGCACCCGCTGTCCGTCCTCGACCGTATAATAGAACATGCTGGTCCACCTTCGTGCGAGAATCGGGTCGAGTCCCGTGTCCGCCTGCCCCGGACGCTCGGCCCGCATCGGGACCAGCGCCCGCGTCTGCGGATTCAGCCGGGGGGCATGGGACATCATCTGCCGCCCGAACGCCGCGGTGGTCATCGCCGCTGCGCCGGAGGTCTCGTCGGCCAAGGGCTCGGGGATGGCCTGGGCGAAGTCTTGCGGCGACATCGCCTGCGTCCCGGTGACGGCGGACATCGCCATGCGCTGCGGGGCCGGCGCCTCGTTCAGCGCCCCGGCCTTCTGGTTGTAGCGGTATTTGCTAACCACAGGGCCATGATAGCGCCATCGCCTCGGCCGCGCTCGCTCTTTCAGGGAGACGCTGGTTCCTGACGATATTCAGCGGGCGGGCTGGCCGCGCCGAGCGGCAACCGCTTCCATTCCCGAACGGGCGCTCTTCTTCACCTCAGCGTCGCGATCCGACTGCGCCGACTGGAAGCGCCGCTCGGCCTCGTCCAGGGCGCCAATGTCGATGAACGGCGCTGAGCTTCGCTGCGCGCTATCCACGAGCAGCCAGCCGAGGATCGACGACCCCTCGCCGGCCCGCGTCGAGTGGGGGTAGCGCGAGAGGAAGTCTCGCAGCGTCCGCACGGCGTCCCCGTTGCGCCCGCCGCGGGCCAGGGCCACCCCTCGCCAGAACCAGGCGTCCTCGTCGATCGGCTGCCCGCTGCCCACCGCGGTGGAACGCTGGAACGCCGCCGCCGCGATGACATAGCGCCCCGCCCGCAGCGCGGTCCAGCCCTCGTCGAAGGCCTCCTCCGCCGGGCCGGGCAGCACCCGACCGGCCGCCTTCAGGGGCGATCCAACCGGCCGCGGCAGGACCAGGTGCGAGGAATGGGCGGAGTGCCGCGTGACCCGCGAGGCCGTGTCGCCAGGGACCGGCCCCGGGCCCACCTTTGCCGAGACCGGCCCCGGGCCCACCTTTGCCGAGACCGGCCCCGGGCCCACCTTTGCCGGCGACGGCTCGGGCGCCGCGGCAGCGCGGGCCGACGGTGCGGCTGCCTGCCAGTGATCTCCCGAGAGCAGCATCATGCTGCCGCCGTGGGGCTGCCGGACCTCGACCTTGCCGCGCAGCACCCGCACCCGCTGCAGGTGATCCCCCGCCACCGCGACCTCGAACACCGTCCCCCGGACCTCGACCTCGCCGTCCCCGGTGACCACGCGGAAGCGCTCCCCCGGATGCAGCGGGTCCACCTCGACCAGGATCGACCCCTCCGACAGGCGCACGATCTCATCCTGCGAGGGGCCCAGGTGAGTGAAGTGGACGACGCCCTGGAGGTGGACCGTGGCGCGCAGGGCCAGTTGCGGCTGCCGGCCCCACCCGAAGAGCCCCCGCAGGCCAAGGCCCAGGCAAAGCAGCATCACCGCCGCCGCCAGCCACACCCGGGGGGTCACCCTGCGACGCCCGGCGGCCCCGGCCGCGGCCCGGAGCAGGGCCGCCCGCAGCTCGTCCTGCCGCGCCCATTCCGGGGCGGTGAAGGGAAGCTGCCGCCCCAGTCGGACCAGCTCCGAGAACCCCACCCATCGTTGCCTGCACGCCGCGCAGTCCCCAAGATGAACCTGAAGATCGTCGGAGGCCCCGAGAGAAAAGGCCCGCGACAGCTCTTCCGAGCCGGGGCACTTAAACGTACTCATGGGATGTCCCTTTCCAACGCCTTCCGCAACCGCTTGCGCGCGTCGTGCAGGCGACGCCACAGGGTGCCCTCCGGCACCCCCAGCACCCGCGCCGCCTCGACCCCGGAAATCTCCTCCAGATCGCACATGACGAACGCAGTGCGCAGGTCATGGGGAAGTTGACGCAGCCCATCACTCAGATGGCCCAGCATCTCCTGGTTCTCGGTGTACTGATCGGCACGTTCGCCGCTCCGAGTCGGTTCCCGGGCCACCACGCTCAAAAGCTTCTTCTGCCGCCCCTCGGATCGGATGTGCTGCCGAGCCCGGTTCGCCGCGATGCCGATGATCCAGGCGCTGACCTTTCCCTGCTCGCGAAACGACCCGGCGGCGCGCATCACCTCCAGGAAGGTGGTCTGGACCAGGTCATCCAGATCGGGCCGGCCCCCGCCCAGATAGCGGCACAGGAAGCGATACACCGCCCGGTTGTGGCGGTCGAAAAGGACGCCCAGCGCCGAGGTGTCCCCCCCGGCGCAGGCGCCAAGGAGCATTTCGTCGCTGACCTGGGTGTCCGGCGTGGCCTTGAACTGAAGCAGCTTCCCCATCATGATCGGTGCTCGTCCTGGGTCATCGCCGACGCACAGCGGGGCGCAACGTCGCCCGGCCCGGTGGTCCGGGCCGGGCGGCATAAACGGGTCCCCTGGATCTGGCATGGAAGCATGACGTTCGCATCATATAGGTGCCCGTTGCTTGACAAACCTTCGGGCCGAATACGCAAACCCGCTGCTAGACCGACACCCCGGTGGCCCGGGCGCGCATGGCGGCGATCGTCTCGCGGTAGGCGGGGGTCTCGAACACGCCGGAGCCCGAGACGATCACGTTGGCCCCGGCGGCGACCACCCGATCCACGTTGTCCACCTTGATGCCCCCGTCCACCTCGATGTCCAGGGAAAGGCCCCGATCATCGGCGATCGCCCGCAGGGCGCGGATCTTCGGCAACACCGCCGGGATGAACGACTGCCCGCCAAAGCCCGGGTTGACGCTCATGATCAGCACCATCGACAGGTCTGGCAGCACATGCTCCAGCACCCCGATCGGCGTGGCCGGGTTCAGCGCCACCACCGCCCGCTTGTCGACGGCGCGGATCTGCTGGATCACCCGGTGCAGGTGGGTGCAGGCCTCTGCATGGACGCAGATCAGGTCGGCGCCCGCCTCGGCGTAGCGTTCGATCCAGCGCTCGGGCTGCTCGATCATCAGGTGCACGTCGAGGGGCAGATGGGTGGCCCGGCGGATCGCCGCCACCACCACCGGGCCGATGGTCAGGTTGGGGACGAAGTGACCGTCCATAACGTCCACGTGGATGTAGTCCGCGCCGGCGGCGGTGACCGCGGCCACCTCCTGAGCCAGGCGACCGAAGTCAGC
>JBBRLA010000770.1:0-3726 GCA_038231615.1 Polyangia bacterium | reverse complement strand
GCACGCTCATGTCGTTGCCTCCCTGATTTGTGACGTCGATGTCCAGCTTGCCATCCTTGTCCACGTCTCCCGTGATCATGACCACGGACACCGGATAGTTGCCGACGGGGAAGTTACAGCGGATTGGAATGCCGGGGTTATTAACCGATAAACTAACGTTGTGCTTCCACAAGGTCGGACTCGCATGCACGCATGGCCTCGGCAAAGACAGGGCAACCCGGTACAGTGGACGCGATGAGAATCGTCGATCGGACTCCGCCGTTCGAAAGGGGCGCTCCTGATCCCGAGGACACCGACAAACATCGCCCCGACGAGTCCCTGCGGCGCATCCTTTTGCTTGGATCGGCCCTCTCGTTGGCCGTCACCCCGGCGGACGTGGCGCGGGGGGTGTGCGATATCGGCCTTGCGCACCTGGGCATCTGCTCCTGCTGGGTGGTCCTGCTTCGGGATGGCGAGCTGGAGACCCTCCACTGCCAGGGGTATCCGAGCCACCTGAGTTCGCCGTGGGGGCGCTTTCCGGTCACCGACCGGACGCCGCTGTCGGACGCTTTTCGCCGGCAGCAAGCGGTCTGGCTCGACTCGCCCCGGGAAATCGCCGCCCGATACCCCGGGGCGGTGGCCCTGGCCGAGGCGGCCGGCGATGAGGCGTGGGTCGCGATCCCGCTGGTGGTGGCGGGCCAGGCGGTGGGCGCCCTGGGCCTGGGCTTCTCGGCGCCGTGCCACGCCACCCCGGACGAGCGCGAGTTCATCGAGGCAGTGGCCCAGCAAGCCGGGCAGGCGCTTTTGCGGGCCAGCAAGTTCGACGAGGAGCAGACCGCGCGAAAAGAGAGCGAGGAGCGTTTCCGCCTGCTGGCCGAGACCATCCCGCAGCTCATCTTCTGCAGCGATTCCCTGGGGCACGTCACCTATGTCAACCAGCGCTTTACCGACTACACCGGGATCTCGTCTGCCGGTACCCTGGCCGGGGAGTGGGCCGAGTCGGTGCACCCCGACGACGTCCCCCGGGTGATCGATCTGTGGCGGCGGGTGATGCCCACCGGCGAGACATGGGAGATGGAGTACCGCCTGCGCCGGGCCGAGGACGGCGCCTACCGCTGGTTCCTCGGACGTTCGGTGGCCGGCAGGGGGGCGAACGGCGAGGTCCGTCAGTGGTTCGGCACGGCCACCGACATCCACGACCGCAAGATCGCCACGGAGGAACGCGTCGCCCTGCTTGGGGAACTGGAGCGTTCGTCGAGGTTCATGACGCAGCTGCAGGCCATCACCGCGGCGCTCTCGCAGGCGCTGACCGCCGAGGAGGTCGCGGCCATCGCCATCCGGGAGGGGCTGGCGGCGCTGGGGGCGGCGCGGGGCCTGATGCTGCGCATCATCGAACCGCCAAAGCCCAAGGATGAAGACAAAGACAAGGCCGAAGCTGAATTGACCCTGCACCTCGTCGGCCAGGTGAACTGCGATGAGAAGGACCTCGCCCCCTGGAAGGCCGGGGTGCCGCTTTCCACGCCCGCTCCGCTGCCCGAGATCGTGCGCACCCGCAAGGCGGTGTTTCTCTCGTCCCGAGAGGCCTGGCTCTCCCGCTGGCCGGAGGCGTTGCCCCTGTCGCCGGCCCCTCGCTCGCAGGCCATCGCCCTCTTGCCGCTGGTCTTCGATCGCAAGGTGCTCGGCGCGCTGACCTTCGGCTTCCAGGAGCGACGGGAGATCGCCGCCCACGAGCAGGCCTTCCTGAAGTCCCTGGCGGACCAGTGCGGGCAGGCGCTGGAGCGGGCGCGGATCTTCAAGCAGATGCAGGAGGCCATCGTACTCAGGGACGATTTCCTCTCGATCGCCGGGCACGAGCTGAATACGCCGCTGGCGGCGCTACAACTGAATGTGCAGGGGCTACAGCGCCTGGCGAATCGCGACTTCGAGCTGCGCAAAAACGACCGGCTCAACGAACGGCTGGAGCGCTGCGGCAGCAACATCGACCGGCTGCGGCGGTTCATCGACCAGCTCCTCGATGTCTCGCGGATCGCCTCCGGGCGGCTGCTTCTGGAGCGGGAGTCGCTGGACCTGTCGGAGCTGGTGATGGAGGTGATGGGACGGCTGGCGGAGGCGGCGGCGCGGGCGGGCTGCTCGGTGGACATGTCGCTGCACGGCAGGCAGGTGGGGAACTGGGACCGGATGCGCCTGGAGCAGGTGGTCACCAACCTGGTGGGCAATGCGCTCAAGTACGGCAGCGGCAAACCGCTGGGGGTGGAGGTCTTCGGCGAGGGGCAGGACGCGGTGCTGCGGGTGACCGACCAAGGCATCGGCATCGACCCGGCGAGCCAGGAGCGGATCTTCGGTCGCTTCGAGCGGGCGGTGTCGCTGCGCAACTTCGGCGGCCTGGGGCTGGGGTTGTGGATCGTGCGCCGGATCGTGGAGGAAAGCGGCGGCGGCATCTCGGTGCGCAGCGCGCCGGGGGCGGGCTCGGCGTTCACGGTGAGGCTGCCGCTGGCCACGGACGCGGCGGTAACAGAAGGCCAGCAAGGATAGCGAGAGGTCCATCATGCTCCGAGGCAAGGTCCTGGTCATCGACGACGACGACGTGCGGGACGCGCTCCGCGGGGTGCTCTTGGACGAGGGCTACGAGGTGGTGCTGGCCGCGGATGGAGCGGAGGGGCTGCGCTATCTTTCGGAGAACACGGCGCCGAGGCTGATCCTTCTGGACTGGATGATGGGCGGGATGGACGGGGCGGAGTGCCTTTCGGCCATCGCCGCCAATCCGGTGCTGCGGCGCACTCCGGTGGTCTTGCTGACCGCGGATGGCCGGGCCTGGGAGCGGGCTGCCCTCCTGGGCGCGGTGGGGTGCCTGAGGAAGCCCGTGGGTCTGGACGATCTACTGGAGATGGTCCAGCGGTACTGCGGGTAAACTCGGATCAGATCCCGAGCGCCTCGCGGGCGACCACTTCCTCGTAGTCGTTTGGGAGGCCAAGGAAGTACTCGTTGTGCTTGGCCCGCTTGAGGTAAAGGTGCAGGTCATATTCCCAGGTGAAGCCGATGCCCCCGTGGGCCTGGTGGCTGGTCAGGGTCGCCTGGCGGAAGGCGCTGGTGGCGCACAGGCGGGCCACCGCCACCGCGGTGCGGGTGTCCTGGCTGCCGGCATCGACGGCCCAGGCGGCGTAGTGGTAGGCCGAGCGGGCGCTTTCGATCTCGGCGAAGACGTTGGCCAGGGGGTGCTTGACCGCCTGGAAGGACCCGACGGAGACGCCGAACTGCTTGCGGTCCTTCACGTAAGCCACCCCCTGCCTGAGCACCTGTTCGGCCCCGGCCACGGACGAGGCGGAGAGCCCGACGTTGGCGAAAAGGAGCGCCCGCTCGCACAACCGCCAGCCGTCATCGACACCGCCGACCACCGCTTCGGGACCCAGCTCTACGCCTTCGAGAACCAGCTGCCCGGAGCGACTGGTGGCATCGGTGAGCGCATTTTGTTCCAGGGTGACGCAGGGGTGTGATCGGGGGACCAGGAACAGGGTGATGCCCTGCCGGGGGTCGGCCGGGCCGGCGGACCGCGCCGCGACCAGGATGCCGTCCGCCGAGGGCAGGTCGGGGACGAAGAACTTCTTTCCCCAAAGGCGGTGGCCGCCCCCGGGAAGCGCCTCGGCGCGGGCCTGAATGTGGGCCGGGCCAAGCTGGGCGTCCGCTTCCAGAAGCGCTAGGGTCACGCGCTTGTGTCCAGCGCAGAGGGCCGGCAGCCAAGCGGTCTTGATC
>JBBRLA010000769.1:0-3727 GCA_038231615.1 Polyangia bacterium | reverse complement strand
GGCCATCCAGGAGCCGATCGCGGGCGAGCAGGAGACTCAGGTGCGGGCCCCCTTTGCTGTCGAACAAGAAGAACTTCCCTGCGTGCGGGCCCTGGTCCTGCTGCGTGAAGAGCGGCGGGTGCGGCGAAAATGACCCGGCCAGATACAGGCTCGGATTGCGGCGTATGCGCTCCTTCAACTCGTCAGTCAGCGCCGTGAAGGCCACCGCAGACGGCTGATCATAGGGGCCCTGGCCGGCGTAGGCCCGGATGTCCCCGCGGGCAAAGATGTCTTGCAGCATCGCCAGGGACTCGTCAAACGTCGCGAAGTGGTCAAGCTGGGCCATTACTTCACAGGCTCCATATGAAAGGGCCTGCCCGCCGCCCTGGCCTCGTCCTGCCGGATCTGCTCGATGCCACGCTGTTCCTTGTAGTCGTTGGTCCTCACATCCACGTCGAATTCGAGATTCTGAGTGTCTGGGTGCCTTTCGTGCTGACACTTCCGGTCTTTCAGATCGCAGGTCCGTCCGTTGCGCACCCGTTCCCGTGTCTCCGGCTCAACGAGGAAGTAGGTTCCTCCCTGTCGCTCTGGCTTCGGGGCCTTGGTCTGCCTGCCTCCTGCCCTCGCTGGCGCTGCCAGCCCCGCTCCCCCTCGCGCTGGCGAGCATCGCCTGCATGCCGGATGCGCAGGCGGTCGCGCTCCACCTGCGTGAGGCTGGGGTCGTTCTCCGTTTCCCGCTCCCGCGCCTCCCTTGCCAGTTGCTCTTCCCGGGTCTCGGGCTCGGGTCCTCGCTCCTCGCGCCGGCCCTCCTTCTACCTGTCGGTTAGAAGCGGTCCCGGTGGCTAGGCGGCTTGGTGCTGAGGGGTGATTGGGTGACGGACAGGCATGAGTTCGACGCTGACGGTGAGGCCCTCCGGCTTGAGGACGGAGGCCAAGCGGTCAATGAGGCGTCCCAGATGCGTGGGCACCGGATCGAACGGCCGGATCACGATGGACACAGGCTTTCCGGCGGATTCCGGGTAAAGCTCGTTCATCTGTCCATCGAGGGCAAAGGAGGCATAGGCGTCTACCTTCTCGCGGAGAAGCGTGGCCGACTCCGGCAGGTCCCACTCGCCACATTCAACAGCAATGATCAGGCGCTGGACACCCTCAGCCGTCTCGGAGATGACATCGACCTTGTTCGTGTTCGCCAGCATCAGGGCCGCCTCACAAGATCAGTTTTGACACGAATCGGCCCGGCAACGCCAGCTTTCCTTGCGTTCTTCCCGACAGCGACGCCGCCGTGAGTCTCGATCCAGCGGTCCTTGGCCTGCTGCTCGGGGGTATAGGGCGACTTCCCCGTTTTTACCTCTACGGCGCGTACATTGCCGCTTGTTTCCTCGATGAGGACATCGGTCCGACGTCGGCCCAGCGGAGTTTTGATGGTGACTTCCTCGCCCTTCACCCGGTGGCCAGCGGCTTCTTCTTCACGCAGATGATCGGCTACCCCTTTCTGTCCCTGCCGCACCGGCCCCGCTCCCCCTCTCGCTGCCGCTCCGCTCACGGCCTGCGTCGGTGTGGATGGTGACCCTGGCCGGACGCGCACCGGCGGCAGGGACGGCGACCCGACCCGCACGGGCGGCGTCGGCAGGGGCTCGCCGTCGGCCCCTCGCGGCATGCCCATCGTCGGATAGGAAAGCGGCACCCCGCGGCCCCAGGGGGGAAGCGGCGGCTCGGGGCTGTAGGGCACGCGGATTGCATCGCCGGGCCGGGGCCGGCTGCCCGGCGGGGGACGCTCCGCCACCCACTCCTTCGCGCTCCGGGAGGGTCGCCCCGGCAGCTCCTCCTTGGCCGGCTCGACTTCTGCCGCCTCGACCTCCACCGGCGGCACCTGGTACTGAAGACCCAGGCCCCAGGCCATGCCGGCGACGCACGGCATGCGCACGTGCGAGAAAACGCAGTTCGCGCCGCTGAGCGAGGGGGCCGGAAGCCCGAGCGGGGCCACCTCCGGCATGCGCAGCGCCACCCCCTCTCGCTTCAGGCGCTGGGCGTTTGCCCACTGCTGGAGTTCGTCGTAGAGCGTCGGGCCTACTCGCGGCGGGCGCTTGTAGGCGGGGCCGTAGGAGGTCCCAAACTGCGCCAACGCCACCCAGGGGCCGCCCCCCGCGAAGGGACGGACGTGGGCAAAGGAGGACTCGATGCCGCCCTCGCCGAACATGCGGATGCTCAGGGCCCCAAAGAGCGAAAGTTGCCCCGGGTCGCCTGTGTGCTGGCCGGCGCGCAGGTAAAGCTCGCTGCCGATCTGGACGCCGGTACTGGCCGACAGGGTCACCCACAGGCCGGCGCCCGCTTCGAGGCCCCGGTACTGGCCGGCGTCGGCCGTCTGAAACGCAGCGTACAGCGTCCCCGACAAGATGGGGCCCAGGGCATCGGCACAGGCGCCGTAGGTCTCGGTGTCGAGGTACAAGTGCCCCTGCGGGTCAAGCTCGGGCGGGGCGGTTTCGGCAAGCAGCCAGCCCCCGAGCGACAAAAAGCCCCTGCGGCCGAGGTTTGACAGGACCGGCGGGGTAAGGCGGCCCCACACGGCGACGGTGCCGCTTCGCCAGCCATCGTGACCCCTGCCCGCTAGGGAGACGCCCAGCTCAGCCCAATGGGCGAGGCCAAAGGACAGAGCGACGCCGCCACCCGCGGCGAACTGACCCCCATCGGGCCACAACTCAACCGAGAACCGCAGGTGCGCCGCCAGGGGCCCTGATTCAGCGCAGGGGAGGATGCCGGGACACAGGCCCCCGCGTTGGGCAGGGGCCGGAAGCTGGGGCCGGCCGGCGGGAGGATCGGCCAAGGTCGGGCGGGAGACGAGGGATGCGAAAAAGAGCGTGGAGAGGAAGAGAAGACAAGAGACGGCGCGCACGGAGACCCCCTGGTTCGCGGCATGGAGCTGTCCCTGTGAATCCCGTGCCGCGACGGACCGGGTTCATTGGCGATCAGGAAAATGGGCGAGATTTGGTATTGGCCTGTGGACCGGAGAAAGGCTTACATCGAGAACATCATAAAGGTCAATGGTTCCCAACCACGTGAACCAAAATCGCTCAATAATAGCTCGTCAGCCGCTTTCTGTCCGTCGCCGAGGAGGTCGAGATCGAGCCCAGCAAGGCGCTCTCGACCCCTTACCGGTGCGAGACCGCCCTGCCCTGCCCTGCCCTTTCAGTGCTGGACCTGCTTTGCTGTCGGTGCGGCTGAACTCCGCACCCTGCTGCCATCAGCCGCTTTGTCCGGCAGCCGGGCCGTTGTCCAAATACCGGGCGCCCGCGCCGTCCTTTCCTGATCCGTGGCGCTGATCCTTTTCCCGCCCTAGAGCAGGGTCACTGTCTCGCCGCCGGCCCAGGTGGCGCTGGGGCGCTGGTTTACTAAAAACGCAAGGTCGCGCAAGTTCGGGTCGCTGCAATTCTTGAATCCGTAGTAGGCCTGCCCCTTCACCAGCTCCATGATCTGCCGGTAGGTCAGGTGCCGGAAGGCCCAGGCTACCTCTTGCACCAGGTGGAAGTCCGACGGGCTGGTCCCCTTGCCATGGATGATCCCGGTGAACAGGGCGATCAACTCCTTGGGCAGCCAGCCCAGTTGCTGCGTCTCGATGAAGAACGACTCCAGCGCATGCCGCCGCTCGGCGAACCGCTCTACCAGGAATGGGGCCACTCGATGCACCATCTGGGCCTTGCCAAACTCGTGCAGGATGTACCACCGGATGACTTCCACCATTCCCTTGCGCATC
>JBBRLA010000768.1:0-3731 GCA_038231615.1 Polyangia bacterium | reverse complement strand
GCGCAATTGGACCAACAGGAAAAGCTCGCCGGACTTCGCTGAAGTCGATCATGCGCGCCTTGCTGCAGTGGATCGTGCGCCCTGACAAGCCCATGCCTGAGGCAAAGCCATATGTAATTCCGAAGCAACTCGTGTGGGAAGCGTATCAGCGGGTGAAGGCGAACCGCGGAGCAGCGGGCGTGGATGGCGAGTCGCTGGTGATGTTCGAGACGGATCTGAAGGACAACCTGTACAAGATCTGGAATCGGATGTCATCGGGCTCATACTTCCCGCCGCCCGTGCGGCTCGTCGAGATACCGAAGGGAGACGGTGGCACGCGACCACTGGGCATTCCTACTGTCGCCGATAGAGTGGCGCAGACGGTGGTGAAGATGGTGTTTGAGCCGAAGGTGGAGCCTGTGTTCCACCCGGATTCATACGGCTATCGACCCGGCCGGTCTGCGCTCGACGCGGTAGGAGTGGCCAGGAAGCGGTGCTGGGCTGCGGACTGGGTCATCGATCTGGACATCAAGGCGTTCTTTGACAGTCTGGATCATGATTTGGTGGAGCGGGCCGTGGCACACCACAGTGACGAGCCATGGGTCCGTCTGTACATTGGGCGGTGGCTGCGAGCCCCCGTGCAGAGGCCGGATGGGACCCTGGAGCCGCGGACCAAGGGCACGCCGCAGGGCGGGGTCGTGAGTCCGTTGCTGGCCAACCTGTTCTTGCACTATGCGTTCGATGCCTGGATGACCCGGACCTATCCGCGCAAGCTCAAGGCATCGGCGAAAGAGTTGTCGAGCCTGCGTATCAGGCGCCACAAGGTGTGCCCGTGTTGGAACTACACCCTTGCCCCCCGAAAACCAGGGAACTAATTTTTGGACAAATCCTAAGTAGGGTTGCCCCCGCACCCACGGACACTCCGCGAGGCGGCCCGGCGGGCCCGCAACCATCATGCCTTGGGCGAACTCCAGCCGCCTTCGATGGGACGGACGAAGAGGAGTGACGGTCGAAACGACGCAGGTCGGCTGATCACGTGCCCGTGAGGCTCGCCGTGAAACAGGCCCCTCTGCCGGGACGGTCCATGTAGGTCAGGTCGCCGCCGTGGACCCTGGCGATCTCCCTGGCGATGGCCAGGCCGAGACCGGTGCCTCCCTGCCCCCGCGCCCGCCCCGAGTCGAGGCGCGTGAAAGGCTCGAAGAGGCGCTCGCGCAGCGGCGTCGGCACGCCTGGGCCCCGATCCATCACCGCCAGTAGCACCCGGGGGCCCTCCTCTTTCACCTCGACCTCGACCTTGCCGCCCGCCGACGAGACGCGCACCGCATTTTCCACCAGGTTGCGCAAGAGGCGCGAGAGTTGCAGGCTGTCGCCCGAAAGGATCACCGCCGGTCCCGGTGAGAGCTCCAGGTGGACGCCGGCCGCGCTGGCCCCCTCGCTGAGACGCAACAGGGTCTCCTGCACCACACGGCGCAGCTCGACCCGATCCGTGCCCCGCGTCGGCCGTCCCTCCAGCCGCGCCAGCGCCAGCAGGTCCTCGGCCAGCCGGGTCAGCCGCTCGACGTCCTCCAGACAGCTCTCCAGGCAGGCCCGGTACTCGCGGGCGCTGCGCTCGTCGCGCAGGGCCACTTCGAGCTGGCCCCGCACCGCGGTGATCGGCGAGCGCAGCTCGTGAGCGGCGTCGGAGGTAAAGCGCCGCTGCGAGACCAAGAGCCGCGCCAGCCGTTCGATCATGTCGTTCAAATCCACCCCCAGCCCGACGATCTCGGCGTCCGGGATGTCCAGCCTGACCCTGCGCGATAGGTCCCCCGCCGCCACTGCCCGGGCCGCGGCGGCGATGGCCTCGGTGCCGCGGGTCAGGCGGCGCGCCAGGAGCCGGGCCACCCCGAAAGCCAGGAGCAACCCCACCAGGGCGACCACCGCCGCCGCGCTGCGGATTTGCCCGCCCACCTGGGCGATCATCTCGTTGGGCACTGCGAGCAGGAGGATCGCCCTGGGCGCCACCGGCTCCGGCGCCGGGACCCAGACGCCGCGCACGGAGCGCAGTGGACCGCTCGCGGTCCCGATCAGCAGATCGACGAAATACTCCTCGCCGCGGGCGCAGATCTCCCGCGCGCGCGGGCTCAGGGGCGGCGGGTCCGGGTAATTGCGCGTCTTGACCAGGACCGCCCCGGTCCGCAGATCGTAGATGGCCGCGTACTTGGTGAGCGCGCCCGCGGTGGACTCCACCGGCCGCTCGTGAACGTGCGCGGCACCGCCGGGGCGGTCGAAGCAGGAGGCCGCCTCGGTGCGTGCATGGGTTGCCAGCGCCCCGTCGAGCTGCCTGCGCAGCGCCCGGGCTACCAGGCTGTCGACGACGAAGAGGGCCAGGAGCAGCACGCCCCAGACGGCCGCGGTGACCAACAGGAAGGTGCGCCGCCGCAGGGTCATTTTTCGTCGGGGGCCTCGGCGTCTGCCGCGACCGGGCCCTCGGGCCCGAGGGGCAACTCTGCCATGGCGTAGCCCACGCGGCGCACCGTGTGGATCAGAGGGGCGGAGCCAGGCACCGCCAGCTTCTCCCGCAGGCGGGCGATCTGCGCGTCCACCAGGTTGGTGGTGACGCCGCCTTCGCTGCCTGCCGCCCACACCTGTTCGAGCAGCTCGGCCCGCGATACCGGTCGCCCGAAGTGGCGCGCCAGATAGGCCAGCACCGCGAACTCCTTGGCGGTCAGCGGGACCTGCACTCCTGCGCGGCGGACGCTGTGGGCGACCATGTCGATCTCGACGTCCGCGACACGCAAGACGGCGACCCGACCCTGTCCGCGGCGCAGGAGCGCCCGCACCCGCGCCACCAGCTCGGCGAAGGCGAAGGGCTTGACCAGGTAGTCGTCCGCACCGGCGTCCAGGCCGGTGACCCGGTCGCTTATGGCGTCCTTGGCGGTGAGGATGAGAATCGGCGCGGTCAGGCCGCGGGCGCGACAGCGGCGGGCGATAACCAGGCCGTCCTCGTCGGGGAGCATCCAGTCGAAGATGAACAGCGCGTACCCGGGGCCCCCCTGGCCGAGGAGCGCCTCTGCCTCCCGGGCGGAGGCGGCCACGTCGAGGTCGTAGCCCTCTTCGCGCAGCCCCTGTGCGATGAAGCCCGCGACTTTGGCCTCGTCCTCGACGAGAAGGAGTCGGAGGCGAGTCTCAGGTGCGAGCATCGAGTCCATCTTGCCACACTGCGATCGCCCGTGCATGGCGGACGCCCCGCCCCTCGCCGTCCCCTCAGCCTCGGCAGGCCGCCACCGGAGAATTTTCTGTTGACGCGTCACGCGAATTTATGATTTCTTATTCATGAATGAAATATAATGATAATTCGTTCATAAATTATCAATCGTCAAGGGGGCTCACGCGGCGCCGGGCGCTCGGGGTATTGACGACATCTATCGTCGCCTTGCCTGCCTGCCTGCACCAGGCGCAATTCAGCACGGCGCTGGTGCCGGGCGGGCAGGTCCTTGTGCCACGCGCCGAGCTTTCGCAGCTTACCGGCCCCGCTGACGTCCTCTTTGTCCGCGCCTTTGGGGGGCCGGGCGCCATCGCGGTGCGGTGGGCGGGCGCGGGGCGCTATACCGCGGTGCTCGCCCTGTGCACCCACCGAGCCTGTGAGGTGGAGGCGCTGCCGCAGGGATACAGATGTCCCTGCCACGGCTCGCAATACGACCTCGCCGGCGAGGTCATCGAGGGCCCGGCGGAGCGACGGCTGCCGGTGCTGCCGGTCCAAAAGAGCGCCGACG
>JBBRLA010000767.1:0-3733 GCA_038231615.1 Polyangia bacterium | reverse complement strand
GGACGACGACATCTTCTAACTCAGCCTCTCCTCCACCGCGCCTTTCTCTGCTCTTCTTCCCCCTCGTTTTCCTCGCTCGTCAGCCCCTCAAAAATCTCGCTCACTCTCAATGTCGGCTGAAGGACAGGGCGATGGCGCACAGGGGGGCGGGCAGCACGTTTTGATAGGGATCGGGCTGGATGGCGTTTTCGATGATGACGCCCTCCATATATGTTTTGCCCGAATCAGGAGGTCCGATGTAGGCGTGGGCGAAGGGCTCGTTGAAGTTGAAGGCGACGACGCCGCCGTTGTGCAGGGCCAGGCCGATGTTGCCAAACTGGGGGGTCGAAGTGATGGCATTGGCGATGGCGTAGGGGTTGGGGACGTAGAACGGGTCGTCCTTCCAGGCGTCCGGGAGCGGGATGCACAGGGGCTCCTTGGGAAGGGGCTGGGCGGCCAGATCGTAGGGCATGGGCGGCTCGGGCTTCTTTGGCCGAGGGGGCGGGGCCACGGGTTCGCCGGTCTTGGCGGCCTGGGTCCGATGGCGGCGGCGGGGGCTTACGCGGACGGGCGGGGCCTGGGGCTGGGCAGGGCGAAGCCCGAAGAGGCGGAGCACGCCGTCGGAGACGCCGCGGAAGAAAGCGCCGACCGCGCGTGAGATCGCATGCAAGGCGGTGCTGATCATGGGTAGATGAAGCTGCATTCTCTTTGTTGTGACGCATAAACGTCCAGATGCAAGGCCAAATGATCGGGGGCGCAAAAGAAGGCGCATTCAATGGCGGATCGCGAGAATCCAGGCCGGGCAACTGCCAGAACTTTGGCTCATGTCGGGTCAGATTCATTCATGAACGTCCGGCGAGCGCAGGGTCAGGCCAGTCCGAAAGCACGGAGGACCCGCTCGAACTTGTGGCGGATGACGCCACGGTCATGGGCCCGGAGGTCGAGTTCGGCGCGTTGCTTCTGCCTGGACCTGGGCGGCAGCGAACCGGGAGCCGGAAAAACCTGCGACGCCTCGGGAGTGAAACCGGTGGCAAGCGGCGGGACGGACGACGGCCCCAGCATCTTATAGACCGGCGAAGAAGGCAACGCACTCGACGGGGTGGCGAGTAGCTGGGGGGTGGCGAGTGGCTGGGCGGAAAGCATCCCCTGCGGGGTGGCCGGCGAGGCGAGGAGCATCTCGGTGGCGGCCTTCTCCTTTTTGCGCGTCCTGCGGGCGAGGAGATCCTGATAGTAGCCGACCCACGCCACCATGGCGGGCATCAGAAAGATGTTCCGCAAGGGGACCTTGTCCGGGGCCACGATATCGGCCAGCGCGAATGGCGGGTCCAGATTGGCCTTGACGTAAGACAGCGCCTGATCGGTCGCGCAGGACTCCGCGGTCAGGTAGGCGTCGTCGGCCAACTGGGCCATGTCGCGGAACCGGTTGCGCAAGAGGCGCCAGGCCAGTGCCTCGTGGTGGATGGCCAACAATTTGGCGCCCTTCATCGGAGCATCGGGGAACAGGTCGGGCTTCCTTATGAGGGCATCGGCCACCGAATAGACAACATCCGTGCCGATGGACAAGAGGCCGCCGCTGAGCCGCTGGCGCGTGGGCGGGTCAAGCCGCAGGCCGAGCAGGCCGCCATGAATACCGTCGAGACGGTAGAAGGCGGAGATGAGCTTCTGTGCGAGGGACGAGTGCTGGATGTTCGTGGTCATGGGACTGGTTTTCGGCACCAGGGGCCGCAGATCAAGGGGTCGGCCAAATAAATTCGTGCGCCACATTTCCGAACCAGGCTGTCCCCCGCTCTTTCGTCCACCAGGCCCGCTCTTTCGTCCACCAGGCCCGCTCTTTCGTCCCCTTGCCCCGCTCTTTCGTCACCCTGCCCCGCTCCTTCGTCCCCCTGCTCTGCCAATGGGGCGGCACCACCGCAATTCTGGGCTGGACCCCCGGCCATGAGGGCCTCTTGCCCCTATCATGCCGGCTCCGAGCCCCTACGGTAGGGGCTACCTGCCGGCATGATGGGGGCTACCAGCCCCCTTTGACCCGGCTTTCTGCCCCCTTGCTGGGGGCTTATGCAGGGCCAGGCGGTCCTGGGCCCAAAAAGACGGAGCAAGGGGAGCGCAGAGCGACCAAAAAACCAGAAAGCCCGAGCCAAACCACTGAATCGGCGGGCCAGCAACAGGACCAGCCGGGCCACTTCCAGCAGATACTAGCCCATTCCCAGCAGAAGCTGGCCTTCTTTCAGCCGATGCTGGCCCACTCTCAGCCGAAGCGCCCTCTTCCCTGTGGCCCCTGGTGACCCTGACCCGAGATGGGGCCGCCTTGGAGCCGGTGCAAAAGGTGACCGCGGCGATCCTGGAGCGGCAGGATATCTCGTCGGCGGTGCTGGCCGATCACCTTACCGTGCTCAGGTTTATCGCGGAAGCCGAGGGCCTTCCCATACAATTTCTGCTAGAATTGATCCCGAGGGACAAGATGATAGAAAGCCCGTTGTACCAAAGCATCCTTCAAGAGGGCCGGGCCGATGGCGAGACCAAAGGCGAGGCCAAAGGCGAGGCCAAACGCCAGGCAAAGGCATTGCTCAGGGTGCTCTTGCGCCGCTTCGACTATACCGACGAATCGCTTTCGACGCGGGTCATGGCCGAGACGCGCATGCCCCTGCTCGAAGCCTGGTTCGACGACGCGTTGATCCTCGCCGACGAAGAGGCGCTGCGCAGCCTGGTCGCCACCATCAAGAGCACCACGCCATAGCCACCACGACTGCGCTTGCCAGGCGACGCCGAAAGCAGGACTTCGCTTTTCGCTGACCGGGGCGGTTGTTTACCGGCGCCGAGCCGAATCCTGGGCCACTTTCAGCAGATACCAGCCCACTCCCGGCAGAAGCCGGCCTTCTTTCAGCCGATGCTGGCCCACTCTCAGCCGAAGCTCGGCCATTTCGAAAGAGATGGGTCTGTAAAAGAAAAAGAAATAAAGTTGCCCCGACAAAAGGAATGTGGTCCGGTTCGCCCATGGACTCCTTCGATAGCTGGGTCAAATGTCTGGTCGCGGAAAAACCCGCGAACTTCATCGCCTTCGGCCTCGGCCTGCCCGACGTGGAGGTCATAAAGCCCGAGCCCACGGCGCTGCCGTCCCGTGCCCGCGACGTGGACGGCCTGTATCGCATTCGCTTGCATGACCTCCCTTTCATCATCCACCTGGAGTACCACCGCCGGCACCAAGCCAAAGACGATCTGGCCTGCGACGTGGCCGAGGCTCAGGTTCGCATTTTCCGGCGCGAGAAGACGCCGGTGCTGTCCCAGGTCTGGGACCTGTATGGCGATCCGAAGGCCCCATTGCTAAAGGACCACACGATCGATTTCGGTCCCGACTGCAAGAGCACCTACCGGCGCGTGAACCTGCGGGCCCTTTCCTGGCAGCAGCTCTTCAAAGAAGCGCCCTCTTCCCTGTGGCCCCTGGTGACCCTGACCCGAGATGGGGCCGCCTCGGGGCCAGTGCAAAAGGTGACCGCGGCGATCCTGGAGCGGCAGGATGTCTCGTCGGCGGTGCTGGCCGATCACCTTACCGTGCTCAGGTTTATCGCGGAAGCCGAGGGCCTTCCCATACAACTTCTGCTAGAATTGATCCCGAGGAACAAGATGATAGAAAGCCCGTTGTACCAAAGCATCCTTCAAGAGGGCCGGGCCGATGGCGAGACCAAAGGCGAGGCCAAACGCCAGGCAAAGGACTTGCTCAGGGTGCTCTTGCGCCGCTTCGACTATACGGACGAATCGC
>JBBRLA010000766.1:0-3747 GCA_038231615.1 Polyangia bacterium | reverse complement strand
CTACAAGGCGCTTCTGAGCTGGAAAATCTATCACTTCCACGACACCAGTCCGGAAGCGCGGGTGAAGAAAGCGGCCGACGTGGACGACAATCGATTCTTGCAGCCGGACGCCCGAAACCTGGCGGCGTTCCTCTACTGGATGCAGGAGAAGCAGCACGACTACTTTGTGCAGATCGAGCGGACCATCCGCCTCATCGCGCCCTACTTCGGCGGCTTTCGGCTGGACCCTTCCCGCTTGACGCCGGACAAGATCAAGCTGGAGTGGAAAGAGAAGGGCAACGACGCCTACTTCGATGCGCATGCGCTCTCCGACGGGACACTGCGTTTCATCTGCCTCGCCACGCTCCTGCTCCAGCCGGACCTGCCCCAGGTCATTCTTCTCGACGAACCGGAGTTGGGGCTGCACCCCGCCGCCATTACCCTGCTGGCGGAACTCCTGCGCCTCGCCGCGGAGAAGACGCAGGTCATCTTGGCCACTCAGTCGGTGCCGCTGGTCAATCAGTTCACGCCGGACGACATCTTTGTCGTGGATCGGGAAGACGGGCAAAGCGTCTTTCGGCACCTGGGCAGCATCGATCTCGGGCACTGGCTGGAGGATTATTCTCTCGGCGAGCTATGGGAGAAGAATGTCTTCGGCGGGAGGCCCTGATCGTGCGTCGCGTTCTCATCCTGGTGGAGGGCCAGACCGAGGAGCGCTTCGTCAAGGACGTGCTCCAGCCGCATCTGTGGGCTCGCGATGTCCACACGGAGCCCAAGTTGGCGACGACAGGTCGGCCGAAGCAGGGCGGACACTTCAAGGGCGGGATCGTTGGATTTGGCAAGGTGGAGCGGGACCTGCGCAATCTGCTGCGGGATCGGGATGTCGCCCTCGTCACCACCATGATCGACCTCTATGGTCTTCCCTCGGACTTTCCTGGCAGAAAGGAAGTTCGCGCGGGGATTCCGGCGGCGCAGCAAGTCGTGGATCTGGAGCGGGCGCTGGAGAAGCACATCAATGATTCTCGGTTCCGCGCATTCTATCTGCTTCACGAATTCGAGGGCCTGCTCTTCAGCAAGCCGGAGGTCATTGCACAGGTGCTGATGGCACCCAAGCTAATCTCCAAGTTGCAGGCCATCCGCCTGGACTTTCCGACGCCTGAGGACATCAACAACGGACCGCATACGGCCCCCTCCAAGAGAATCCTCGACCTGCTCCCAGGCTACCGCAAACCGATATACGGAGCGGAAATCTGCAAGGAGATTGGCCTCCACACGCTGCGGGCCGAATGTCCGCATTTCGCGCAGTGGCTTGGGCTGATGGAGGCGCTGGGAGGATGACCTCCCGCAAGACCTTCCTCCTCTTCGACCTCGATGGCACGCTGCTGAACCTGGGCTGGGACGCCCCGGAGATCGCCGGCCGGCGGGCGCGCATCCGCGAGATTGTCCGCGAGCTGGGAATCAACCCATCCTTCGGCATGATGGTCCCGGCCCTGGCCGAGATCGGCAGGCACAAGCCATGGGTGGCGCAGGCCCTGGAAGACCTGGAGTTGGCGGCGGCAGAGCGGGCGCGGGAGTGCGGCGGGGCGCTGCGCCTCATCGCGGCCCTCTCCGGGCTCCCGCTGGCGCTGGTCACCAGCAACGGCAGGGCGTGCATTGCGCGGGCGATGGCGGTGGTGGGGCTCCCGCAAGACGCCTTCGGGGCCATCGTGTGCCGAGACGACGTGACCCGCTTCAAGCCGGAGCCCGATTCGCTGCTCAAGGCCGTCGCGGCCCTGCAGAAGGAGCACGGGGAGCCGCCGCGGACTTCGGCCCGCGCCCGATCCGCAAGGGCGCCAGGGATTCACGGGCCCCCTTCGCCAAGGACTTTTCCCGCCGTTGCCGCTGACCACCTCGGTCAGGTGGCCGACGCAGAGGTCGCCGGCTCTGCCCCCTTAAGACCCGCACCGCCGCATGGCGGCCCTCATGGGTAAGCTGTGCCGCCAGCGTGTTGAGCGATAGGGTCTTGCCGAGACCCTCGGTGTTGAAGAATCGCTCCCTGACGCGGGACGCTAGCCCCGCTAGCCCGAGTCGGAGGTCGGGTCAAAGATGCGATGGCGGATTGCTGCGCAGCCCGGCTCGCTGAATTCCCACCGACGACCGGTGCTACCTCGATGACCGGTGCTACCTCGACCACCGGCGCCACCTCGACCACCGGCCCAGCCTCGATGACCGGCGCTACTTTGACCACCGGTGCTACCTTGATGACCGGCCCTATCTGCGGGCGCGCCCCGCGCCGATGGGTGATCGGGGATCGCGCGGACGTTTCAAACGTCCATGGGCATCGTGCCGGGGCAGCGGGCGCAATGCCGCGTGTTGCCCGGCCGGGGGACCTGTTGTATGGATGTATCATGCCTGCCAAATCGACGAAGTCGGTGTTCGCCGACCCGAAGATGGACCTTCCCTTCAAGAAGCTCTTCGGGGTGCGCGAACACAAGGAGCTTCTGATCGAGCTGCTCAACGCGCTCTTGCGGCTGCCCGCCGAGAAGGCCATCGTCGACATCGAGTATCTGTCCCCGGAGCAGCTACCGGCGCGGGAGGGGCTGAAGCTGTCCATCCTGGATGTTAAATGCACCGATGCGCAGGGCACCCGCTACGTGGTCGAGATGCAGGTCTTTCCGGTAGACGGGTTCGAGAAGCGAGTGGTCCTCAACGCCTGCAAGGCGTACGTGGAGCAGTTGGAGAGCGGAGGCGACTACGAGGCGCTTTCGGACGTGATCGCGGTGACGATCTGCAACTTCAAGCTGTGGGGGGACAAGGTGCCGATGCTCAGCCGGTGGAGCATGAAGGAGGAGGCGAGCGGAGAGGCAGGGCTTTTGCAGATGCAGTACGTCTTTCTGGAACTGGCCAAGTACGACGGAAAGAAGAGGCCCCGCACGCTGGTGGAGAAGTGGGCCTACTTCTTCCGGGAGGCGGAGCGGCTGCGGGAGGTGCCGCCGGAGCTGTCGGAGAAGCCCTTCGCACAGGCGATGGAGACGGTGCGGCGGGTCAACTTCAACGAGGGCGAGTGGACCGAGTATGAGCGGGAGAAGATGGCGGAGCAGGACCATCGGGGCGGCCTGACCCTGGCGCGCAGGGAGGGCGAAGCGCGCGGAGAAGCGCGTGGAGAAGCTCGTGGCGAGGCGCGTGGACTCAGGGTGGGGATGCTGGCCACGGTCAGGGACCTGTGTGAGGTGCTCGACATCTCGCTGAGCAACGAGAGAGAAGCCTATCTGCAGGGCCTGGATGAGGGGCAAGTGACGGCGCTGCGCGAGGCGATCAAGCACAAGCGGGAGTGGCCTGCTCTCTGATCGAACCGCTGCTCGCGCTTACCGGGAGTTGTTCATCCACAGGGTCATGGTCGGGTTGATGTTGCTGCCCACCGCAACGTCGATCTTCGTATCCCCGTCCCAGTCGCCGGCCACAATCCCCAGCGTGCATGGCCCTTCCTTCTTATCGACGAGGCGCAGGAGGCGCTGACTCCGGTGCTGTGCGAGCTGCGTACGCTGTGCTTCAAACAGCTCGATGCTCACCAGCTCCTGTGCACCGTGTTTGCCGGCGATCAGCGCTTCGCCGACCAGCACCGCCGCATAGCGGCCCTCACGGGTAAGCTGTGCCGCCAGCGTGTTGAGCGATGGGGTCTTGCCGACCTGGCGCGGGGCATGCAGCGCGATGTACTTGCCGCGGTCGATAAGCCCACGGACGGTGGGCAAGCGGTCAAGTGGAGGCAGCATGCAGTGCCGCGAAGGCTCG
>JBBRLA010000765.1:0-3769 GCA_038231615.1 Polyangia bacterium | reverse complement strand
GCCTTTATCGAGTACTACAATGAGAAGATGGCCCATCCTTACAAGCTGCGCCAGCTCAAGAAAAGGGCCGCTTGAGCCATCCGTTCAGTGACCTGGGATTTCCGCAGCGCACCACTAGTCGATGGGGTCCACCTCAAAGCGCATCCGCGCCTCACCAGCCAGGCGCTCCACCGCATTACGTGCCTCACCCGGAGAGAGGCCCGACATCCGCAGTGGATGCACTCGGTTGCCCAGCGCGTTGACTTGGCCCCCTATCAGGCGATCACCGAGCACGAAGGCGCGCGGGGCCGTACACACTACGGTCAGCCGTCCGGCGATCGCACGCACCGCCAGTGTACTCCATAAGTCCAACGCCTGGCGCAGGTCTGCCTCGCGCTGTGGGAACGCATCATCTCCTGGTCCGATCTCTTCCATGGGCCGGATCAGTTCATCGGCATCATCCAGGCAGAGCACGACCTGCCTCGCTTCCATGACCGAGTCCAGTGCCTCTACCAGAGGGTCTGGTGCGTCGTGGTCTGATGCGCTGGGGTTGCCGGGCGGTGCCAGTCGTGGCAGAGATGACGCCGGCAGGAAGCCGCGGATGGCTGCCGCCAACGCTTCGCGAGTGGCAATCCCACGACAGTCGATACGCACAAAACGTGCGTCGGGCAGTTCGTACTCGATGCGCTGCAAGATCGCGCTCTTGCCCGTCGCGGGAAGCCCATAGAGCGCGACAATCCCTCCTGTGCGCAAGATCTCGCGCAGATCTTGCCGCAGCGCGGCCATTCCGAAAAAGCGCAGCGGGTCCCTCCGTGCTCCCTCACGGATGAAGGGGTTGCCAAGGCCGTGCAAGTCGTCGAGTTTGCTGCTCAGGAGTTCCTGGGCACCCCGCGATCCTGCTTTACGCACCTCGCCCAGATAGAATGGCAGTACGATGGCGTGATACTCGTCTCGGTAGGTCGCGATCTTGTCATGGACGCCGCGGCCCAGTTCCATGGTGTCGGTGATTACGATCACAACTTTTCTGGACTCAGGCTCAAGGCGTCTGATCTGAGGTGAGTCTCTCCAGCGGCTCCGTATAGTTCGCGAATGTGCGCGTGCCCAGCCCTGGCCGCTCGTGCCCTTCAGCCATGAAGATGGCCAGGTACTCATCGCTTTCGATGTGATGCTCTGTGCGGGGCCCATGTAGCTTGAGCAGTCTCTCCTCCGTCACTTCGTAGCGCGCGAAGAGGCCTGTAAGGAAGTCGTGGATGACCTGCTCTGCTGCGTGCATGCGCTTTGGCAGGCAGGAGCGCAGCCCGGCTTGCGGTGCATCTGCTGCCGTGCGGGGGAATCGGGTGGGGGACGGTGCCGGAATCCCGAAGATCAGGGTGGCCATCTTCCTGAGGATCTGCCCGGGGGCTATGCCCTCGGTATTCTCGGACAAAACCTTGGCAGGGAGCGGATGCTCAACCGCCCGGCTCAGAGCCTGTCCTCCTACCATCGTCTCCAGCGAGGCTGCTCCCTCCAGCATGGTTGGACGCTTAGCGGGATCTTTGGCCAACATGCAATCGACCAGAGCGGCGATGTGGACCGGGACATCGGGGACGTGGGCACGTAGCGGATCGGGGGTCGCCGTGACCTGCATCGCGAGCACCGAGACAGGCTCTGCCGCTTCGAACGGGCGCCGCCCGGCCAGCATCTCATGATCCCGAGAGAATAGACATCCGACTTTCCGGTCACCTCGCCAGCACGACACTGCTCAGGGGACATGTAGGCCGGCGTGCCCATGACCATGCCAGTTTGAGTCTTCAGTTGATGGTTATCTGCGGGGCCGGAGCGGGTTGGGGTGACCTTGGCGATGCCGAAGTCAAGGATCTTGATGCGTTCGCCGCCAACGGCCTCTGGATCGGCCGCATAGATGATATTGTTGGGCTTGAGATCTCGGTGGATAATACCGCGCTCGTGGGCCACGGCCAACGCGGCTGCGATTTGCCGGCCTGTGCGTAGGGCTGTCAGCATCGGAAAACACCCGATCCGCTTGAGTCGCCGGGCCAGCGTCTCCCCCTCCAGAAACTCCATGACAATATAGGGACTGCCATCCGCTATCTGGCCATAATCGAAAATCTGTACAATGCTAGGATGCTCAATGATGCTGCTGGCGCGGGCCTCGATGAGGAAGCGCCGTGCGACCTCTACATCGGCGGCAAGCTCCGAGTGCAGAATCTTGATCGCCACACGCTTATGAAGCTGTTCGTGGATTCCCTCGAAGACCTTACCCATCCCTCCTTCGCCGATTACGCGCACCAGGCGATACGGCCCGATTTTCGCATTGAGGAGTGAAGAAGACAGCAAGATGACATGATCATAAGGCTAAACGGCTGTGCGCTGCACCGGGAAAATCAGGGTGAGGACTTGATGGTGCAACGTGTTGTCGAGGGCCGGTTCCAGTTGCCGCTGCTCCTGACCCAGGCGGCATAACGGGCCACGCTCGGCAGGGGCTCATTGAGGCGGCGGCGTACCGCGACGGCTGCTCCACGCTCGGCGATGAGCGTCATATCCCGGGATGGTCGGTCATACAAGGTAGTACAAGCGATGCTGACACTCGCTCCCAGGAAGGTGCCTCTTCCATCTTCCGGCTTCTTTCTTTCATGGCGTGGTAAAACCCCTGTCCAAGGCAGCCACCCATGAACTTCCTCCGCTTACGATCCTTCACGGTGCGATTTCTCGCCATCTTCCTTTTGCCCCTCCTGTCCGTCTGCGGCGACCTCAAGCCGGGCGCCGCCGATGGGATCTCCGCCGTCGACCCGGGCAGCGGCCCCTGGGTCCTGGTGCCGGATGGGCAGGTCGCCGAGGTCTGCCAGCTCGATCCGGCTCTGCTCGCGGCGGCGGACCGGGTGATCCAGCATCCCTGGGCGGTGGTCCGCCATGGGCGGCTTTGTCATGAATTCTACCCGAATGGCGACCCCGACGCCATGTCCCCCGCGTGGTCGGCGACCAAGACCCTGGGCGCCCTGGCCCTGGGCATGATTGCCTACCGCACCCGCGACCTTCCCCGCGCCGGGCGGCGCACCGGCCCCCTCTCCGATCTCGACCGCGTCGATCAGTGGCTCGACACCTTCAGCTTCAACAAGGATGCCCTTTTGGCCCACGTCATGGCCATGGTGGCCCAAAACCGCAGTCTGGCCTTCGGCGACAAGCGCTTCAGCTACGATGCCCTGGGCACCACCCAGATCAACCGCCTCAGCGACATCATGAACGCCGCCATCTCCCAGGACCCCCAACACCTGGGCGGCGACCTGGAGGGTTTTTTCCAGCGCTACCTCTCGTCACCCCTGGGCCTGCAACATTCTACATGGAGCGATGGCAAGCCCGACAAGATCCTGGCCTATGGCTGGATGACCACCGTGCGCGACATGGCCCGCGTCGGCCTGCTCCAGCTCCACGGCGGCCGTTGGGCCGGCGAGCCGCTTCTCTCGCCGGACTGGATCTACCGCATGAGCCACCCCTCCTTCGAGGACGCCAGCACCGGCTACGGCTACCTGACCTGGCTCAACTCCGACTCCAACTCCACCGACCTGGCCGGCAACAAGCAACAGGGACCCGACGATCCCTGCGCCCCGGTGGCGCTCAACCGCCGTTTCCCCCACCCGCCCTCCGACGCCCCCGACTGCGGCTACCAGGTCCCCTATACCTGCGCCCAGGATTTCGACGCGGGGGTCTACCGCGCCGCCGGCCTGGGGGGGCAGTACATCGTTGTGCATCCGGGGCTCGACCTGGTGCTGGTGGTGAAGGACCTGGGGAATGGCCG
>JBBRLA010000764.1:0-3781 GCA_038231615.1 Polyangia bacterium | reverse complement strand
TCAAAGCGCACCGTAGCCCGGATGAGCGGGAGGCGACAAGGTGGGGCCGGGAAAGCCGCCTGCCGGCGGTTAGCGGAGCGCCTGGGTTGCTGTATGTTCCCGACCCAGGAAATGCAGTGGCGAGCCGGCAGCGGGAGCATCGAATTTACCCGGGTGGGCCAGCGCACGGTCGCGCAACGGGCCCGCGCGCAGAGCCCCCTGCGCCTGCTTTTGCCGGGCAATCATGGATCCGCCTCCTGGGCCTACACCGGCAGCCACGGCGGCGGTCTGGTCGATGGGGATTGCTTGGACCTGCGGGTGCGGGTCGGGAACGGCGCCGTCGCGATGCTCCTCTCGCAGTCCGCCACCAAGGTGTACCGCGCTCGCGGCGGCGATGGGGTCAGCGCGCAGCGCCTGCACGCCACGGTGGAAGGCGACGGCCTGCTGGGGGTCGTCCCGGATGCGCTGTGCTGCTATGCCGGCTCGCGCTACGTGCAGGAGCAGGCGCTGGTTCTTTCGCCGACGGCCAGCCTGGTCCTCTGCGACTGGCTCAACGCCGGCCGCTGTGCCGCAAACGAACGCTGGGCCTTCGATCGCTACCTCAGCCGCCTGGTCATCTTTCGTGGGGATGAGCAGATTTTGCACGATTCGCTGCTCCTGGACCCGGCCCACGGGGTGCTGGCCGCGCGCCTCGGGCGCTTCGAGTCGCTGGCCACGGTGGTCCTGACCGGCCCGCTGGTGGACGCCGCCGCCGCCGCCCTGGGCGATGAGATCTCCGCCGCGCCGCTGTCCCGAAGGGCCGACCTGGTATGCTCCGCCAGCCCACTGCCCGGCGGGGTGATCGTGCGCCTGCTGGCCACCGACAGCGAGAGGATGAGCCAGGCGCTGCGCCATGTGTTGCGCTTCCTTCCCGACCTGCTGGGCGATGATCCCTGGGCACGGAAGTTCTGATCTGGGCCCATCCAGGGGACCACCGGCGGGTAATTTTACGGATAGTTTTGCATCTCTTGCACACCGTTGCGCGCCGTACACCTTTTGCTCACGTGAAACCTTTGCTCGGTGGCCTAGGGCCATGTGCAAATTCGTGCACGTTCGTGCGTTTGGCTTCCCCTAATCCCGCATCCTTTCGTCTGGCACGATGTTTGCTCATGTATACAACTCATGTTACACCCATCTCCCTCGTCTTCCGGGTTCTCCGTGGTGGCCGCCATGCTCGGCTGCCTGAGCCACACGGAACCTGAACCCGGCCCCGAACCCCCCGACACGGACGACACGCCCCAGAGCAACCAGACCAATAAAAGCAGCAAGAGCAGCAGCAGCAGCAGCAGCAGCAACAAGAAGAAGAAAAGCACCGGCACCCGCCGCGCCACCAAGCCCTACACCTTCGTCGGACGCGTGGTCGCCTGCTCCCACCCCTTCATCGATGACCAGGACCAGGTCGCCTTCGACCTGGCCCTGCTCTATTCCCCCCTGGGGCAGGTGATCCAGCCCGGCATGATCAGCATGCCCGGCCTGGGTGCCTCGGTTCACAACCGCAGCGGCGGCTTCGTCGCGCAGCGCGGCGTGCTCCCGTCTAACCACAACGGCACCGTCTTCCTGGAAGACGTCCACCGCATCTCCCAAAAGATCTTCTTCTTTTAGGGAAAAATCGCAAAAGGGGCGAAATTGTAGTTGACAAAGGATTGAAAGACATTGTAGCCTGATCTACGTTTTTGATTCACATGACCCCACAATATCCACTAAAAAGAAGAACTCCCTTGTCTTGTTCAGGATTCCTGGATTTCCCCGGCTGTCGATTTTTGGCAGCCTCCCCGGAGCGGGCTCACGCCTCCGGCAAGAAAGGGAATCCTGATCATGGCACTCAAGTTACCCCTCGTTGGCGCGATCCAGATCCCCGTGCCCGGAGCAGATCCGGGAACGGTTGATTCGAAGGTCGAAGAGGCCGACGGAGATATTTTCAGCATCTCGCCTGACGCCAACCCGGCGCAGCAATTCGCGACCCGGGCCCTCCTCGAAGAGGCCAACACCACCGTCACCGACACCATCTGCGGTCCCACGAATACGGGCGCGGGTAGTATGGGTGCGGGCGGTGGCGGTGGTACGGGCGGCACGGGCAGTGGCCCTGCGGGTACCGGTACCGGGGGTGCTGGTACCGGGGGTGCTGGTACCGGCGTCGGTAGCGGTGGTACCGGAGGTCCGGGTACGGGCCCTGGCACCGGTACGGGCCCTGTCCCGGGCGGCGGCCTCGGCATCTTGGTCGCGTTGGTGCGGGCGGTGCGCATCCAGGTGCAGATCCTGCTCCTTTTCCTCAAAACCCCGTCCTCCATCACCATGCTGGCGCACACCCCCAACGCCGACACCGATCTGCTCCCGGCCATCGACTGCATCAACAAGTACGCCGGGGTCAGGCGAGCGAAGGGAGGGGCGCTCCGCTCTGCACTGGAACGGCACCACCTGCCACCTTCACGACCTGCCCGGGGACGATGACGATGACTACTTCGCCCTGACCGGCGGTGCCGTGGATGAGGCGGTGTGGATCGGTGGCATGTCCGGCCTCGTGCTTCGTGGCGACGCTGAGGTGTGGGAGGAGATCGACGCCAAGACGGAATCGAACATCAGCGGCATCGTGGCGCTCACCGAGGAAGACGTGTGGGTCACCACCGAGGCGGGCCACCTGCGGCACTTCAACGGCGGCGGCTGGCGGACGGAGGCTTTCAGCGCCTTCGGCTTTCTCTCGGCGCTGTGCGTCGTGGATGGCACCGTGTGGGCTTGCGGGGCTGGCGGGGTGGTTCTCCAGCACCGTCCCGACGACGGCGGGAATAAAGATTAGCTGGCGCGCACGGGGGCGGCGGGGCGCTTGCTCCGCCCCCCGGTGCCCCCCTGTCAGCCTGGCCCTGCCCGCTTGCCTCCCGCCCCCAGCGGCTTCTATCATCCCGCCCGTGCCCCATGTCGCACGCTTCCTACCCTACCTGCTCGCCCGCGCTGCCCCCGTCCGCACGGTCTGCAAGTTTATTGAAAGCACCTGCAAGTTTATTCGACTGCCGACGGTGGCCGGTTGCAAAAAACTTGCAAAGCCCCCAGCCTCACTCCCGAACGATGGTCTCCCCGCCTGCGTCGATGCAGCTTTCGCGAAAGGTGAAGAGCCGCGCGTCCCTTTGGTACAGCCCGTTGCTTGCCCGGCGGAACCCGCCGATGGCCGTCCTGACTCGCTCTGGCCAGAGGCGGTGACTGAGGCGGTGCTGGTGTTCTTTATCCTGCTTCGTCCTCAGTATGGCCCCAGAAATCCAGCAGCTCGCGCACCCGCCCCTGCGGGTCTCGGGCGATCAGGGCCAGCTCGCTGACCAGCTCCGGGCTGGGGTCGCGATCCCCTGACTTGAGCTTGGACAAATAGCCCTGCGACAGCCCGAGCATCGCCTCAAGCCGCTGCTGGGAAATGCACGCCGAAATCACCGCGATCGCTTTCCTCACCCGGTGGCGCAGTTCCTCTCGATAGATGGGCTCCAGGGCAGCATCCACCCGCTGCGAGGTCGCCTCGTCGAACCACTCGGTGCCGCAGTGGTCGCAGGTGGGGATCTCCAGATCTGCCGGCACCAACAGGTTCGCCATGTTCCGGTGCTGGGTCCGCCGCCCCGGCCTGGCCAGGAGCCGGACCTGGCCGACCCCGCACTCGCGGCATCGACGCTGCTTGAATTCGCTCATGGTTTCACCGTTCCTGCATTGGTCTTCAGCGGACGCTCCAGCGGGTGGAATGAAATGACAGCTACCTCGGGGATGCTTTCGTCGATGGTGAGCTTGACATACC
>JBBRLA010000763.1:0-3791 GCA_038231615.1 Polyangia bacterium | reverse complement strand
CGATCTCCTCGGCCTCGGGATGCTCGCCGCCCTGGAAGAGGCGCAGCGGCTGTGCCCCGAGCATGACGGCGTGCCGTTCGACTTGGCGAAGGTGCCGCCAGACGACGGGGCGGTGTACGCGCTGCTCCAGCGCGCCGATACCGTGGGGGTGTTCCAGGTGGAGTCGCGGGCCCAGATGGCGACTCTGCCGCGCCTTCGGCCCGCGTGCTTCTACGACGTGGTCGTGGAAGTGGCCCTCATCCGTCCCGGGCCGGTTGTGGGGCAGCTCGTCCATCCCTACCTGCGTAGGCGCACGGGCGAGGAACAGGTCTCCTACCCGCACCCGGCGCTGGAGCCGGTGCTCGCGCGCACCCTCGGCGTTCCGCTCTTCCAAGAGCAGCTCATGCGCGTGGCCATGATTGCCGCCGGGTTCTCGGGTGGCCAGGCCGAGGCGCTGCGCCGGGCCATGGGGTCCAAGCGCAGCGAGGCGAAGATGGCGGCCCTCACCGCGGCCCTGTACGAGGGCATGGAGAAAAACGGAATCACGTCCGAGGCGGCCGACCAGATTGTCCGCGGCGTCACCTCCTTTGCCCAGTACGGATTCCCCGAGAGCCACGCCATCAGCTTCGCGCTCATCGCCTACGCGAGCGCCTACCTCAAGGTGCACCACCCGGCGGTGTTCTATGCTTCGCTCCTGAACGCGTGGCCGATGGGGTTTTACCAGCCGGCGACGCTTGTGCAGGATGCGAAGCGCCACGGAGTCCGGGTCCTGCCGGTGGACCTGACCCACTCGGAGTGGCGCTGCACCATCGAGGAGGACAAGCGGCCAGCCAGGACGCTGCGCCTCGGTCTGCGGTTTGTGCGGGGCCTTGGCCAGAAGGTCGGCGCGCACGTGCTTGGCGAGAGGAAGAGCGCCTTTTTCGGCTCGATCGGGGATGTCCGGCGACGCTGCCCCGATCTGCCTGCCAAAGACTTCACCTCCCTCGCCGAGATCGGCGCCTTCGCTTCCCTGGAGGGCCGCCCCACCCGCCGCGAGGCGCTGTGGCAGGTCGCAGGCCTGCCCGCGGGGCGCGAGAGGCTGCTCGGGGCGGATACCGGGGAGCCATCCCCCCTGGAGGAGATGACCCTCGGTGAGCGAATCCTTGCCGACTTCCGGGGGACGAGCCTCACAGTCGGGCCGCACCCGATGGCGCTGCACCGGGAGACCCTTTCCTCGCAGGGCATCCTCCGCGCGCGCGACCTAGCGGCGGTGCCTTCGGGACGGCCGGTGAGGGTCGCGGGCGTGGTGATCGTGCGGCAGCGCCCCGAGACGGCCAAGGGCTTTGTCTTTTTGACCCTGGAGGACGAGTCCGGGCTGTCCAACATTCTGGTCTCTCCTGACGTATTCCTGGCTAACCGGACCGTGCTGCTCTCGCAGCCAGTCCTTGTCCTTGATGGCATCCTTCAAAATGAGCGGGGCGCTATCAACGTGAAAGCCCGGCAGGTCCTTCCTCTGGACGAAGCCATTTGCGCCATCCCCTCACGGGATTTTCACTGATACCCACTTCGCCGGGCCTGGGACCGCGGCTCCAGCAGCCCAATGGGTGCCTTACACTTTCACCCTCCGCATCGGCTGGGCCGACTTCGGCCTGACCCAGGCCCAGTGCCCGAGCGCCACGGTCAACGCCTACGTCTACGGCCAGGACCCAACACCAACCAGTGGGTGCAGATCGGCGGCGAGGAGAGGACCACAACCGCGGCCAGCCGAATGTAGAACTCGCGTTCTTCGGCCCGCTTGCTGTGGCTAACTAAGAATCATGAGGTGGTGCGTCCACGGCAAAAGTGTCAGCAGTGCTGACACTCTTTCGTCTTTGTTATATGCCTCGAAAAACTGACGCATCCGAAAGAGATTTCGTCTAGTAAAACCCTTCAAATTCGGATGACGGCGCTGGATGTATCGGGCGAGTTCATCCACCACTCCTTCGCCCCAGTCCGCGGTCTCCAGCTTCCGCGAGATGTACTCGCCTACCTGCCAAAAGAGATCAATGAGGGCGGTATTGACGGACGCCAGGGCCCGCCCACGAGCGGTCTGGATGATCTCCATGATTTAGGCAAAAGTCCGCTCTCCCGTCGCGCTGGCGACGGCCTCGGGTTTCGGGGAGAGCTTGGTCCGGGCGCGGGTGCTCACGGCAGAATCTTTTCCAGTGCCTCGTCGATGACTTCGCTCATGTCCCGGTCGGTCTGGGCGCAATAGACGGCAAGCTTCCGCGCCAGCTCCACGCGAAGGTAGATGGTGGTCCGCTTGAACTCCGAGCCATCTTTCCGACGGACAACACCGCGTTTCGTTGGCTCCATGCTGGCCTTGTCACTTTTTCTCATGACCGGACCATATAAACCCAGGCATCCGAAGTCCATTATTCCTATTTCGATTTGCATCTAGACATAAAAGAGTCTAGATGCTAGATTGGTAGAGTAAAGGACAAAGGAGCAAAGGCAGGTCCGAGAAGCAGCCCCACAGCCCTGAGAGGGGCCGCTGCAAAATAACGAGGACGGCGGTTGTGGCCGCCGCCCTCTAGCCCTTCCCCGGTGGCTTTTCTTGGCAGAGGGACACCGGGTCGGGGTTGGAGGCGAACATGTCCGAGAATGATCGGAAGAGCAAGTTCCACGGCACCCGTGCGCGCGGCGACCGGCCCGCCCACCCCAAGTACGCCCCCCTGACCGGCACCGACTACGTTTGCTTCAAGGCCCCCGGCGCCTACCGATCCCAACTCGGCCACGTCCTCGCCCCCAAGGGTGGCGAGCGCAACGCCGAGATCGAGGGCGACGAGGTGCGCATCCCGGCGGAACAGGGAGGGCGGGTCTACCTCGTCCCCCGCGGCGACGTGGAGGTGCTCCACGGAAAGTCGCTGATGCGCGCGCAAGAGAGCGGGGAGAAGAAGTCCCGCAGCCGGCCGCTTCGCCAGAAAAAGGCGCTGCGCCCGAGCGATCTCCCCTATCTACGCGCCGTGCCTCAGTCGAACAGGCCCGACCCAGGCAGCCCAGCCCCGCTGCGCCTCGTCCACTGCGGGCCCGCGCAGCTTTTGCCGGTGCCGAAGAAACTCCCCCCGGTGCGCTCGGACGCCTACCGGGAGTTTGTGCGCGGCCGTGTCTGCATCGCCTGCGAGCGAGAGAACCGCCCTACTGAGGCCCACCACGAAGGGCCTCACGGCTTCGGCGTGAAGAGTGATGACCTTTGGTGCGTCCCCTTGTGCGCCGGGTTCGACGGCTGCCCCCGCTTCTACACCAACAAGAACCACCTGCCGGGCCTGTCCCGCGTCGCGTCCGTGGCGCTCATGCACGACGCCCAGCGGATTCTGGTGGCGGAGTTCTGTCGGCGCTTGCTCCTGCTCTTGGTACCGCCCGCCCTCGTTGGTGATCGGCCGAGCGCCGAAGAGCAGCACCTCTTTGATCTTCTGAACGAAAAAGAGCGGTCCGTGATGGCGGCGAGAGGGCAGTCATGAAGTGCGAGGTCTGCCTTCGAAGAAATGGGTTCGCCGCGCACCTGGATGAAGACCCGATCGGCTGCCTCTGCCCTCGCTGCCACTTCGACTTGGTCATGCTGGTCCGCCTGCTTGTCACTGGGGCCCGCGCCCTGCGCCAGGTGGACCGCCAGATCGTCGGGCGCATCGTCAAGGCGCTGCTCTCGCTTGGCAGCCCCCTCCTTTTCGCGCTTCTGCTCGTCGCCGGGTGCCCGGAAGCCCCGGTGGTCCGGTTGTCCTCCACCTACCAGAACGCCACGCCAGCCCCCTGGGTGAGCCTCGGCCTTAGTATCGAGGGCCTCGAACCGGAGGGCT
>JBBRLA010000762.1:0-3792 GCA_038231615.1 Polyangia bacterium | reverse complement strand
ACTTCGTGTTGCCGGCGCGACGTCATCATGATGCCAGGGTGACCTCTAGCAGTGGTCACCCCGGCATCATGATGACCACACCCGGTCCCATTCATGAGGTCCCCTCCGTCCGTTGGAGCCCCTGCCGCAGCAGGTCCAGGCCCTGCTGGACGCCGCCGCGGCAGACAACGCGGTGGCGCACGCCCTTTATGCCAAGGGCAACCCGGTGATCCGCGAGATCGAGAAAAGGATTTGGCCGAACTGACCGCCTGGGCGCCACGGCGGACGCCAAGGCGGACAGCAGCCCGGAGGGCAACGCCCTTGTGCAAGTACCTGGTTTTCCTGCCTTTCGGACAGCACGGACGGCACGGACGGCACGGACAGCATGTGTCGGGGCTTTCTGCGTTCTGCCGGGATCGAAACCTTTTGTGGGCCAATCGGCATATCCTGGTTCCACTTTTTTCGCCCGCCTCACTCGGAAGAGCGAGCCGTCTGCTACGGCGCAGCGATTCGGCGATTCCTCGGCTGCCCCTGCGGGAAGAAGGTAGACTGGCGCCATTCATCCGAGGAGACCCCATGGAGTTCCTGCGTACCCCCGACGAGCGCTTCATCGACCTGCCCGGCTACCCCTTCGCGCCGCACTACATGGAGTGGCAGGGCCTGCGCATGCACTACGTGGACGAGGGGCAGGGCCCGGCGGTGCTGCTGCTGCACGGCGAACCGTCGTGGAGCTACCTGTATCGCAAGATGATCCCGATCCTGGTCGCGGCGGGCTACCGGGCGCTGGCGCCGGACCTCTTCGGCTTCGGCAAGTCGGACAAGCCGGCGGCAAGGGAGGATTACTCCTATCAGTTTCATGTGGATGCTATCGCCTCGTTCGTCGAGCAGGTCGATCTGCGCGAGGCAACGCTCTTCGGGCAGGACTGGGGCGGGCTCATCGGCCTGCGGGTGGCGGCGGAGCATGAGGATCGCTTCGCCCGCATCATCGCTGCGAACACCTTCTTGCCCACGGGAGACATCCCGGCCGGCGAGGCGTTCCAGCGCTGGCGGGAGTTTTCCCAGAACGCGCCGCGCTTTCATGCAGGATGGGTCATCAAGGGCGGCTGCGCGACCGAGCTGTCACCGGCGGTCATCGCGGCCTATGACGCCCCCTTCCCCGACGACCGCTACCTGGCCGGCGCGCGGCAGTTCCCGATCCTGGTGCCGGTCGATCCCAGCGATCCCGCCGCCGAACCCAACCGCCGCGCGTGGGAGGTGCTGCGACGCTGGGAGAAGCCGTTTTTGACCGCCTTCAGCGATCAGGACCCGATCACCCGCGGCGGCGACCGCTTCTTCCAGATGGCGGTGCCGGGGACCAAAGGCCAGCCCCATACGACGATCCAGAATGCGGGGCACTTTTTGCAGGAGGATCGCGGCGAGGAGCTGGCCGCGGCGGTGGTGGCCTTCCTGCGCGGCGCATCGTAGGGCGGAGGCAGAAAGACGGAAGGTCGTTTGTCAGGGCGGGGACCGGCAGCCTTTGCTGTTCACCTTAGACCGGCAGCCCTTGCTGCTGTGGCGGCGGTGACTGTCCCGATCGGCAACGGCGGCACCACGTCTGAGGCGTCTTTTTCCCTCGGATCGTACGAAAGCCGAAGTACCGGTCCACGTCCTCTTCCCCGTCGGCAGTAGTGAGCCGGCAAGCCGGGCAGCACTTGTGCCAGCCACCCGGCAGATGCTCGCACACCGAGCACGGCCGCCGCAACCCCACCGGCGCCGCTTCGTCCAGAAAGGCCGGTGGCACAGGGGTCAGCGACACCTCCCGCTCAGCCCCAGCCTGCGTCCCTTCGAAGAGTTCAATATCCTCCGGCCCTACCCCAGCCTGCATTCCTTCGTCGGGATCCTCCGAACCCGCCCAAGGCTCCATCCCGCCTTCGGCGTCCTCCGGCCTGGCCCCTGCGTCTATGCCCTCGTCGGGATCCTCCGAACCGGCCCAAGGCTCCATCCCGCCGTCGGCATCCTCTTCCATCCCCGCCCCTGCTTGCCTATGCTCGTCGGGCTCGTCGGGGCACTTGACGTCCTGCGACACCGGCGGCGGTTCGCCTGGGAAAGCTGACTCCTTCCGCGCCTCTCGTGGCTCATGCCATAGGCCCTTTTTGCGAAGCCAGTCCAGGTTCGCCGATGAAATCTTCTCTTCCGGCCAGTAGCCTGGCACCAGGTCCTGAACGATCTTGCGCCCGGGCAGCGTGGCGGACAGAAAATAGACTGCGGCCTCCAGCTCATCCTGGGTGACTCCTGACTCATCGAGGCCCGCCAGGCCCAGGAGGTACCAGCACCGCGCCCCGTCGGCGGAGAGCATCATCGGGACCGGCTCGCCCGGGGGCGTCAGCAGGCATTGCCGGGGATTGACCGAATCCGCCAGCCGCTGCCACTCCTGCCCGAAGGTCCGTTGCCCCAACACATGGTCTGCCCAGCCCCGTGCCTGGGCGTCCCGGCCCGCGTCACCTCGGGGACGCATCAAGCGGTCGCGGTACGCTTGGAGGTCCTCTCCCGGCCGCCGTTCCGGGAGCCCGCTGCGCCGGTGATAAAACATTCGATTCATGCCCTGTCATCCAAATATGGATCAAGTCCCTGACTCGCGCCAATGACCTCAAATGCCAGGAGTCGATCCCGGCTACTCTAGGGCTGAGTCGATCTGCTCGGCCAGGGTCACGGTTTCAATGATCATCGACTTGAGCAGTGGGGCCGTGATGACTGGCCCGCGATGAGTCGAACTCGCGACATGAGTGCCATCGCTGAGGCTCATAACACTGGCGCCAGTGCCCGCTGTTTGTAATCGAATAAGGGTGCGAAGCGTTTGCGCAGGAATGTGATCTAGATCTGTCCTCGCCCCGCGCTCACGGCTGTTGCGGCGGCGCCTTGAACACGAAGAGCGGAGACAGCACGAAGTCCACCTGCTCAAAGGGTGGCAGGCGCCGCACTTCGCCGGGCCCGGCCGTCTCGACCACCTCGTAGCTGCGCTCATTACGACGGTACACCGTCAGGGATTCATTCAGCAGGTCCACCATCCAGTACCACTCGACGCCCGCCCGCTGATAGGCTTTCCACTTGATGCCGCGGTCCCGGGCCTGGGTGGACTTGGACAGCACCTCGCACGTCCAGTCGGGGGCGGTGACGTAGACGCCCAGGTGCGGCGCCACGTTGACCGTCTCCGGGGGGGCGGGGTGGCGGTCCATGCGCCAGCCCGCCACATCGGGACGCATGCCCTCCCCGCCGATGTACAGGTCCGGCTCCTGCGTCAGCCACCACCTGGGCCCGGGTGGCTCCGGCCCATCGCCCCAGGCCCCGCCGGGGCCGTTCAGTCTCACGACCTGGCTAAAGATCGTCCCCTGCGCGGAGCCGTGTGGGCCCTTGGCCATGGCCTTGGGGCTGAGTTTCCCGCCGAGAAGCTCCATGTGCGGATCCGGCTGCGAGAGCCACTCTGCGAGCTTTTGCTGCACGTCCGGGGTGAAGGGGGCCGCTTCATCGTTGCCCCTATCGTCGGGGCCTCCGCTGCCGGGCCCGGAACTGGTCCGTCGTCGCTGTTGTGCCGGGGCGCTCATTTCATTGTCTCCAGTTCGAGTATGCCATCTAAACCCCATGCCCTTGGATGTAAATCGTCATGCCATGACGATTCAGGTCGCGATGAATCGCCCCGTGAGTATGGGCCACGGCTATCGCCACAGCGATCTGTCTGGCGATGACAAACGATTCGGCGCCGAGGGTGCCCCGGTAGGGGGTGCCATCGGAGAGTACGGTGAAGTCGATGAGCTTGACGATGCCGGGATGTTGGAACTT
>JBBRLA010000761.1:0-3795 GCA_038231615.1 Polyangia bacterium | reverse complement strand
TCCCGTGGCGACCGACCTGGCCGGCTGATGAAGTTCAAGCTGGACGAGAACCTGGACTTTCATCTGGCCGCCCTTCTGAATGCCGCCGGCCATGACGCGGATTCGGTGCTCGAAGAAAACCTGTGCGGCCGCGAAGAGCCGAGGTATGCTTGTTCCACGCCCTGCATTGCAGGAATGACCGTCCGTTTTACAAACATAAATTCTCTTGAAATCGCATTCTTAGTCTGAGAATACAGTTTGTGTATTCCATCGGCCCCAAGAGGAAGATATTCAATCTCTCGGAAGATGCCAAGTTTCTCAAGATCTTTGACTACCCCAGCCCGGCGTATGTTGAGGTTCCTATCTTCGACCCATTGACCAGTGGTTATGTAGAACAGTCTGCAAACCGGATTACCCTTAAATTTGCTGCTTTTGTCGTAGATGGCCGTCATTATTTCGGCCGCGTTGGTAACCTTTTCATTTCGTTGATATTTAAAATTTTCGGTGAAAAAATCGACGGCACCAAATCCAAATTGACCAATTTTAGCCATGTCAAAATTCGACGATCTTTCGGCCTGAACGAGAATAAATGTTGCGTCGATAAAATTATTGAGAGATGCCAGTTCGGTAACCAAGTCTGGGTCGGTAACCAGGACGTTGTTCACAATTATGGCAATAGCATCAATGCCAGTATCGCCACCTGAGCCAGTGACAAGATCGGTTGTGTTAAAAGCTTCCGATAGGTGCCGGCTGACGGCCAGGAACGTGGCGAAGTGCTCGAATCGCTTGTCTTCCTCAAGGTGCCCCAGTCCGGCTTCCTTGGAGAACTCTTCGAGTAGTGATGTGGTAATTCGGTCCATGATGGTTATCGCAGACTACTCCCTGCGGTGCACAAGAACAACACGGCAGGGCCGGTCCGACGGTCATCAAACGGACTCATCTACGCCCCTTTCCCGGCAGGGAGCCGATGGGCCCGGCCTGCTGGCCCACGAGGCTTTGCAAGGGGCCAGGAGAATGCCGATGCCGTAGGGTCGCCCTGTTGCCGTCCGAGTCGAACAATGTCAGAAAATTATCTATCTTGTTCAACTCGTCTTGACATTATCCAATTCATTGATACCTTCTTCAAGGAGATGACTTCACTCTCATCAGAGCAGATTGGCGAGCGGGTCTCTGAGGCCCGCAAACAGCGCCGCCTCACTCAAGCGGAGCTTGCCGCTCGTCTGGGGTTCTCGCGAACCACGATGGTGGCCATCGAGAAGGGAGAGCGCCCAGTATCCCCGGCAGAGCTGCTTCAATTTAGCGAAATTCTTGGTCTTTCTGTACACGAACTGTTGCGTGAGACTCACGTCAATGCGGCAGTCTCACCTCGCTTTCATATCCCCTCCAGCGCCAGCATCTCTGAAGCCGAAATCAGTGCCCAGGTTGAGAATCTGCAGGTGGCAGCCCGACGCTATGTGGAACTGGAGCGAATCTGCGAAAGGTTGCCCAGGCCGGGCCCGCTTTCATCCATCCAGACGTACCGTATGATGGAAGATCAAGGAGGGGTGGATCCCGTCCTGGCCGGCGAGGCCGCGGCGCGAATGACCCGGGATGTGTTGGGCCTGGGTGACGGGCCCGCCACGGCTCTCGATCAGCAACTTGAGTGGGCCGCCAATCTGCGGATCTTCTATCAGGAGATGCCTGATCCGCTCGCAGCCGTATTCATTTTTGGTGATGAGATCGGTGCCTGCGTCGCCCTCAACCGCCAGCATCCCTCTGCACGGAGGCGCTGGGCCCTATCCCATGAGATGGGCCATTTCCTGCGCAACCGCGAAGCTGGAGACGTGCTACTCGTGGGAGAGACCAGGCGGCAGGATCCTGCGGAGTTGTTTGCCGAGACCTTTACCAAGGCTTTCCTTCTTCCTGCCAGCGGGATACTGAAGCACCTGACCCGCTATCGATCGTTAGGAGGTGAGCAGCCACGAGGGGCAAAGCTTTCGCCCTCTGCGCTCGCGGATCTTGTGAATCTCGCTCAATTGTATGAGGTTCCCATGGATGGTCTCGTTCTTCGGCTTGAGGACATGGGATACCTGTCTCGTGGGGCATATGCCCAGCTCACCGCCGGCAAAGCCGGTCCCCAGGCCGAAGGGCGGCGCGCGCGCGCCATCTCCGGCGAACCATCGAAGCGATCTCTCCGATTTCCCAACAGTTATATTTCGCTCGCCTTTCTGGCGTATGAAGAAGAGTTCATTTCAGAAGGAGACCTCGCCGAGTACCTCGAACTCGATAGAATCTCGGCGCGTCTATATTACCAGGAGAGCCGTCAGTTTTCTCTGAGCAAAGGCGATAATCTGGTATTCGACGTCGATATTCACTCTGGCTGTTCCAAGGATTGAGAACAAATCCCTCGATCTTTGGGCTTTTTTCTGCCACTGTCCGCCAGAGTGAATGAGGTCTTGATGCTCGAAATACAGATGCCTAGCGAGGAGAAGGTTGATGACGGAGAATATCACCGATGCGTGCCACTGTTTGAATCTGCTCGCGACGGGCAGGTCCATTGAACTTCTGGAGACCCTGAATATCGTCTTGGTGATGTCTCCCCAGGCACACGCTGAGGTACGATACCTCCATGGGCCCCCCGATGCTGCGGGCCTACCCACTCTCGAACCCGCACCACTGGAACCACTCATCGAAGCCAGGAGGCTGCGTATTCAGAAGCTGGAGGGCCCCGCCCTGGATCGGTTCCCCGAATGCGCTGCTCACTTGCGCGACGCTGATGCTTCCTGCCTGGCCCTCGCTGTCGGGTCTGGACACGCGCTTGCCACCGATGATGGGAAGGTACGCAAGATTGCCCGCCGCCTCTTCCCCCGCATCGAACTGGTTACTATACTGCAGGTAATCCGTCGGGCGACCGAACAACTACATCTCGGCGAACCTGACCTCATGACTCTCCTCCATCATCTGTGCTGGCGTGGCAGTTTCCAGCCCCCCAGAGGTGATCCCGATGGGGAATGGTATAGACGGGTGCTCACCAGGAACCGCGGTCCGACGTAGAGTGGTTGACCTGAAATGCCTCTTCTACGTCGAGGCAGAGACCGACCCATGACGCGGCGGGACTCTACCTGGGGTGAGGGGCCTACGCCAAACCGGTTCTGGTCCCAGGCGATGCGAAGAGCTATGCTCTGGAGATGAACGCCGCCGTCGTCGTCAAGCCCTGGATCACGCTGGAGGAGTATCTGTCCGCCGAGCGGGCCGCTGAGATCAAGCATAACTTCGTGGACCGGGAGATCGTCGCCATGGCCGGCTGCGCCGAGCCACACGATGCCATCGCCCTCAACCTGGTCGGCTGCCTGCGCAACGCGCTCATCACCCGATCCAGCACCTGCCGGCCCTTCACGTCGGACATGAAGATACATATCCCGGCGACCGCTGGCGCCCGCTACCCTGACGCCAGCATCGCCTGCAAGCCGACCTATTTCGACGCGAGCCGGGACCTGCTTGTCAACCCCTGCGTGCTCTTCGAGGTGCTGTCTTCATCCACCGAGGCCACGGACCGGGGAGACAAGTTCGTCGAGTACCGCAGCATCCCTTCTTTCCAAGAGTACGTACTCATCTCCCAGCGCCGCATCCTGGTCGAGCACTATACCCGCCAGGCAGACGGGGACTGGAACCTCAAGATTCTGCCTGCGGGGGAGACCCTGCGCCTTTCCTGCGCGCCGGTCGAAATCGTAGTGTCGGAACTGTACCTGTGGGTCGAATTCCCGGTCCCAGGATAGGCCACCTGGCAAAGCATGGCGTCATCCACCGGTCAGGCACTCTGTCCGCTCTGGTGCAGGT
>JBBRLA010000760.1:0-3808 GCA_038231615.1 Polyangia bacterium | reverse complement strand
GCTCTCCCTTTGCGCTTCTGCGCGGCCTGCCCGAGGCGTTCCTCCTGCCTCACGAATCAGCCCTCGGCCTGCGCGAAGACCCGCTGCCGCAGTAACCCCAGCATATGAACCTCAAGCCGTTTAGCGTCGTTTAGCGTCGTTCCGCCCCCCGCGCCACGCTGCTCTCGAAGTTGCACTCCCTGCCTTGGGAGCGCAGGCAGCGCAGCGCCGCGGTCACTGACGCCCCGCCATCGGCCCCTTCCGCCTCGGCCTTGGCCCCGGGCGGCAGCGTGGTGGGCACCGGCTCCATCTTGTGCCGCCGCAGTTCCTCGTTCAGCGGCTCCACCTCTTTGGACGCGAGGCCCGCAAACTCCTGGGCCACGTCGTGAAGCTCCCGGCGCAGCGCCTGGATGCGCTCCACCTGGTAGCGCGCCGGCCGCCCCTCCCACCCGACCAGCGCCCCATAAAGCTGGTCCAGGTGCTCCCGGATGCGCTCCTCCCCGGTGATCGCGCCGCCCTCCTTGGTGGCGACGATCTTCTTCTTCACCTCCTCCAGCCTGCCCGAAAGCGCCCGCAGCCGCTTCCCCAGTTCCTCCCCCGGCGGCAGCGCCCGGGCGCGCGCCCCGGCCTCCTCCCGCGCCCCGTCGATGCGACCCACCAGCGTGCTCATCTCGCCAAAAAGGTCTCGCGCCAGAAGCGCCGCCTTGAGCTGCGCCTTGCGGTCTTCCACCCCATAGGGCGCCCGGCGGTCCAGCCCCACCTTCAGCTGGCTCTCGATCACCTTGCCGTCCTTGGTCAGGCGCAGCGTGTACATCCCCGGCAGCACCCGCGGCCCCTGCGACGAGCCGAAGGCGATCTGCGCCGCCCGTGGCACCCGCGGCGGCTTCATCTGCATGCTCCACGACACCCGGTTCAGCCCCCGCCGCTTCGTCGCCGTCAGCGTGTCCACCACCTGCCCCTTGTCGTCCAGTACCTCCAAAAGGATCGGCCCGCGCAGGTGCCGCGTCGGCTGGTAGTAGGTGATCATCGCCCCTCCCTGGGCATTGTCGCCTGAGAAGCTCGCATCCCCATTGGCCCAGCCGCCGTGGGTCGGCATCCGCTGCTGCACCGGTCGCCCGGGCAGGAACGCAGCCCGCCCCATGGAATCCGGGGTCAGGGCCCGCAGCGGCGTCAGATCGTCCACGATCCAGATGCCCCGCCCATGGGTGGCGATGACCAGGTCATGGTCCCGCGGATGCACCTGCACCTCGCGCACCGCCACGCTGGGAAAATTACCTCCCTTCCACTGGGTAAAGCTGCCGCCGCCGTCCAGCGAGATCCACAGCCCCAGCTCGGTCCCGACGAAGAGCAGCGACGCCTTGACCGAATCCTCCTTGATGACGTGCACGTAGCCCCGCACCCCCTTTTCGGGGCCGACGATGCGGGCCCAGGTCTTGCCGTAGTCTTTCGTGCGGTACACAATGGGCGTCATGTCCCCGAAAGTGTGGCGGTCGAAGGCGGCGTAGGCGGTGGCGGCATCGAAGCGGCTGGCCTCGACCCAGCTGACCCACGAGGCGGGGGGCAGGTCGGGCACCTTGGCGACAAGGTTTTCCCAGCTTTTGCCGCCGTCGCGGGTCAGTTGCAGGTTGCCGTCGTCGGTGCCGACCCAGATCACCCGGGCGTCTTTGGGCGACTCGCTGATCGAGTAGATCGTCGTGTGCATCTCCGCCGACGAGTTGTCCACCGTCACCCCGCCGGACTCCTCCTGCTTCTGTTTCTGCGGGTCGTTGGTGGAAAGGTCGGGCGAGATGCGCTCCCAGGTGTCGCCCCGGTCCCGGGAGCGGAAGAGAAACTGCGCCCCGATGTAGATCGTCCCCTTTTGTGTCGGACTGACGTGGATCGGGGTGTTCCAGTTGAAGCGCAGCTTCTCCTTATAACCGGCCGTGGGCTGGATGTCGCGGGCGGCGTGGGTCTTGCGGTTGACCCTGCCGATGTTGCCGCCCTGCGACTCGGCGTAGACCGAGTCGGGGTCGGTGGGATCGACCAGCATCCAGAAGCCGTCGCCGTTAAAGAGGTTTTCCCAGCGCGAGCTGCTGATGCCGCCCGGGTAGGACGAATCGCCGACCCACGAGCTGTTGTCTTGCAGGCCGCCGTAGACCTGATAAGGGTCCTTGCTGTCGAGGCTGACGTGGTAAAATTGCGAGATCGGCAGGTTGTCCGCCTTCCACCAGCGGTTGCCCCCGTCCCACGAGAGCCACAGGCCGCCGTCGTCGCCGCCGATGACGTGCTTGGGGTTTTGCGGGTCGATCCACAGGTCGTGCCAGTCCCCGTGGGAGCCGCCGCCCGTCGGGGCGAAGCTCTTGCCGCCGTCCTCGCTGACCGCCAGGGTCAGGTCGGGCTTGAACAGGTGGTCCGGGCGCGTCGGGTCGACCACCAGGCGGGCGAAGTAGAAGGGGCGCCAGATGACCCCATTGCTCTTGTCGCGCGCCTCCCAGGTCAGGCCCCCGTCGCCCGATCGATAGAGCGCCGAGGCCGGCGATTCGATGAAGGCGTAGACGATCTTCGGGTCGGATGGAGCCACGGCCACCTCGACCCGGCCCCACGGCCCCACGGGCAGGCCCCGGTTCGTGCTATCGGTCAACTGCGTCCAGCTCTTGCCGCCATTGTCGGTGCGGTAGAGCGCGCTGCCGCTTTTGGCGTTGGGGCTTTCGCCGCCGGAGCGGAAGGTCCAGCCCTTGCGGCGGAAGTCCCACAGGCCGGCGAAAAGGACCTCGGGGTTCTTCGGGTCCATCGAGAGCCCGGAGCAGCCGGTCGAGAGGTTTACCCCCTTCAAAAGCAGCGCCCAGGTCTTGCCCCCATCGGTGGTCTTGTAGAGGCCGCGGTCGGCGCTGTCGCTCCACAGCTTGCCCGGGACGCAGGCGTAGACCACGTTGCCGTTTTTGGGGTGGATCAGGATGCGGGCGATGCGCTCGGATTGGGGAAGGCCCATGTTGTGCCACGTCTCGCCGCCGTCCTCGGATTTGTAGATACCGTCGCCGATGGAGACCGAGTTGCGGGTCCAGGACTCGCCGGTGCCGACCCACAGGGTGCGGGGGGCGCTGGGATCGATGGCGATGGCGCCGATGGACTGCACCGGCTGCTTGTCGAAGACCGGTTTGAAGGTGGTGCCGCTGTCCTGGGACTTCCATACCCCGCCCGACGCCGCGCCCACGTAGAGGGTGGTCTGGCCACCCTCATTGCGCGCCGCGATCGCCGAGACCCTGCCGCTCATCGCCGCGGAGCCGATGTTGCGCGCCCCCAGGCCGGAAAGCACCCCGGAATCAACAGCGCGCGGCGAGGCGGAGGCAGTGTCAGGCCCTTTGGCGGGGGCCTGCGCCGTCGCCAGAGCGGCCACGGGCGCGGGGCCCGGGAGGATGCTGCGCAGCACCTTTTCTCCCGGGGCGGGGAAGCGGAACAGGGCGTCGGCCAGATCCACGTTGGGTTCGGCGCGCTCGATGTTGAAGCGGGCACCCTTGGGTCCGTCCTTCTTGCCGGTCTCGATGGAGAACGGCAGCAGCACCCCGTCCACCCTCTGATAGCTGCCCAGGTCCGTCTCGCTGATCTCCTCGACGCCGCGGACGCGGGTCTCGCGGACCACGCGGATCTCCAGGAAGGCGTCGGGATCGAGGTAGTGGTACTCGATGTCCCCGTCCTTGCGGGTGACGCGCAGCTTGTGGGCCTGCGTGCCGTCGATGTCCTCGGTACCCAGATAAGCCAGGCGGTGGCCCTTCTCGCGCCAGCCGCACAGAGGCCCTTCGATGTCGGCGTCCTGTGCCAGGCGCTTGGTCTCGTCCGCCGCGGCGCGCTGCGG
>JBBRLA010000759.1:0-3809 GCA_038231615.1 Polyangia bacterium | reverse complement strand
ACGACGAGCTTTGCTTTATAATGGATTATTCTACCTGTATAGCGTGACAGATTCATATTCGCTTGTCCACGTTCACGCTTCTCGTCGGCCGGCGACAAACCCCGAAGGTGTACCGGGTTTATTTCGCTAGGTCCGGTGGTGCCGTGTCGGTCGGCTCGGCTGCCGGATCGGCCAAAGGACGGAGCCGGCCCGCCTCTCCCTTGCGGTTTTCGTTCAGCCAGTTGGTGGCGGCCTGGGATTCCTCAATCAGCCGCGTTCGCTCCCAGCCTTGGTCCGGGTGCGGCAACTGCACGCTGGGCACCTTTCGCTCGTGCACCGCGTAGTACATGCTCACCGCCAGCGCCTTGCGGAAGTGCAGGATCTCGTCCTTGGGCTCCACTTGCAGCCACGCGTGGCACAGCCGCGCCAGGAGCTGCGTGTCCCGGGAAAGCCACACGATCCGGCAATCCAGCAGCGCGATTACGCCCCCAGGGTCCTTCTGCGTCAGCAGCTCGTCCGCGGCCCGCATCAGCCCCGCCAGTCGCCACTCCACCGGATGGGGCCCGAAGCAGTCCTCGGTGCGCCAGGACGTAGGCAGCGGCGTCAGCGCCCGCTCGATCGCATCCAGGTGGCAGACCCCTGGGGTTTGCCGAGCCAGCGCCAGTTCCTCCCGCGCCTCCATGGTGGCCCCGTTATAGGAAAGGATCACGGCGCGCAGGTGGTGCAGGTGCTGCACGTGCAGCCCGTCCACCTCTTCAGGACGCACGTCCTTGATGCTGGTCAGCGCCGCCGGCCAGGCTTTCCCCATGTAATTCTCCGCGTGGAACATCCGCACCCGCGCGTGCTGGGTGAAGACGGTCTGCAATCGGTACAGCACCTTGTCCAGATAGGGCATTTGCTGCAGGTGCATCAGCATCCTCATCAGGTCCATGAGCCGCGCGGGATCGTTGAAGTACCGCCGGTAGTATTCCGTGATCAGTCCGCCGAAGGCAGAGTCGGTGCCCATCGCCACGATCTTTTTCTGAAGCACTCCGCACTCGCCCGTCCCGATCTGTTGCATGTGGCAGTAGGTGTGGTTGGCCGGGTCTGGGGGGGAGTCCAGATCGCCGGAAGTCTCCCGTGGAATGTCCAGTGGCAGCCCGGGCCCGCCCAGCGGCACGGCGGTCACGCCGGTCGCGGTTGGCGCAAGGATCACCGCCCGATCCGCAAAAGGTCCCACCACCAGCACCGCCTGCGGCCCCACCGACTCTGCTTTCAGGATCACCGGCGGGTCCGTAGCGGCCGCGCCCTGTGCCGGACCCAGCCACAGGAGCCCGTGGGCGTGGAGCGGCTGGGGCGGCAGGCCACGCGCGCGCACGATGCAGCACCGCTCGGCGTCGGGTCCCTGGGTGATGGCAATCGTCGCCGCGCCGGTCCACATATCCCCCGCCCAGCCGGGCATCTGCTGGGGCGGGCCCACCTTTCCGTCCGGCGACACCACCAGGAACAAGAGCGGCCGGTCGATGGCGGTGCGGGCCTCCTTGATAAGGTCGTTCCGGGGCGAGCGGAACGCCAGGAGCCCCGGGCCCGTGGGGTCCGGCGACACGCTGCGGATGTCGATCAGCCCGTCTGTGGGGTAGTCGAAAAGGACGGTCCCGCGGGGTGAAAGCAGCGCGGCTCCGATGCGATCCTTGCAGCAGAAGATCACCTGCTCCCCCTGCCACTTTACCGGCAGCGGCATGCCGCGTCGGCCCACATGCCGGGGCTCCCTGGGCTTTTTGCCGTCCACCATCCATACGTCGCCGACCTCGGTGAAGAGCGTATACATGGGGCTTGTGCCCTGGATGTTGCGCGACAGCCAGATCGAATCGCCGTCTGCGGTGGCGGTGGCGTCGCGCGGCTCGCGCTCGCTGCCGAGCACATCCTGGATGCGGTGGTGCCGCAGCAAGCGGAAGGTCACCGGGTCCACCAGAAGGAAGTCCGTAGCGCCGAGCAGCCAGGCCCCGGCGTGGGTCACCACCACGCGGCGCAGCTTGATGCCAGTGGGGACCAGGATCGTCGCCCGACGGACCACCCGCCGCGTTTGCACGTCGAACACCCGCAAAAGGAGCAGCGGCCCGGCATCGCTCACCAGAAGTATCTCGTCGCCTGAGGGCAGGAGCCAGCGCTGCAGGCCGCCCTTGGCTGCCGCCTCAAAGTCGAAGTCGCGCAACTCGTCCTCGGGACCGGGCGTGGTGCTGATCCACAGCCCAAAGTTGATGTCGACCTGGCGCAGGAGGTGCTGCAGATATTCCTCCCACTGCGGGGTCCACTGCTCTTCGGACCAGGCCTGGCGCAGCTCCTCGACCCGGTCGCGCGCCGTCAGGAAGTACCGGCCCCGCTTCAGTCCTTCGAGCTCGGCCAGAAGTCGCTGGTGTTCGGTCTCCAAGACGAAGCGATGGCGTAGGTCCTCGTAGTGCGTTTGCTCCTTCTCCGGCAGAAGGCGCAGGTCGATCTCGCGCAGGCGCTGGAGGAGATGCAGGCCGTGGTCCGCGTCCTTCACATTCTCCTCATTTAGCGCGGCCAGGGTGGTGCTGGCCGCGGCCTGTTTCTGCCCGGCGATCTCGCGATGGAGTTCGGCAAAAAGCGCGCGTGCATCCGGGATATGGCGCAGGATGCGCTCGTACGGAGACAAAAGGTCCAAGGTCTCCTGCGGCGGGACGAGGCGCCCGAGCCTGCGAGAAAGGCACACGACGGCCTGGACCTCGGCGTGGCCCAGGGATCGCTCGCGCTCGTCGGCAAGCTGGTCCAGCCAGGCGAGTTCCTGCAGCGGGCGCTGGGCCCGGATCGCGCCGCGCAGACGCCGGTCCAGGCCCACATAGTGAAGGAGCGCCGACTCATCGGGGATGCGCAACAGGTCCAGCGCCTGGGTCAACGCCGCCTGTTCCTCGTGGGCGCGGGCCTCGATCTCGGCTTGCGCCAGGCCATCCCGGCACTGGGCGCGCAGGTCCTCATGCGCCGGGGCCGACCCCAGGCCTGCGAGCGCATCCTGAAGCAGGGCCATGGCTTGGCGCGGGGCCCTGGCCGAAAGGGCGGCCATGGCCTGGGCCAGCCGATCGGCGGCGCTCCGGCTGGCGCGGCGATCAGCCAGCGTGCGCATGAGTTTGCCGGCTACGCGACTGTCCGGGAAGCGCGCGAGCAGGGCGCTGGCGGCGGCTTCGGCCTCCGCCTCCGTGCCCTGTTCGAAGAGGCGGGACAGGTCCTGCTCCAGAGGGGCGCGGAGGGCCTCGCGGCGCCGGGATACGTCTTGCTCCAGGCGCAGCAGATCGTCCTGGCAGGGGTCGGCCGCGCGCGCCTGACCCAGCCAGCGCTCCGCCAGGGCGAGCGCCTGGGGATCCTCGCCGTGCTGCAGGGCGCTCTGGCACAGCGTGGCCAGGACCTGCGCGGACTCGGGCCCGGACAAGCCGTTCGAGAAACGCAACGCCAGATCCTCATCCCCCTTTCGGGCCGCCGCCATGGCCAGGAGCCGGCAGACCTCCGAATCGTCGAGCGAGTCTGCCGAGAGCAAGGGGAGGAGCGACACGGCGTCCGGGTCAGCGCCCAGGCAGTCCACCAAAAGTGTGAGCAGTGCCAGCGCCGGCGCAGGGGCGCCGCGCGAGGCCACAAGGGCCGCATGCAGAGGGCTGCGGGCGGCCTCATAGTCATAGGCGTCCATGGCGGCGCGACCGGCCAAGAGCAGGCTGTCCACGTCGCCCTCATCCGCAGATGGCGAGAGGGTCGGGGTCGAGACCGAGGCGGCCCGGCGGCGGGCGCTACGGGAGGGGGATTGGCGCTGCAGGGAATGCGCGTTGGCGGCGGGTTTCAGGGCTTGT
>JBBRLA010000758.1:0-3810 GCA_038231615.1 Polyangia bacterium | reverse complement strand
CCTCCATGGCCTGGACCCCGAGGCTTACCTGCGCGACCTGTTCCGGGTCCTGGGCCACTGGCCCCGCCACCGCTACCTGGAACTGGCCCCCAAGTACTGGGCCCGCACTCGGGCTCGGCTCGACCCCGCCCATCTCCAGGCCGAGTTCGGGCCGCTCACCATCCCGCCGCCCCTCCCCGCGTCGGCCGAAGAGCAGACGCCTTCGCACTGAATCCTTTCCCGGCTGAATCGACATACTCCCACTCTGCCTGCTCCGGGCCTGGCCTGGAACTACGGGGCTCGTGCAGCGGATACCTCTCCCGGCTGAATCGACATGCCCCACTCTGCCTTTTCCCGGCCTATCCCGGAAGTACGGGGCTCGTGCAGCGGATACAACTACCACGTCACCGGCACGCGCCTCAAGCTCCAGGGCATGCCCTGGTCAGCAGAGGGCGCTGCGCTCCTGCGCGCGGGCGGCGAGAACCTGGATGAGCAGGGCCAGAAGCACCAAGATCGGGCCGATTCGTGAGCACGAACAAGGGGTGTTTCGAGAAGCGCTGGGACTGGTCGATCGACCAGGCTGACAACTGACCAGCACCTGAGCGCGGAAGCGGGCTGGACGCTGCACTTCATAGAGCGTATGAGAGTGAGAAATGAGACCGGCGAAGACCCCTCTGCGAACTGGTTACTTTCCCTCGATGTCCCCAGACCGCAGGGAACCGATCGCCGTCCTGTGCACCAACAACGGAAAGGGCTGGCTGTTCAATGCGGGCCTGCCCTGCCAGCCGCGGATGCAGCTTGTGCCCATGGATGTGATGATCTACGGGACCGCCGAGAGGGCCCTGCTGGCCGCCCGACGGCGGTGGAATAGAAGGCAAGGATCTGCCCGGTGGGGGTCCGGGTCGCCTCTGTGAGACCCGGTCCGGCTTCCCTCCGCCCGAGAAAAGGACCGCAAGCCATGAGGTGCGCGCGGCTCAGGCGCCGCCCTGCGCGGGTGTGCTGCCGAGCAGGTGCTCATGGCCAAGGAGTTCTTGAATCGCCCGGAGGTTGCAGCCTGCGTTCAAAAGGTGCGTGGCGAAGCTGTGGCGCAGGGCGTGCGGGTGGGTCTTTGGCAGAAGCAGGATCAGGATGTCGTGCAGGGTCGTCATGTTGCACCGCCCGCGCAGCGCCAGTGAATCTCGATGGCCACGGCGTTATAGGCGCGGCCCGCCTGGGCCCGCTCTTGCGCGTCCATATTGGCGCCGGGGCCAAGGGGAATGACAGCGGTGGCGTCGCCGGCTGCGATGGCGGCATTGCAGGCGGGGCAGAGCTTGCCCGGGTCGTTGAGATAGGGGCCGAGCCTGGGCCCGCTGCTCGTCGGGCCGACGTAGCGCACGTAGATGATGCTGAGATCACGCATGGCCGCCTCCTTCCTGCCGGGTGAGGGGCTGCAAGGGTGGCGGGGCGCCGGGTTTCAGGCAGTAAAACCCGCCCTTCAGCACCGTCTTTTCCGCCTGTTCCCGCCCCTGGCCCTTCGTCTTCACCTCCTTGAAAAGAAGCTGGACATCCCCCGGCGCCGGCACGGCGCACTGGTAGCTCAGGGCGACGGCGGCGGCCTTCTCGGTAAGGAGTTTGCCCGCGTCCTCCACGGGGCCGTCTACACTGAGGCGCAGCGACACCCACGGGGCGGGCGTCGCGTCCTGAAAGTGGGAAGCGATGCGCACGACGGAGGCGGGGATGCAGGCAGCAAGAAGGACGAGGATACAGGCGGCAAGCGCGTTACGCATGGGCGCCTCCTGCCATCTCCGACCGCTCTTCCTCATAGAGCAGGTCAAACAGGTGCTGCTCGGCTTCGCTCGGGACATCACCGACGAGACAGGGAGGGACAAGGAGCAGAAGCAGGCGCCGGCAAAACGCCGCGACGAGCACGCGCTGCGCATCGTGCATGAGCGCCAGCGAGGCGACGCGAGACAGCCCAGGAAGGTGGTTGTTGTCGGTGTAGAACCTGTGGCACCCGTCGAGGCCGGCGCAGAGCGAGACGCACAAAAGGTCATCGCACTTGACGCCGAAGCCGTGGGGCCCTTCGTGGTGGGCCTCGGTGGGGCGGTTCGTTCTCTCGCAGGCGATGCAGACGTGGCCCCGCACAAACTCGCGGTAGGCGTCGCTGCGCACCGGCGGAAGCTCCTTCGGCACCGGCACAAGCTCTGCGGGCCCGCAGTGGACCAGGCGCAGGGGGGCAGGGGCCCCGGGCACCCGCTCGAAGCGGGCGGCGGCGGCGATGGTGGCGATCTGCGTCTGCACCTCCATCATGCGCCGTCCGTGGAGGTCCCGGACCTTGCCGCCCCCCTCGCCCGGCCGAACGGTGAAGGTGCGGCCGTGGTCCCTGTCTTCCTTCGGGGGGCGGCCAGTCAGTTCATCAGCCGTGACGCGCTCGATGAGGAGAGGGAACCAGGGGCGCAGCGGGGCAAGCTGGATTTCGACGAGGTCGCCGAAGCTGTACTTGCCGTCGAGTTGGGGAGATTTGCGGGGACCTTGGCCCGGATTCATGCGTTTGAGGGTCATCGTCCACCCCCTGCCCCAAAGACCAGGGCGGCCTTGACGATCTGGGCCACCTTCTGCCGGTCCACCTGGCGCAGCGACCTGGCCCCCTCCACCAGCAGCCGCAGAAGCTGGACCAGGGCGAAGTGGCAGCGATCGCAGAGCAGGCCGATGAAGTCTTCGTCGAGGTGGGTGGCAAGACCCGACCTCCGAAGGCAGACCTGGCACTTGGCAGGTAGACGTGTCCCCTGAACCTTTGGCATAGTCCCTCCTTGGTGCCGGCGTGGCGGTCCCTGGAAAAGAAAGCCGCGCCGATCACCCGGCACCGTCGGATCCCTCCGGCGGTGTCGTTATGTTGTTGTATGCCTATTATGCATCCTGGGGTATTACAAGTGCAAGAGGAGAGTTTGAGATTCTTTCCGACGGAGAAGGGGTCTACTACTTTTTGCTGGCGTTGCGGATCGCCGTCTCGACTCGCTGAAGCTCTCGGCCGATGGCCTCATTAATGAAGGAGGCCAGGCCATCGCACGACATCGGAAGGGCGCCGATCTTTCGTCCCTCGTCGAGAACGGCCGTGATTCGCTCTTTGTACTGCTTCCAGATGAAGAAGCTGAACCGGGTGCGGCCCATCTCGTCGGCCTTGGCAGCCTTGGCTTTTCGTGAGGCAGTCATGTGCCGCTGTATATACATCACACACCAGGCTTGACACCACGATCGATTGTGCTAGCGTCGGGCCTATGGAGCAGATGGGCACGGGTTTTGCGCTTCCACGCGAGACCCACAGCGGACGCTGAAGATCGGTGATGCCGAAATCCCTGCGCCGTGCTGGACGATGGCCGGCGCCTGATCTCGGCTACCGCGCTGGGCAGTGCCTTTGGCCAGGGCAAGCACGGGCTCTCCCAAGAAAACGGAGTGCCACAAGTGCCTCGTTTTTTGACCGCGAGGAACCTTAACCCCTTTATTGCCGCGGACTGCCAGGGTTTCTCCGGTTTCTCCGGGCAGACCAGCTCAGCAGATTCGGGTTGGAGGGATGGCATTCAGCCGGTCAGACCGGTCAGACCCCCGCAAGGTTGGCATGGACTCGTCGGTGCTCCTCGCCAAGGGTTCAATCGACATAATGATTGGCTCGGGTTCTCGTCGGAGGCCCGACTCCAGAAGCACACCCGTGCGCAGGGGCTCCAGGACCAACTGCATAGCCGCGTCCCATCGGTCGCTCAACGCCAGAGCGCGCAACCGGACGATGTCATCTCCAGTGCCCGGCTTCCATCGTGCCCCGGATCGCTTCATCCTGACCTCGAACAGGCTCTTGCAACT
>JBBRLA010000757.1:0-3810 GCA_038231615.1 Polyangia bacterium | reverse complement strand
CGCCGCAGGCGTCGCGGTTCAACGATCGCGAAGCGCCGCAGGCGTCGCGGTTCAACGATCGCGAAGCGCCGCAGGCGTCTCGGTTCAACGAAGAGGGGTCCCGGGGCCGCCTTCCTGCGGGTCTTTCATTCGCAGTCGTTCGACGGGCCGCCCGCCAACGACGTGCTCTTCGACGATCTCCCGGACATCGGCGAGGGTGGGCACCGTGTACCAGATTTGCTCCGGGTAGACCACGACGCTTGGGCCCCGGGCGCATTGGTCCAGGCAGCCGGATGAATTGGCTCGCATCTGTCCCTTGAGGCCGCGGGCATGCAGTTCCTTCTTAAAGGCCTCGCAGATCGCTTCGGAGCCGCTGGCCGCGCAGGAGCCCTTGGCGCTGTCCGGAGGGCGGCGGTTGGTGCAGATGAACACGTGTCTTTTCAGGTTCGGCATGGCGTCGGGTGAATCCTAATCGAGAACCTCAGTCCGCGCCCCTGGCCTTGTTCATTTCCTTGCGTAGCTGGTTCAACAGGTCTTCCAGATGCTGATCCTTGCGTCCCATGGCCGCCTCTTGCAGGATCTGCTGCCATTTCTCCTCCAGCCGAGAGCCGAACTTCCTCTTGAAGTCGGTGTACTCGTTGCCGATCTGCTTGAATTTAGCCTCGACGGCCTGGGGGCTGATGCCCGGCTTGACTTCGGGCACCGCGGGCGTGACCTCCTGCTGCCTGGCGGGGGTCCGTGCCTTGACCGCGGCAGGAGTATTAAGCCGCGGGGTAACGTGGCGCGGCTTGGGCACTGGCGTTCGTACGGGCTCGATCACCAGGGGCTCGGCGACGGGGACCGGAACGGCGGGCTGGCCCTCGTGGAGTTTCTGCTGGTCGTTCTTCTGCACCGGCCCCCCGATGGACAGGGCGCTGGCGTCCTTCCCCCGGTCCCGCAAAAGCAGGGTCAAGCCACCGCCGCCCGCCAGCGCCGCCACGATGAGGCCGACCACCGCCCCCCGCAGCGGCCGGGGCGTCGGCCGTGACGCGTCGATCGAGGCCGGCAGCGCCGTCACCCCTGACGTTGGGGCCTCCTCCCTATCGCGGGGGGACGAGATGGGCGAGACCACCTGCAGGAGCCCGGAAAGGCGCTTCCCCATGCTGGCCCTGGCGAAGGTCACCGTGTGGGTCGCCGACCCGGCCAGTTCGTCCTGGAATGCCCCCACATCGACGGCGCGCATCTCCAGAAGCTCGGCCCGCTCGCGTTCGCGCTCCTCGGTGAACAGCTCGTTCATCACGTGGGCCAGCGAGTCGGCGGAGATGGTCGGGCTCAGTTGGTAGAGCTTCTGCTGGAGCGCGTCACGGAACTCCTCGGCATTCTGGTAGCGGTCCTCCTTCTGCGTCGCCAGCGCCCGGCCGACGATGGCGTCCAGTAAGGGGTCGAGCCCGCTGTCCCGCTGTGAGGGGGGAAGGAACTGTCCCTGACACACGGTGCGGGCGATCTGCCGGTAGTCCGCGCCCTCGGGGAACGGGTAGAGCCGCTCGCCGGTCAGCAGTTCATAAAGCACCACCCCCGCGGCGTAGATGTCGGTGCGCCGATCGATGTCCCCGCCTCGAATCAGCTGCTCCGGCGCCATGTAGCCGAACTTGCCGAACCCCATGTTGGGGTTGGAGCCGGCGGTGCGCAGGACGCTGCGGGCGATGCCGAAGTCGATGATCTTCACCTCGCCCTCGAAAGAGACCATGACGTTGGGCGGCGAGATGTCGCAGTGAACCAGGGCCAGCGGCGTGCCCTTGCTGTCAGTGCGCCTGTGGGCATAGGCCAGCCCCGAGACCAGCTCCCGCGCCATGTAGAGGCACAGGTCGATGGGCAGGCGGATCCTCTGCTCGCGGAAGCGGTGCATCAGGCGGCGCAAGTCCCGCCCCTCGACGTACTCGATGGCCAGGAAGTATTCGCCGTCGACCCTGCCCACCTCGTAGACCTGAGCAATGTTGGCGTGGTTCAGCTTGATCGCCACCTGCGCCTCATCGACGAAGCGGGCGATGAAGTCCTGGTTTTCCACCAGATTCGGCAGGATCTTCTTGATGATGATCGGCTTCTCGAACCCCTCGATCTCCCCGATCTTGGCCAGAAAGATCTCCCCCATCCCCCCCCGCGAAAGACGCTTCAAGAGCAGGAATCGTCCAAAGACCGCGGGGATGCTCTGGAGCGGCGCCGACGAAGTCGCCTCGGTTCCCCGCCTCTGGCTTTCTGGCAACATCGCGACGGCCATGTTACGTCCGGCGAGGCAGATTTTCAATCTTGGCGGTACGGACGGGATCTGACGGGTGGTTTTTCCCAACCCGCTTTGTTACATTCCAGGCGACATGTGCAAATGGGTTCTCTCTCCGGTCCAGGTCTTGTTCCTGGGGGCGGTCGTCGGCTGGCTCGGGGGCTGCGGCGACGCGAATCCCGGGACGGTGAGTTTCTTGGTGACCTCGCCAGACGATCACGCGCTCTCGCCGCTGGCCGATCCTCGAGTGACCTCCCTGGAATTGCGCGATCTTCAGAACAAAAACGCCCTGATCGCCAGCGCTTCCTATGATCCGACCCGGCGCCCCGGTGGCGGCAAACCGGAAGATCTCGGACTTGGACCGGTGCCGCTCCTGACCCGGCGGGACCTGCGCCTGGTGGCCCTGGGGTCCGCCGGACAGCAAGTGCTTGGCCTGGCGCTCACCAGGAACATCGAGGTGGCCTACGGGCAGAGCCAGAGTTACACCTTCAACCTGCGCCGGCCGCTCTTTTTCTTTGGCGGCAACCAGCCGCTGGTGGCGCCTTATCCGTTCACGGGCAACGACACCGTCTTTTCTCCTGGTCGGCAGATCGAGGACCAACTGCGCGACGACTCGTTCCTGCGAGTCATCGATCCCAACTCCGGCACCCCGCTGCTCTCGCAGTATGACGTCCAGCTCGATGGGGCGGCCATGCCTGCCTCCTCGGTGGTGGCCTCGGCGGCGACGGCGGACGGGCTTGCGGTGCTGGCGGCGACCCTCTCGGGGAACCTGTATGTCATCGACACCCTGCATGTGAAGGCCACAGCGCCGGTGCAAATCGCCGGTCCGCAGGTGCACGCCATGGTGGTCAGCCCGAAGGACGAGTCGGCGGTACTCTTGCGCTACGACCTCGCCAATCCCGCTCCCGAGAGAGGCGGCCAGATCGCCCTGGTCCGCGACGTTGCCGGCTTGCGGGCGGGGACCAGCAAGGACGTCATGACCCTCCCCATCGGCCCGAGTCCACAAGGTCCGCCGATCTCGGCAGCCTACGCCCCGGACGGCAGGGTGGAAGTCATCTTTGGTACGCCGGCAGGCTTTGGCGGTGACCCCGACTGCGGCGCCCTATCAGGGATCGGCAAGTCCGTCCTGCGCCGCTTCGACCCGAAGAGCGGGATGGAGTCCGGTACCCCGACGATGCTGAACTACACCTCGGCGGTGGCCTACACCTCGGCCGGGGATCGGCTGCTCATGCAGCCTTGCACCACCGCGAAGAAGGCCATGATGCGGGATGGGCGCCTCCTGATCCAGCCTCGCCCGGGGGCGACCTGCAACGGGGGCAAGGACTTCGATCTGCCTTCCCCGGGCGCCGCCAGCCTGGCAGTGGTCGCCGGCGGTCGCGTAGCGGTAGTGGCGATTGGCCGCGATGACGTGAACGACGACCCGAACGATCTCACCGTGGCCCGAGGCGCGGTGCGCGTGCTGGAGGAGGACGCCTGCGACTTCAGCGCTCCCTCCATCTTCCCGCTCGGGGACTGGCTCCTGCCCTACCGCGTGAAGACCGCCGACGGAGTCCCCGTCCTCGGCGGGGTCGAGATCG